>WRED01000013.1 GCA_009779495.1 Oscillospiraceae bacterium | reverse complement strand
TTTTTCCGTCCTGCCGCGCAAAAAATGCTCGCAATAAACAAATTATTCCTGCGCTTTTTTACTTGCGGGACGAAAAAAATCCTCGTTTATCCGCTCGCGGCTAGTTTCCGAGGAGGTCTAATATTTTTGCACGCCGACTTTGCCTTTTTTGCAAATACCCCTTGCGTTAATTCATAAAATTTGTTAATATAATCTCGTTCGCTTTCCCTAACCACGTCTAGCATCTACTGTCTAAAATCTAAATTCGGAGGTTTTCTTATGTACCATTTTCCAATCGGCGTAATCGTTGACAGCTTCCGCGCGGACGACATGGCGTCCGCCGTCAAAAAGGCCGCCGACGTCGGCGCGCAGGGCATTCAGGTCTACGCGACCAGCGGCGACATGTCGCCCGAGGAGCTTGTCGGCGCGAAGCGGGCGGAGTTCCGCGAGCTTGTCAAAGGCAACGGGCTTGTGATTGCCGCGCTGTGCGGCGACCTGGGCGGCGGCGGCTTTACCCGCCCCGAAAATAATCCCGGGAAGATCGAATACTCGAAGCGCATCCTCGACCTGGCCAAGGAGCTTGGGACCGACGTCGTGACCACGCATATCGGCGTCGTGCCCGCCGACAAAAACGCAGACCGTTACAAGATTTTGCAGGAGGCCTGCTTCGAGCTTTCGAGCTACGCTGACAAAATCGGCGCGCATTTCGCCGTTGAGACCGGCCCGGAGACTTCCGCCGTCTTAAAGGAATTTCTTGACTCGCTGGGTTCGACAGGCGTGGCCGTTAACCTCGACCCCGCAAACCTCGTCATGGTCACGGGCGACGACCCGGCCCAGGCCGTGTACAACCTCCGCGACTACATCGTCCACACCCACGCAAAGGACGGCAAGCAGCTGTTTTACAAGGATCCCGAGATCGTTTACGGCATGGTGAAAAGCCATATCGTCACGGGGCCGTCGTTTTTGGAGGTGCCGCTGGGCGAAGGTTCGGTCAACTGGGACGAGTATCTGAAGGCACTGGATGATACTGGGTTCAAGGGCTTTTTGACGATTGAACGCGAGGTCGGGGAGGAGCCCGAAGAGGATATACGCAAGGCGGTTACGTTTTTGAAAGAGAAGCTGGCGTAACAACATGAAAGGGCAGACCACCCTATTCGCCCACAAAAAACGCACCGCATAATTTACACCTATGGAGGAAAAAATACCATGAAAACCTGTGTAAGCTCATACAGCTTTTCCCAATACATGAGCAAAACCGGAAAAATCCAGCTCGATTTGCTCCGGCTCGCGAAAGACATGGGCTTTGACGGCATCGAATTTACTGACCTGCGCGCGCCCGATCACATGAGCGAGTCCGATTACGCGTCGCTGATACGCGAGGAAAGCGAGAAGCTGTCGTTTCCCGTTGTCAACTATACGGTCGGCGCGGACTTTCTGAACGCGGAAAGCGCCGAAGCCGAGGCGCAGCGCCTGTGCCAAAAGGCCGACATAGCGAAGATCCTCGGCGCCTTTGGCATGAGGCACGACGCGACCGGCGGCTGGCGCGGCGCCGAAAAGACGTACAAAACCTTTGCCGACGCGCTCCCTCTGCTCGCCGACGGATGCCGCAGAGTGACCGATTACGCCAAAACGCTCGGCGTCGTCACGATGGTCGAGAACCACGGCTATTTCTGTCAGGACAGCGTCCGCGTCGAGCAGCTCGTCTCGGCGGTGGGGCATGAGAACTTCGGCCTTTTAGTGGACATCGGCAACTTCCTCTGCGCCGACGATCCGTCCGTCACGGCCGTGGGGCGCGTCGCCAATTTCGCGCGGCACGTCCACGTCAAGGACTTTCACGTGAAAAGCGGCTGCGAGCCGGATCCCGGGCAGGGCTGGTTCCGCACGAGGGCCGGAAACTACCTGCGCGGCGCCATCGTCGGGCACGGGAACGTGCCCGTGACGCAGTGCCTTTCGGCATTCAGGGCGGCGGGCTACCAGGGCTTCGCCAGCATCGAATTCGAGGGCATGGAGGACAACCTGCCCGCGCTGGAAATTGGGCTGGAGAACCTTAAAAGATATATTGAGGTATGTTGAATGTTTCATATCGGTTGCCATTTGTCTATATCCGGCGGCTTCCGCGCTATGGCGGAGCAGGCCGTTTCCATCGGCGCGAACACCATGCAGTTTTTCACGCGCAACCCGCGCGGCGGTAACGCCAAGGCTCTTGACACGGGCGATCTGGCGGCTTTTCAGGAGTTCGCGGCGGAGAACGGCATCGGCGTGATCCTCGCTCACGCGTCGTACACGCTGAACCTGTGCTCCGCCGACGCGAAGATCTGCGCCTTTGCCCGTGACACGCTGGCCGACGACATCTCCCGCATGGAGCGCATACCGGGGCAGCTTTACAATTTTCACCCGGGAAGCCACGGCGGGCAGGGAACCGAAAACGGAATAGACTTCATCGCCGGCGCGCTCAACAGCGTGCTGAAAGCGGAGCAGACGACGACAGTCCTGCTGGAAACCATGGCGGGCAAAGGCTCGGAGGTGGGCGGCAGCTTTTCGGAGCTTCGCGCGATCATCGACCGAGTGGAGCTGTCCGATAAGCTCGGCGTGTGCCTGGATACCTGCCACGTGTATGACGCGGGCTATGATATTGTTGGTGGTCTCGATGGTGTGCTGGAGGAATTTGACGCGGTGATCGGCCTGTCAAAGCTCAGGGCGATCCATTTAAACGACAGTAAAAATCCGTTCGCGAGCCACAAAGACCGCCACGAAAAAATCGGGCTCGGGAGCATTGGCATGGCGGCGTTTGAGCGGATCATCAACCACCCCGCGCTGCGGGAGCTGCCGTTTTTGCTTGAGACGCCGAATGAGATACCGGGGTATGCGGAGGAAATCGCGGCACTAACACTACTCCGCAGTAAGAAACATGACGAAAAATTCTGCGCAAAAGTCCATATATTATAGATTTTTGCTTGATTTTTCTATGTTTCTAACTGCGGAGTAGTGTGAAAGGGATCAGGCGTTAGGATGTTTATAGTCAAATAGAAAGGGGACGGAATAATAAACCGTCCCCTGCGAATTTTAATTTTTTTCCGCTTGTTTCTAGACGGGCTTATAGTAAACCGCCAGCACCGTCTCAAACGCCAGCCGCTCGTCCACATTGAACTCCACAAGCTCCTCGCCCATAACAACCTCGCCTCTGAGCGGGTATACCTGGTCGAAGCTGACGCCCTTTGCCAGGAACGTCGTAGCGAAATACGTGACCATCGACAGCGTTACGTTGCTGTGAGAATAATTCACCGCCGTATTGTACAGTGTCGGAACGACGTTGAAATTGCTCACAGCGTACCGGGTTGCCTTGCTGACATAGGTTCTCGCGTACTGGATCTGCCTGTCGCGTCTCAGCGCGTCCGAATCTATCCTCTTCTGGTCGCGGTACCGCACGTACTGTACCGCTTCCTCCCCGTCAAGGGTCACGGTCCGGCCTGCCGTGAAACGACCGTAGGTCTCAAGCGCTGTCAGGGTCACGCCCCCGATAGCGTCGTTCAGCACCGCGATGCCGCTCAAGTCGAGAGCCGCGTACAGGTGGATCGGCATACCGTACAGAAGCCGCCCGACGGAGGAAATAACGTTCTGGCAGCTTGTGTCCGTGCCGTTGCCGTAAGCGTAAGCCAGGCATATCTGCATGTTTTGCACGCCGATGTATTCACCCTTGACGTTGTACAGGTTCACCTCCGTCATTGAGTCACGCGGGATGCTGATGATCTTCGTGTCGCCCGTCTTGACGTCGATTACGGCGATCATGATGGTGTCCGCCTGGCCTGCCGTACCGATCTGGTTGGCGACGAGGCCAAGCTCCTTTTTGTCCACGCCGAGCAGCGCGATTGAAATCAGATTTTCGTTGAGCTTATATGTGATGCCATTGTACACCAGCGTTTTGCCTTCGTCGTATGTAGCGGCATATTTGTTGTCATCCACGCCGGTGGAATCGCCCGACAACTGCCAGCGTCCGATACTGTTAAGCAGCAGCCAGACGCCCGCCGTTGAAATCAGAAGAACCGCCAAAACGATAGCCGTCGTCCGCATGATCCTTACGTACAGCGGCTTTTTCTTTTTGCGCTTCTTTTTTTTGCCCTTTGCCTGAACCCCGCTGCGGTCCGTATCCTCGACGATCTCGTATTTCTGCGCGAGCCGCTCAATCTCCTTTTGGCGCTCCTGAATGTACTCGGGACTGCGGCTATGGTGGCTCCGTCCGCTCCCGTGAGAGGAGGAACGATGCGAACCGCTTTTAGAATGCGCCGAGTGGCGCGAACCGCCGTGCCCGCCGTTTCCCCCCTGCGAGCCGCTTTTGTGCGAGCGTGACGAGCTATGCCGATCGTCGTAGCTGCGATTATTTTGTTCGTTCATCGTTCATCAAAACTCCGTTCACCAAATATCTGCCGTTGCCCCCATTTAGCAGGCAGGTACTCAAAACCACCAGCCTGTCGCCGGGAGAAAGCTCCGCGCTTTCCCTGACGTTTTTCAGTAGTGACAGCGGTTCCTTGACTGTTTTGTGAAAACTCTCCAAGACCTCGGGTCTTGAGAAATCGAAAGTGTTCAGGATATGCCGGTCGTCATATTTGAAAGCTGAAACGATCTGATAGGTCAGCCTGCGTCCGGGCAGGTATATGTAGAAAAATTCGTTGTCGTCAAAAAACGCCTTGTCCTCGAAGTAATGCAGATTGGAGAACATGCCGCCCGATTTGTAGTGGTGCCCGTAGATCACCGTGACCGGGTCGGAAAAATCGAGCCGGTTGTGCGACTGCGTGAATATCGCGCCCAGTTTTGACTTTTTGCCGTGGATGTCGCGGTCGAGGTAATACAGATCGTTTATGAAGCTTTGCAGGATCGGTTGCTCAATGTCCGTATTCGGTATGCTTATCCACGCGTATACCTCGCCGTTTTCCTGCCAGAGCGCCGGAAAATCAATGGGGTTCGCGGGGCGGTCGTCAATATTTTCGGAGGTCTGGGACACGGTAAATTTATCGGCATCCCACTTGGTGAGATAATCCCTGTAACGCCTGAACATAAAAAAGCCGAACGCCAGCAGCAAAATCAGCAGTAAAACGGCGATAATAGTGTTCCGCAGCGAACCCTCACGCTCATCGCCCTGGCTTTTTTTTGACATGTGATCAAACCCTCCACAAATGGTAGATTATAGACTTTCATACAAAAAAGACCCTCCGCCGTCGGCTCAAAAGCGCCGCACAAGCAACGCCCCGAGGAGCAATCGCCCCGAAGGATCTTTCTTTATGTATAGTTGTGTGCACACCAAATCAGACAGCCGTTGCGCTGTTATGCTTCTCCGGCTTTTTTCTTCATGCCGACGAACGCCCCTGCGAGCATACAGGACGCCATCAGGAATACGGGCACAACCAACTTTCCGCCGTCGCCCGTTTGAGGGGATTTGCTGCCGTCGTCAGGCTCCGCAGTCTGGCCGGGCTTCGTCGTGGCGGGGCCGCCCGTCGTCGAGCCGGGCGTGAGCGTTTGGCTCCCGCCGGGTTCCGCGGTGGTCGGCTGGTATGAGGTAGGAGTGACGCCTGACGGATATGAGCCGCCCGGATGCGTTGTGCCGCCGGGCCCGGTGGGAACGACGGTGACCGTAGGCCCGGGCCTCGTCGTGCCGGTAGGGCCGCCAGGGATGACGGTGGCCGTAGGACTTACCGCGGCGGAGACGGAGACGTAAAACGTCGTGCAGAGCATCACCGCGATCACCATGAGGACAGGTAAGAGCTTCTTGATTTTCATTATAACAAACCTCCATATTAAAGGAATCAATAATCCATGTATTATGATATCATATGAGTCGCGCATTGTCAACTAAAAAAAATAATATTGGACAAAAGACTGCGCATGTTATATAATACCAACGTAAAATATGAACAAGGAGTACAAAAATATGGCAGTATTCAGACCGTTTCAGGCTATCCGTCCGCTTCCCGAATTCGCCGCCGAGGTCGCGGCGCTTCCCTACGACGTCATGAACAGCGAGGAAGCGAGGAAAATGGCCGAGGGCAATCCCCATTCTTTCCTGCGCGTTGACAAGGCGGAGATAGACCTGCCCCCCGGAACCGATCTCTACAGCGAAGCCGTCTATCAAAAGGCGCGCAAAAATCTTGAAAAGCTTGTCCGCGACAACGTTTGCAAGAAAGACGCGAAGCCCTGCGTATACATTTATACACAGACCACGGACGGCCGCAGTCAAACCGGGCTGGTGGGCTGCGCGTCCATCGACGACTATATGAACAACGTCATCAAAAAGCACGAGCTGACGCGCGCCGACAAGGAGGCCGACCGCGTCAGGCACGTGGACGTGTGCGACGCGAACACCGGCCCCATCTTCCTTTGCTACCGCGAGCAAGAAGAGATCAGCGGCATGGTGGCAGAGTGGAAAAGCGGGCACGCGCCTGTATACGATTTCGTAAGCGATGGAAATGTCGGCAACGCCGTGTGGGTCATTGACTGCGGCGAAACGATAGTGCGGCTTGAGCGGGCGTTCGCCCAGGCCGGCAGCCTGTATATCGCCGACGGGCACCACCGCGCCGCCTCAGCCGTGAAGGTTGGCCAGAAACGCCGCGCCGCGAATCCCGGCTTCACGGGGGATGAGGAATTCAACTTCTTTTTAGCCGTGTTGTTCCCGCAAAACGAGCTTGCCATCATGGATTATAACCGTGTGATCAGGGATTTAAACGGCCTGACCGCCGATGCGTTTTTGAGTCAGGTAAGCGAAAAATTTGAGGTGACGGCGGTATCGGGCCTGGGCGACCCGTACAGGCCGACTGAAAAGAACACCTTCGGAATGCTGCTTGACGGCAAGTGGTACAGGCTCGCGGCCAAGCCCGGCTCTTTCGACGAAAAAGATCCCGTGGCGCGGCTGGATGTGTCGATTTTGCAGAATAACCTCATCGCGCCCGTGCTGGGAATAAACGATCCGCGTACCGACAAGCGCATCGACTTTGTCGGCGGGATACGCGGACTCCGTGAGCTTGAAAAGCGCGCCTCGGACGATATGCGGCTGGCGTTTTCCATGTACCCGACCACGCTCGACGATTTGTTTGACATCGCGGACGCGGGGGAGATTATGCCGCCGAAATCGACGTGGTTTGAACCGAAGCTGTTGAGCGGGCTTTTTATACATTTGTTATCATAATACCCATATAATAGTGCCTCACAATATCCTCCCACGTAAACCCCTGCCGCGCCATATAATCCGCGCCGTACTGGCTCATCCCGACAAAGTGCCCGTATCCTGTCGTTTTGACGGTGAAGCTCCCGTCCGCGTAGTCTATGGTGAACGCTGCGCTGCGCAGCCCCAGCGCCGTTCGGATGTCCGTGCCGCTCACCTTTGCGCCGCCGACTTTGACAGACGTGACAATGCCGCTGCCGGACGTTTCCGCGCCGCTCACCCACTTTGACGCGTCGCCCGTGAACTCCGCGCCCGGGACGGATGAAAGCAGCTGCGCGAACTGCGCCTTTGTCAAAACGAGCGTGTCGGAATAGTCGGGGGACAGCTTGTCGCCCGCGCTGACCACACTTTGCAGGTATGGGTATTCCTTGCCCCAGACGACTTTCGCGCTCTCCGTCTTGCCCGGGCACAGCGCGTGGAAAGCCGCCATAATATACGCGCCGTCATAGGTGAGCGCCTTGCCTTGCACCTCCATGACGGCCAATCTGATCCTGTCCTCGTAAGCGTCGGCCTTGTCGCCCCATTTTTCCCTGCGTTCCGCGGGCGACAGATAGCCCTGATGCCTGGACGGCGAGTCGCTCAGGTGCGCGCCTTTCAGTGAGTCGGACGGGTCCGCTTCCTGTAACGACTTGTTGTACAGCGCATAGGTGTAACACGCTATGGCCTGCGCCTTAAGCGCCTCCGCGTGATAGGTCACGGGCATTTCAGCTGCGACCGCCCCGATCAGATAGTCCGTTTCGGACAGGGTTTCGACGGTTTCGCTGAAGCTGCGCAGCACTTTTATAGCGCCGCCGTCAGGACTCGGATAGGAAGCGCCTTGCTCCGCCGGACCGTCACGCTGCGTGCTTACGCCGGGTATACTTTCGCTTTGGGACGTTTCAGGCTCGTCCCCGGCCTTTTCGACGGCGGCGATCGGCGCCAGGATAAAAATAAGCGTGACGAGCACAAGCAGGATGCCGTAAATCTTCATTTTTATGACCTCCGTTAGATTTTACTTGACTTTTATATGCGGTTTGGTATACAATATAATGTAATTTATGATTAAGGGATGGTGTGCCAAATGTCAAATTACGTTTCAAAGATCTCGAATGATTCCCTTTCATTTCTATGCGAGGAACTGAAAAAAAACAACAAGATCAATCCTGACGACTTTACGCGCTACGACGTGAAGCGCGGTCTGCGCAACGCCGACGGGACAGGCGTCATGGCCGGCCTTACAAGAATATGCAGCGTTGACGGCTATTATGTCAGCGACGGTGAGCGCGTGCCCAGGGACGGCCGCCTGATCTACAGGGGCTACGACCTCTGTGATATCGTCAAGGGCTGTCAGGAGGAAAACCGCTTCGGCTTTGAGGAGACGGTCTGGCTTCTCCTGTTCGGCACACTGCCGACAACGGCCCAGCTCGATATGTTCTGCGAGATTCTCGCGAGCTGCCGGGACCTGCCCGAGGATTTCATCGAGGACATGATCATGAAAGCCCCGTCGCCAAACATCATGAACAAGCTCGGACGCGCGGTGCTGGCGCTTTACTCCTACGATGAAAACCCGGAGGATATCTCCATTGAAAACACGGTACGGCAGTCCATCCAGCTCATCGCCCAGCTGCCGATCATCATGAGCTATGCCTATCAGGTCAAACGGCGCCACTACGATGGGCAGAGCATGTATATCCATCCCACGAATCCATATCACCGCACGGCCGAAACCGTGCTGGGCGCCATACGCTCCGACATGTTCTTCACCGATGAGGAGGCGAAGCTGCTCGACCTTTGCCTGATCCTCCACGCCGAGCACGGCGGCGGCAACAACTCCGCTTTCGCCACGCGCGTTCTGACGTCAAGTTTGACCGATACCTACGCCGCTATCTCCGCCGGAATCGGCTCGCTCAAGGGGCCGCGCCACGGCGGCGCGAACATCAAGGTGCAGGAAATGATCGAGTGCATCACCGGCAATGTGACCGACACAACAGACGAGGACGAGGTCGCCGCCTTTTTGGCGAAGATCATCAACAGGGAAGCGGGAGACGGCACGGGCCTTGTATACGGAATGGGGCACGCGGTCTACACGGTGTCCGATCCCAGGACTATCCTGCTCAAGGAGCAGGCCGCCAAGCTCATCAAGGAAAAGGGCTACGAGGATAAATTTAAGCTCATCGAGCTGGTCGAAAAGCTTTCGCCGGAGGTGTTCGCGAGGGTCAAGGGCAGCGCGAAAAGGATCTGCGCCAACGTGGATATGTATTCCGGGCTGATATACGAGATGCTGGGCATACCCGAGGATCTGTTTACGCCGATGTTTACGATCGCGCGTATGCCGGGCTGGGCGGCCCACCGCATAGAGGAGCTTACGACCGGCGGCCGCATCATCCGCCCGGCGTACAAGAGCGTGTCCATCCCCAACGACTACTGTCCCATAGGCCAGCGCGTCGAGGGTTATGAAGCACCGGCTTATGTGCCGAAGGACGAACGCTGATCATGCAAGCCCTCCTGTACAAAAAAATTACATTAAAAAATAAGGTGAAATCTTTGCAAAACCAAACAAGCGTCAAGGTGAATCCAATCGTTCTATTTGTGATCTTTATTGTCGGGCTTCTGGCCGCGCTGCCATTGCGCGTCTATCAGTTGCTGACGGCTGTTGAGCCGGGCACGGGTTTTTGGAAAGCGCAGGATTTTACCGTGTACATCATGTACGCCGTTTTGGCCGTGCTTGTCTTTCTGTTTTTCATGATATCGTTCAGCTACAAAAGCGGCCTGGGCAAAGCGCCTGACGTAACCGCCGGGGGCGCCGTGATCGGGATCATATCCCTCGCGGTCGCGGCCTCGCTGGTCTATAACTTCGTGACGCGTTACTCTAACTTTTTTGAGCTGTACAACGCGTATGTCCCGAACCCAGACATCAGCCTGCGCAGGCATCTCGCGAAAACCGGCGCGCTGTCCATGCTGCTTGAGGCGGCGTTCGCCGTTTTGTCGGGCCTGTATTTTGTGTTGTACGGGATAACCTCGCTGAACAAAAAAAGCGCGTCATCACTCAGGCTTATGGCCATCACGCCGGTACTGTGGTGTGTGTTCCGTATCGTTCACCGTTATATGCGCACCATCAGCTTTATCAATGTGTCCGAGCTGTTTTTTGAGCTGCTCATGCTCGTGTTTTTGATCGCGTTCTTCATGGGATTCGCGCAGGTCACGTCGAAAGTCAACTCCGCCGGTATCGAGTGGAAGCTCTTCGCCTACGGGATGCCCGCGGCTCTGCTTGCGCTGATCTGCTTTGTTCCGCGCGTCGTCTTAACACTTTTGGGCAAAGCGGAATTCATTGCCGACGGCTCGTCCATCGAATTTTGCGACCTGACCGTCGCGGCGTTCATCGTTGCGGCGCTGGTTGACCGCGCGAGGATATTCTCAGTCACCCTGAACAAGGGAACCCAGAAAATTCCTGATGAGGATTAATTGATGTTTGTACAAAATATGCTGCTGGCGTCGCGGCAGGTGCTGATTTTATATATACTGGTCGCCGCCGGGGCCATCGCGGATAAAACGAAAATCTTCACGGAAAAAACGGCCAAGGCGTGTACCAATCTGCTGTTTTACATCATTACGCCGTGCGTTATTCTGCGCTCGTTTCTGGAAATCGAATACAGCGACAAGGCGACGAAAAACCTGCTTGCCGCCGTCGGCTGCGGCCTGCTTCTGCACCTGACTGCGTCGCTGATCTCCCTGCCTTTCTTCAGGAGGGGCGACGGTAACCGCAATTGCGTTTTCAAGTACGCGTCCGTTCACGGCAACTGCGGCTATATGGCGCTGCCGCTGGCCAACGCGGTGCTCGGTCCGCAGGGCGTTTTCTACTGCTCCGCCGTCATCATCTCATTTCAGATATGCGCGTTTACATACGGCGTAACGCTCATGTCCGGCGACAAAAGTGCCGGCGCGGAAAAAGCGAGGTTCGAGCTGAAACGCATCCTGCTGAACCCCGGCGTGCTCTCCGTCGTGACGAGTTTGCCGCTGTATCTTTTGCACGTATCTATGCCGTCAGCGGTCATGGAGCCTGTGAGATACATAGCGAGCATGAACACGCCCCTCGCGATGCTGATTTTCGGCACGTATATCGCTAATACTAAGTGGGGGACGATGTTCAAAGAGAAAAAGATTCTGGGCGTCGCGGCCTTAAAGCTCATCGCCCTGCCGCTTTTGATGCTGGGCATGTACAGGCTGTTCGGACTCAGCGGTACGCTTTTGTCGTCGCTCGTGCTGTCCTCAAGCTCGCCCCCGGCGAATAACACAGTCATGTTCGCGGCGAAGTACGGCAAGGACACGGGACTCGCCGCCCAGGTTGTCACGGCGGTCAGCCTGATTTCCATCGTGACGATGCCCGCGATGATTGCTTTATCAATGATTTTCTAGATGCTAGACTTTAGATTTTAGACGTGCTAGGGGAAAAGTTTGACTGTGAATATATGAATATTATGGATAAACGTGCAGTAGATATTTTAGACAGGACGTCGCCGTGCTGGGGCGTGTGTGATTTCAAGGATGTTTCCGGCAGGCTTCTATCCTGCCGCGCGGTCGGGCGGCTGCCGGAAAACGCCGTGAGCGTAATTGTCACGCTGTTTCCGTACTATTTGGGCGAGGAGCGGTATGAGGGCGCGAACATCTCGCGCTACGCCGTCGTGCCCGACTATCATGTTGCCATGAAACAGCGGCTTGAGAGCGCCGCCAGGGAGCTTCGAAAAATTTATCCTAATGAGCAATTTGAAGCGTTTTGCGGCAGCTCACCCGTATCTGAGGTTTTCGCGGCGGAGCTGGCCGGACTCGGCGCGAGGGGCAAAAACGGCCTGCTCATCACGGGAAAATACGGCTCATGGGTGTTCATCGGGGAAATTGTCACGACGATGGAGTTGCCCAAAACGGACCTCGACGTGAAACCCTGTCTCGGCTGCGGGCTGTGCGTCAGGGCGTGCCCGACTGGGGCGTTGAGTGAAAATTGTTTCGACAAAGAAAAATGTCTGTCGCATATCGGCCAGCAAAAGGGTGATATCCCAAAGGAGTACACCGCCGTCATGCGAAGCATAGGCTCGGCGTGGGGCTGTGACGAGTGCCAAAAGGTCTGCCCGCGCAACCAAAACGCCGCCGTCACGGAGATCGGGGAATTTGTGAAAAATGTCCGCGTAAAAGCAAGTGTAAATGATGACCTTGCCGACAGGGCATACTCATGGCGCGGGCATGACGTGATTGAGCGGAATCTAAAGTTTCTTGAATCTGAAAAAGAAAAATGATAATGCAACATAAACTTTCGCATATCTACAATCTAGCGTCTAAAATCTAGCATCTAGAGTACTGAAGGGATGATTTTCATGAAACTGGTCATCGCGATCATCAACAACGACGATTGCCCGGCCGTGCTTTCCGAATTGACCCGTGAGGGCTTCAGCGCGACAAAACTGTCCACGTCGGGCGGTTTTCTCCGGGCAGGGAACTCCACGCTACTCATTGGCGTCGAGGAGGAAAAGCTTGACAGCCTGATCGACGTCATGCGGCGTTTTTCTCAAAGCCGCAAGCAGATGATTCAGGCAAGCCCCGTGTACCAGGGCGAATTCCTGATGTCGATGCCGGTCGAGGTAAACGTCGGCGGCGCGACGGTTTTCGTCGTGGACGTGGACAAATTTTTCAAGTTGTAATGCAGGGAAGTACGTTATATAATGTGTGTTGAAAGCGAAATCAATCGAAACACGGAGAAGCTTCTTCTTGATACCGTGAACCTCGGCAGACTTTCCCACGCTGTGCTGCTTGAAAGCTCCGGTGCGGAGGAGCGTTACGCTTTGGCGAAAAGGCTTGCGGCGGCGCTGGTTTGCGGCGGGGATAAGCGTCCCTGCGGCGTGTGCCCGCATTGCGTAAAGTCTGATGCGGAATCCCATCCGGACATACTCGTGTTTTCCGGCGGCGAAACGGCGAGAAGCTTTTCGGTGGACCTGGTCCGCGAAATACGTACGAAAGCTTTCGTCATGCCGAACGAGGCGGAGCGCAAGGTGTTCATCCTGCGAAACGCCGGCTCGATGTCGGCGCAGGCGCAGAACGCCCTGCTGAAAATCCTCGAGGAACCGCCCGGCTTCGTGACGTTCATTTTGGAGTGCGCGTCGAAAAGCATGATGCTCGGCACGGTGCTGTCCCGTGCGGCGGTGTATACCTTGGGCGGCGAAAAGAACAGCTCGGTCTCGGCGGAAAAGCTCTTGACGGCCCGCGAAGCCGCCGCCGCGATGTGCGCCGCGCTGGCCAAAAATGACGCTGTATCACTGCTCAAATCAACAGCTGTCTTTGAAAAGGATAAGGAGCTGTTCAGGCTGTCGCTGCCGGAGCTTGTGCCGCTTTTGCGAAGCGCGCTGACGTTCAAATACGGCGTGGCGGCCTCTGACACCCCGGGCGAGGTAAAAGCGCTGGGCGAGCGCGTACCGGCGTCACGGCTTCTTTCGATGATCGACACGGTAAACGGGTGCGCGGAGTCGGTCAAAAGAAACGCAAATCTGAATCTGATGATCGCAAAATTGTGCGCAGATTTGATATAAAGCAACCACTGGTTAAAAATAGAGAGGAATATTATTACATGGCAGAAATTATCGGAGTACGTTTTAAGGACGTCGGCAAAATATACTATTTCGATCCAGACGGCATGGAGATGCGCGGCGGCGAAAAGGTCATCGTGGAGACGGCCCGGGGGATCGAGTGCGGCGAGGTCGCCATCGAAAACAGGACGATGCCCGACGACAAGATCGTCAAGCCGCTGAAAATGGTCATACGCAAGGCGACCGACGAGGATCTCGTGACGGTCGAAAGCAACAGGCGCAAGGAAAAGGAAGCGTTCCAGATCTGCCTTGAGAAAATCGCCAAGCACAGGCTGGATATGAAGCTGGTGGATGTGGAATACACTTTCGACGGCGGCAAGATTTTGTTCTACTTTACCGCCGACGGGCGCGTCGATTTCCGCGAGCTGGTCAAGGATCTGGCTTTTGTGTTCCGCACACGAATCGAGCTGCGGCAGATCGGCGTACGAGACGAGTCGAAGATGCTCGGCGGACTCGGCATGTGCGGCCGTGAATTTTGCTGCTCAAGCTTTTTGGGCGAGTTCCAGCCCGTTTCCATCAAGATGGCCAAGGAGCAGGGCCTGTCGCTGAACCCTGTCAAGATCAGCGGCACGTGCGGGCGGCTGATGTGCTGCCTGAAATACGAGCAGGACGCATACGAGCATCTTTTGCAGGTCACGCCCAAGCCCGGCGCCCTTGTGGACACTGACGAGGGGCGCGGCATCGTCATGGAAAACAACCTGCTGACCGGCGCGCTCAAGGTTAAGCTGAACTCCCGCCCCGACGCGGCCTACAAGCTTTGCAATCGCCGCGAGGTCAAGCTTGTCCGCGACGCGCAGATACGCGTTGAACGCGAGGAGCTTGAGGCGCTCAAGGGGATCGAGTAGATACGAAAAAACTCCCTGACTGAAAATTTTAAAAAAGTATTGATTTTTTCAGATTTTATGATAAAATGTTGATAACTATTATAAGGAGGTACAGCTCATGTCATATATCATCAGTGACGAATGCATTGCCTGCGGCGCGTGTGAAGCCGATTGTCCCGTCGGGGCGATTTCGGAAGGCGATGGCAAGTACGTGATTGACCCTGATCTCTGTACGGGATGCGGCGCCTGTGCGGATACCTGCCCCGTCGATGCCGCGCAACCCGAATAAGCGACAACATAATATTGTGTTGGAAAAATGAACCGTCAGCTTCTTTTATGAGTGGCTGACGGTCTTTTTTGTGCCACAACAGTCAATAATAGTCAAACCACTTTTTGAGTGATTTGACTATTATGATAATTTTTATGCAAACAACATAGTTTTAGGATGAAATTTCATCTATTCCTACGTTTCTACATTTTTTGCGTTTTTTTGATTGATTTTCAACAGGATTCGGGTATATAATAAGGATAAAGTTTTGGTGCCGGTGGTCGGGGTCGAACCGACACGGTGTCGCCACCACTGGATTTTGAGTCCAGCACGTCTGCCAATTCCATCACACCGGCACAGAGCTTTTTTATTATACTCTATTTCGCGCGAAAAATCAATACCCAAATTCAAATTTTATTCAATTCACCAGAAAGAGATGATCACCAAGTGCCATCCAAAAAGATTCTCTTGATTTCCCTTGTTCTACTCGTTTTGTTCGTGTCTCTTACGGTTTGCGGCGGAGCTTACTCCGTGAAAATCGACGGCAGGATTGATCCCCTTGAATGGGCGGACAGCCAGGAATTCCCGATTGTCAATCGGGGCGACAAAAGCAACTGCGGCGTTACCTTTACGTATCTGAACCTCCTCATAGATGACGACAGCAATCGGATATATTTGGCGTTTACGACCGAACTGGACGAATTCCACGCCGGCCACGAGGGTTTCGGCTATGAGCTTTACATAAACGGCGGCGAGCGTATCGCCTCGTTTTACGACAGCGGAGAAAATGAATATGACCGCGAAAAGTACAGCCTTGAGGCCGCCTATCTTTTGAATCCGAACCATAATCAGTTTTACGCGGAGATGTATGTCGGCGTGCTGTTCGGATTGCCTGAGTCCGTTGTCGTCCGCGTGGGCATCTACGACTGCTGCGGCGAGCCGTCAAATCGGTACGACGTCGTTGCCCGGGTGCCGGCTTACCGTGCAGCCGAGGAGAGAACAACCGCAGAAAAAAGCACAACGCAAAAAGCAACGGCCGCCACCATAACGGCAAAATCCACGACGGCTACAACGACTTTAACCCGTCCGATTCCGGCCTCACAGGATTTTACGACGGTGCCTTACGTGCCGTATGCTTACCCCACGGCGCCCTCGGGCACGACAGCCGCTGCATTGACTGCGCACTCAAAAACGGAGCATACTTCTGCCCACAAGGAAACAGTGTCTGCGACGATGGAGGCCGCGCAGACGGAGGTTTTTCCTGAAAATTTTGCCGCCGATAGTACGGAAGCGGCGTCCCAAGAAGATAATTCCCCGATTTTAGCCATGGTGACGTTCGCCTCGGACAGTGACGGCGGACGTGCTGTCGGCGTGAAAAAAGCGGCGGGCGTTGCGACGGCTTCCGTATTGCTGCTGTGTGCCGTTTTAGGCTCGGCGTATCTCGGCTTCGCGCCCAAAAAGAAGACGGGCGGTCAGGAATCAGAGGAGATCAAGTAATACTCAACAGGCTCTAATATATCACAAGTCCCCTTAACCGTGTCTAACATCTACAATCTAATATCTAGAATCTAGCTTGACAAATCCGTTTTTTTGATGTATCATTTTAATATATGGACAAAGATTATTATTATATTACGTTGCGTAACGCGACGGGATGGAGGTTTAGCAATGTCAGAGTTAAAAGGAACCAAGACGGAAGCCAACTTAATGGCGGCTTTCGCGGGAGAGTCACAGGCCAGAAACAAGTATACGTATTATGCGAGCAAGGCAAAAAAAGAGGGCTATGAGCAGATCGCGCAGCTATTTTTGGAAACGGCCGACAACGAAAAGGAGCATGCCAAAATTTGGTTTAAACTCCTGCACGGCGACGCTGTTCCCGACACGGTCACGAATCTGAACGACGCGGCCGACGGTGAGAACTTCGAGTGGACCGACATGTACGCGAGGTTCGCCGAGGAAGCAAAGGCCGAGGGCTTCACAAAAATCGCGTCCCTGTTCGAGTATGTGGGCAAGATTGAGAAGGAGCACGAGGAGCGTTACCGCAAGCTGCTGGCCAACATCGAGAACGGCGTGGTTTTCTCGCGCGACGGCGACATGATCTGGCAGTGCGCCAACTGCGGGCACGTCGTAATCGGCCAAAAAGCGCCGGAGCTTTGCCCGGTCTGCGCGCACCCGAAGGCGTATTTCCAAATCAAGGCGGAGAATTATTGATTACGGCGCAATAAAAGCGCAGTAAAAGCGAGGCTAAAGAATGTTAATCCGATAACCTGTTCAAAAACGAACATGCCTATAACGCGCGGGAATCGCCGCGCTTGGTTTGTTGTCTGAATCGGTTATCGGGAATCGTAATGATCGCGGGAAGTCTGTTTCCGCGCTATACACCTTAACGACTATAAAATCGCCAAAAAATCAAGCAAAACCTTTGATTTACGGGTTTTGCGCAGATTGATTGGTACGATTTTAAGGAGTTAAGGAGTATTATACGGTTTGTCCTGTCCTTTTCCGGCGACGGAGAAGGACTTTTTTGTTTGGAGGAATTAACATATATGTCACTCATAAGCGTTTCAAACTTAACTTTCGCATACGACGGCAGCTACGATAACATCTTCACAGACGTCTCGTTTCAGATAGACACCGATTGGAAATTGGGCTTCTGCGGGCGTAACGGGCGCGGCAAAACCACCTTTCTCAAGCTGCTCATGGGGCAGCTTGAGTACGCGGGCGCGATTTCCGCGAGCGTTCGGTTCGACTATTTCCCGTACACGGTCGAAAACAAATCCCAAAATACGCTGGATGTGCTGGAGTCCGCCGCGCCGGACGCGCCGCTTTGGCAGATTCAAAAGGAACTGTCAAAGCTGTCCGTGGGCGAGGACGCGCTTTACCGCCCGTTCGAAACGTTGTCCAGCGGCGAGCAGACGAAAGCGCTGCTTGCTGGGCTGTTCCTGCGCGGGCATCACTTTTTGCTGATCGACGAGCCGACGAACCACCTGGACATGGCGTCACGGGAGATCGCGGCGAAATATCTCAGCTCAAAATCGGGATTCATCCTGGTGTCCCACGACCGCGCGTTTTTAGACGCCTGCGTAGACCACGTTTTGTCAATCAACAAGGCAAACATCGAGGTTACAAGCGGTAATTTTTCCACATGGTGGGAGCAAAAGCGGCGGCAGGATGAGTTTGAGCAGGCGCAAAACGAAAAGCTGACGAGAGAAATCGGACGGTTGCATGAATCGGCGGCCCGTACCGCCCAATGGTCTGACAGGGTAGAAAAAAGCAAAAACCAACCGCTCAAATCGGGGCTTTCCGCTGATAAGGGCTATATCGGACATAAGGCCGCCAAGCTGATGAAGCGTTCAAAATCCACCGAAAAACGACGGCAGGGCGCTGCCGAAGAAAAATCCGGCCTGCTCAAAAATATCGAGCAAGCCGAAAGTCTGAAAATCACGCCGCTTTTGTACCATTCATCGCGGCTGCTATCGCTGGATAAAGTCTCTCTTTTTTACGGTGACAAACAGATTTGCCAAAACGTGAGCTTCACGCTGAATCAGGGCGGCCGCGTCGCGCTGTCCGGCGGCAACGGCTCGGGCAAAAGCTCGATCCTTAAATTGATTCTCGGTGAGAATATTTCCCATACCGGCGACGTAAATATCCATAGCCGCCTGCAAATCTCATATGTGCCGCAGGATGCGTCGTTTTTGTCAGGCAATTTGCGTGAATATTGCGAACGCGAGCAAATCGACGAAACGCTGTTCAAGGCGATTCTGCGCAAGCTGGATTTTTCGCGGGAGCAGTTCGGCAAGGACATGCGCGACTACAGCGCCGGGCAGAAGAAAAAGGCCGCGATTGCCCGGAGCCTGTGCCAAAGCGCACACCTTTACATCTGGGACGAGCCGCTGAATTACATCGACGTCTATTCCCGGATACAGCTTGAAGAGCTGATCGCGGCTTACTGCCCGACTCTGCTGTTCGTGGAGCACGACCGCGCGTTCTGCGAAAATATCGCAACGGAGGTCGTGCGGTTATAACTTATACTATTTTTCGTCTAAGAAATGTACAAAAAAATCAAGCAAAGGCTTGCGTATATGGGCTTTGCGAAGATTTTTTGTATACATTTCTAACGAAAAATAGTATTAGGCTCACGTGAATCACGCGCCGTAGTAATCGTCCGCGCGAATCCTGTCAAAATCACCGGCGAGCCGCTTTTTCTGGTAGACCGCTATGTCGTGCGCGATGATCTCGATGGCCTTGTCCGCGCCGGTTACGGCCTCAATGGCGGTCACTTTACCCTCCAGCGTCTTGTAGACGGAGAAAAAGTGCTTGATCTCGTCGGAAATATGCTTGGGCAGATCGGCGATTGATTGATATCCGTTGTAGACGGGGTCATGCGCCGGCACGGCAATGATCTTGTGGTCCACGGAGCCTTCGTCGATCATGGAAAGTACGCCGATGGGCGTACAGTGCACAAGCGACGCCGGGATAATCGGCTCGGAGCAAAGCACAAGCACGTCCAGCGGGTCCTCGTCCTCGGCGTAGGTGCGCGGGATAAAGCCGTAGTTCGCGGGGTAATGGGTGGAGGTGTAGAGGATGCGGTCAAGGCGCATCATGCCGGTTTCCTTGTCCAACTCATACTTGTTTTTGCTGCCCTTGGTGATTTCAATGACTGCGTAGAAGCTTTCCGGCGTGATGCGGGAGGGGCTGATGTCGTGCCAGATGTTCATGGGACGGCCTCCTTGCTTGATGTTTGTTTAGAACCTGTTTATCAATTGTCAATTCTTAATTCTCAATTAGCTCAGGCTCCATCGCTTCCTGAGCCAGCCTGCGCCGCACTATAAGCTCTGCCTCGACACGGTCGTGCAGCTCGGCAGGGTACTTATAGAATATACGCGCCAGCATCACAATAAAGCTGTCAATCGCGGGCACAAGCAGGTAAAGTACCGGCGCCCATTTCAGGTAAAGCGCGGGCTGCTTTTTTCCCTGCTTGTAGAGCTCGGGATCAAAGCCCAGGGCGTGTAAAACCAAATTGCCTATTGTTTTATCGACGTTATCAATAACGATCTTTTTCATAAGCCCCTCCATCGCCATGGAGACGCCCTCTGAGCGGCGGCCCGTTTTCCATTCAACGTAGTCAAGCATCTCGTATTTGATGACGTTGCCCGCGATCATCTGCACCCGGCCGAAAGTCCGGTTGATCATTTCCATGACCCATGAGAACAGCACCCCGAACGGCGTCCTCATCCCGACGGCGAACTTCAGCGCGGAGGTCACCGTGCTGATTCCCTGATAAAGCACCTGCATATTGCGCGGACCGCCCATCTTTTTGATGATCGGCATCGCGAAAGGCACGATCAGATTGCACGGCGCGGAAACGATATTGTCGCGGAACCACAGCAGAAATTCGCCCTTGAGTACGCCCTTGCCGGTATTCAGTATCTCCTCCACGCCGCAGTAACGGTAGAACTCGTTATCAGAAACACCGGGCGTAAACACCGTGATGAAGCGTGCGCCCATATCCAGCAAAAAATACCTGTTGTGCCGTATGATAGTAAAGCACTCCCTCAGCTCCGCGAAAAAGCTTTTGTGTGTCTCGCCTTGCGGCTTTTGGGCGTCGGGCACGCGCTGGCGTACCAGGGACGGCCCCATCTCCAGGAAAAGGGACGGGAAAGAAAATATGACCGCGCCGAATATGTATATGCTGTATTCCTGCCAGCCCAGTACTTCCCGCAGACCTACGATAGCCATGGCGATAGGCACGAGCATCTCGTGGATCGTGGTACCGATGCCGGAAGCCCACGCGAGTTTCCCTCTCTCGGAGGAATAAGGCGTCGCGTGAGCGAAAATCTTCGCGCCGGAAACAGTCCCGGCCGTGCCGAATACGTCCATTACCACGTTGACGGCAATAAACATCGCGACATGCTGCCACGGACTCATGCCGAAGCTGAACATAGGCAGCAGGGTGAGAAGAGTGCTGACGATAACATTCACGCGATAAATCAGGCGGTGTTTCGCGATGGAATAATTTTTGGAGTCCATGTAAGAGCCTATGATCGGATCGTTGATTCCGTCCCACAGGGTTTTGCTTACAACAGCGACCGTCTCCTGCTTCTTATTGACCCCGAACACGGTTTGGAACAAGTACATTGTGTTATAGGTGAAGCCGTTGCGGATGCCCGCAAAAATGTTGGGTACGATGTGCGTGGCCTGCTCCCACGGGCGGATTTTTTCCTCGGGCAGACTGTCACCGCGCATCCACTTCACAGGTTGGCGGAGGATCATGCGGATTTTCGGTCTGCTTTCTTCGCTAAGATTAGGCATGTCGGAACCATCTTTCTTGTTTTATTTTCATTTAATTATACCGCAAAACTGAGAAATACGCAAGAAGTATATTGAAAATTCGCTGTTAATATGTTACAATTAACAAATAGTTAACAGGCAGAACAGATAAACAGGCATTAGCGGCGACGCAAAACCCTATTTTGAACAGGAGCGTGTTTGGCGTGAAGTACTCGACAGAAAAGCTGGCAAACATTTTTGAAGCATTGCTGACAGACCCGGACAAAGGGCTGTCGGACCAACAAGTTATCGGAATCCAAAAGGAAAAAGGGTTAAACAGGTTTGAAGAGGGGAAGAAAGAATCCGTCTTGCAAAAAATCCTGCACCATCTCAGGGACTTCACGTCGCTTATATTATTGACGGCCGGGGCGATCGCGCTGTATCTGGCGATATCCGACCCGAGCCACGGCTACACCGACGTGATCGTTATCTTTGCAATCGTCGTCATCAACATCACGCTGGCCGTCCGCCAGGAGCTGGGCGCGGAAAAAGCGCTGGACGCCTTGAAAAAGATGAACGCGCATATGACGGTCGTGATCAGAAACGGCGATAAACAGTCCGTTGACGCCGAACAGCTCGTTCCGGGCGATATTCTGCTCCTCGGTGCCGGGGACATGATCCCAGCCGACGCACGCATCATCGAAAGCGTCAATTTGAAAGTGGAGGAGTCTGCGCTGACAGGTGAGAGCATCTCCGTGGAAAAGGATGCGGATGCGGAGGTCGACGAAAAAGCGACGCTGGGCGATCAGCTGAACATGCTGTTTTCCGGCTGCCTGATCACCAACGGAAGAACGAAAGCCGTCGTCGCCGAAACGGGCATGACGACGGAAATGGGAAAAATTGCCGGACTCTTGAACGACACAAAAAAAGAAAGGACGCCGCTCCAGCAAAAAATGGACGCGCTGGGCAAAGTCATTTGTGTGATCGCAATTTTGTCCGCGGCCGCTTTGTTCGCCCTGCAATATTTCAGCGAGCCGCTGCCGATCGTTCTCCTGAACGCGGTTTCCATGGCGGTGGCCGTGATTCCCGAATGCCTGCCCGTGATCGTCACCATAACCCTGGCGTACGGCGTCTTTAACATGGCGAAAAAAAACGCCATTATCCGCAAAATACCGGCTGTCGAAACCTTGGGAAGCGCGTCGGTCATCTGCTCTGATAAAACAGGAACCCTCACCATGAACCGTATGTCCATACAGCGGATCTGGGCTGTCGGGTATGAGCCGAGGAACGCGCGGGAAGAGTTCAGCCATGACGAAACGCGGCTGCTTGAGATGATGGGGCTCGCGAGCAACGCGTCGATAGGAACGCACGACGGAGAAGAAAAGGTGATCGGCGATCCCACCGAAACGGCGATCATCCGCCTGCTGCGGGACAAGGGCATTGAAAAACCAAGCATTGACGCCATATTCCCAAAAGTTTTTGAAATACCGTTTGATTCGGAGAGGAAACTGATGACGACGGTGCACAAGACGGACGATCTGGAGAACGTCCATTATATATCCATCACCAAAGGCGCTTTTGACAGGATTCCCATCGACGCCGCGTCCGTCTGCGGCGAAACCGCGAAACGGATCCACGATCAGTTCGCGGGGGACGCGCTGCGGGTTCTCGCGGTGGCTTTTAAGTACTACGATACTTTGCCCGAAACCTTGGACGCAAGTGAGCTGGAGCACGGCCTGACTTTCGCGGGATTTGTCGGCATGATCGACCCGCCGCGCCCGGAAAGCAAGGCTGCGGTACAGACTGCCAAGGAAGCGGGCATAAAAACCGTGATGATCACGGGAGATCACGCGATCACGGCGTCCGCGATAGCCCGTGAAATCGGGATTTTGTCGGAGGGCGAAAAGGTGATCACGGGCGCCGAGCTTGCGCTGAAGCCGGAGGACGAGCTGTTCGCAAACGTGAAAGACTATTCTGTTTACGCGAGAGTCAGCCCGGAAGATAAGATCCGAATCGTACAGGCGTGGCAGAAGCACGGCGAGACTGTCGCGATGACCGGCGACGGCGTAAACGACGCGCCCGCGTTAAAAGCGGCGGACGTTGGCGTGGCCATGGGCTCCGGGACAGACGTCTCCAAAAACGCCAGCGACGTGATTCTCACCGACGATAACTTCGCGTCAATCGTGGACGCGGTCGCCGAGGGGAGAAGGGTTTACGATAACATCCGCAAGGTGCTCTATTCGTTGCTGGCCTGTAATATTTCAGAGATATTCACAATGTTATTTGTTATTCTGTTTTGGAAAAAAGCCCCTCTTGTCGCCATACAAATGCTGTTTATCAACGTGATCGCCGACGGTATACCTGATTTGTGCCTTTGCAGGGAGCCGCTGGAGGACGACGCGATGAAAAGAAAGCCCATCCGTAAAAACGCGAGCATTTTTGCCGACGGCCTGAGAACGAGGGTTGCGGTCGTGGCGGTGGTTTTCGCTGCGGCCTCCATTACCGGGTATTATATCGGCAGGTTTGTCACGGTTAGCCCCCACTTCCCGCCCTCCCATGAAATCGGCATGACAATGGCATATGTCGCGGTAGGCTGGTCGTCGGTCTTTAATATATTCAACGTGAGAAGCTTTAATAAATCAATTTTCCAGATCGGGTTTATGTCTAACAGGCTGCTGTTCGGCGGGATATGCTTTTCGCTCGTGCTCGTCTTTATAACGGCGTTTGTCCCGGGCATTCGGGACATATTCTACTGTGTCCCCGTGAGCCTGAACCACTGGCTTATTACGGTCTATCTTTCGATTACGCCGCTTATTGCGGTTGAATTTCAAAAGCTGTTTATCAGACGCGGTATAAGAAAATCAACTTGACAAAAAATAATAATGAAAAGGGACGCGGCTAACATCAATCAGAGTGTGGATGTGTTGCCGAAAACATCGCACTTATTCGACCCGTTCCCCGAAGTGATGGCGTATCGGGCTAACGAAAACACATGTGGAATGCGTAACGCTGTTTAAGAGGGATTAAGAATCATAAACAGGGGGTGTTGATGTTGTTCGACACTCCCTGTTTATGATTCGTGCAATTGTATTCGTCAGCCAAAAAGACTAATGCATTTTATGGTGTCATCTCCGTTTCTGTAGCTATTGTGCTAAAAAGAAGCGAAAGGCTCGAAAACAAAAAAAGCTGATAAGCCTAAAATCATATAAAGCAAAAAGGGAACACCCCAAATAAGAACAGCTAAAGCTTTTTCCCACCAAGCCATTCTTAATTTTAATTCAAAGTATTCGCTCGACAATCTAGCCTCGGCAGTTTGTTCTTTGCCGTTTTCGTCGATATATGTATTAGTTACCACTACGGTAATTTTCATGGTAGGCCTTGAGTACCCTTCCAGCATTTCATTTGTAATGAGTAATTCGAGTTCTGGCCCCGTTGCAATAGGCTCAAGGATATGATAAGGCCAAGAATACCAGGCATAGCTCAATTCACCCTCTATTCCTTCGGGAAGAACCGCCTCGACTCCCAGGATGAGCGTATCGCCGGCATAGGCTGCATTAGGAAAATTGGGCGCAACGGTGATAATCGGCGTGGGATCAGCATCTGCCGCCGAGGCGGGAACAAGCAACCCCAAGCCAAGCACAAGTGTCAGCGTGACACACAAAACGCGTTTCATAGCTTTCATAAACATCATCCTTTCTAGGGCGTGTTTGAAAAATCCCCGTGTGCGGATTTTTGAGCGATTTTTTCGCCGCACAAGGTAAAATTGCGAAAGTTCCCCTTCGCAAGGATTGAATACGTTCCGTATTTCAAGAAATTTTAACGCAGGGTGGCGGAAAAAGCGCCAAAAAGATGTGCGCGTGAGGTTTTTCAAACACGCCCTAAGGCTCATTGTAAACGCCAGACATAAATTTGTCAAGCTTATTGCGCTTAAGATTTCCTTAATTTTCAATTACGCTAATCAGCGTCTCGGCCGCTTCCGCAAGCAGCTCCGCCGGAATATTCAGCGCGGGAAGCAGCCGCACCCTGTCCTTTGCCGTCAGCACAAGCACGCCCTTTTCAAGGCACCCCGCCGCAACCTCCTTCGCGGGCCGCTTCGTCCGAATTCCGATCATCAGCCCCGCGCCGCTGACGCTGATAACGCCCTCCGCCTTGCCCAGCCGCTCAAACAAATAAGCGCTTTTTTCTCTGACTCCGGCGAGCAGTTCGCCGTCAATGCGGCTGAGTATATTGACCGCTCCCGCCGCGCAAACCGGGTTGCCGCCAAAGGTCGAGCCGTGGTCGCCCGCTTTCAGCGTC
The DNA here is from genome assembly GCA_009779495.1 of Oscillospiraceae bacterium. GTDB lineage: Bacteria > Bacillota > Clostridia > Oscillospirales > Acutalibacteraceae > UBA1425. The sequence goes on along the minus strand of WRED01000013.1, from coordinate 24,382 downwards.
CCCGCCGTCTTTTCCGAGAACATCGTCGCGCCCAGCGGCAGTCCGCCGGCCAGCCCTTTCGCGGTCGTTACGATGTCGGGCGCGACGTCGTAGTCCATGTAGGCGTACAGCGCGCCGGCGCGGCCGTTGCCCGTCTGCACCTCGTCGATGATAAGCAAAACGTCGTTCTCGGCCGTAAGCTCCGAAAGCGCCTTGACATAGGACGGCTCCAGCGCCATGACGCCGCCCTCGCCCTGAACAAGCTCAATCATAACAGCACAGACGCCGCCTGCGCCGACGAGCGATTCCATTGCCCCGATATCATTCGCGTCCGCGTACAGAAAGCCCTCGGGGAAAGGGTTGAAGTACGTGTGATAGCCGTCCTGCCCGGTGGCGGTAAGCGTCGCCAGGGTGCGGCCGTGGAAGCTGTTTTTCAAGGTCACGATATTCGGGCGCTTGCCCTCGCCGTATTTGTCAAAGGCGTATTTGCGCGCCGCCTTGATCGCGCACTCGTTGGCTTCCGCGCCGGAGTTCGAGAAAAACACTTTCTTCATGCCCGTGCGCTCGCACAGCATTTGCGCAAGCGTGACCTGCGGCTCCGTGTAATACAGATTCGACGTGTGCTGGAGCTTTCCGAGCTGCGCCGTCACGGCGTTCACCCACTCGTCGTCTGACGCGCCGAAGCTGTTGACCGCGATGCCCCCGCCAAGGTCGATGTATCGCCTGCCCTCACTGTCGTAAAGCAACGAACCTTTTCCGCTGACCAAAGCGACGGGAAAGCGGGCGTAGGTGTTTTCGATATAGTTTTTGTCGAGATCGAATATATTTGTACTCATGATAAAATCCTCCTGTGCATTGCTTTCATATTTTATGATCACCGCGAAGCGGATACCACAATTTTTAATTCTTAATTCGCGCGTCAGCGCGTTACCATCGTTCCGATTCCCTCGTTCGTCAGCGTCTCAATCAGTATCGAGTGCGGCACGCGCCCGTCAATAATAAACACCTTGCGCACGCCCTCTTTCACCGCGTCCACACAGCACTGTATCTTCGGCAGCATTCCGCCCGATATCACGCCCTGGCTGATAAGCTCCGGAATATCGTCCACGCTCACGCGCTTAATCAGCGACGTTTCCTCCTCTACGTCCCGAAGCAGCCCGGGAATGTCCGTCATGGAGATCAGGCTTTCAGCTTCCAGCGCGGCGGCAATTTTCGCGGCGGCGGTGTCGGCGTTGATGTTGTACGTCTCGCCGCGCTCGTCACAGCCGACGGTCGAGATGATCGGGATGTAGCCCCCCTCAAGCAAGTCAAAAATGGGGGCGGGATTGATGCTTGTGATCTCCCCCACATACCCAAGCCGTTCGCTCATCGCCTTTACGCGGATCATGTGGCTGTCCATGCCTGAAAGCCCGATGGCGTTTTTGCCGAAAGTTCCCATGAGTGCGACAAGGCTCTTGTTGATCTTCCCGGCCAGGACCATCTGCACCACTTCGGCGGTCTCCTTGTCCGTCACGCGTAAACCGTCCACGAACTCACTTTCCATGCCGACTTTAGCAAGCATCTCGGAAATCTCAGGCCCGCCGCCATGAATGAGCACAACCCTGATTCCAACAAGGCAGAGCAGGGCGATGTCTCCGATAACCTGCCGCTTGAGTTCCTCATTCAGCATCGCGCTGCCGCCGTACTTCACGACGATGATCTTGTTGTGGTACTTCTGTATATAGGGCAGCGCTTCCATCAGCACGCAGGCCCGCTGCGCGTTTGTTATATCCATTTTAACTCAATCCTTTCGTAAGCCGCAAGCGGCGGCTTATGATCTATAGTCACCGTTGATTTTCACGTAGTCATACGTAAGATCACAGCCCCACGCCGTCGCGCTTTCGTCTCCGTCGCCCAAGGTGATGTCGATAACGATCTCGTCTTGTGTTAATACCCGCCTGGCAAGATCCTCCGAAAAGCCGATGCCTGCGCCGTTTGCGCACACGGGAATTTCGCCCCCCTGAGAGTGGAACGTGACGTCCACGCGCCCGACATCCACATCCGCGCCGCTGTAGCCTATGGCGCAGAGCACGCGCCCCCAGTTGGCGTCCCCGCCGAACATGGCGGCCTTGAAAAGGCTGGAGCTTATGACGCCCCGGGCGACGATCCGCGCGTCCGCCTTTGTTTTAGCGCCGCTGACCCTGCATTCAAGCAGCTTCGTCGCGCCCTCGCCGTCCTTGGCGATCATTTTGCACAGGCGCGTCATGATTTCCTTGAGCGCGGCCTTGAACGGCTCCGCTTCCGTGCCAGCCGACGTGATTTCGGCGTTCCCCGCGAGGCCGTTTGCCATGATAGAAACCATGTCGTTGGTGGACGTATCGCCGTCTACGCTGACCATATTGAAGGTGTCGCCGGCAGTCTCGGAAAGAATCTGCTGAAGCGCGTCCGGCGCGATAGCTATGTCCGAAGTCAGGAACACGAGCAGTGTCGCCATATTTGGGTGGATCATGCCGGAGCCTTTTGCGATGCCGCCGATACGGCACTCAACTCCGCCGGCAGAAAACGAAACGGCGACCTCTTTTTTGAACGTGTCCGTCGTCATGATAGCCTTGGCCGCCTCGCCGCTGAAATCGCCCAGCCCGGCCGAGAGCTTCGGCATACCTGCCGCTATGGGTGTAATGTCAAGCGGTTCGCCGATGACGCCAGTTGACGCGACGATCACGTCATCCGCGGCGACGCCCGTGCTTTCACGCACAAGCGCGCACATCTTTTCCGCGACTTCGACGCCGTCCGCGTTGCAGGTATTGGCGTTGCCGCTGTTGCATATGACAGCCCGTGCCCGGCCGTTTTCGAGGTGAGCCTTGGTCACCGTAAGCGGCGCGCCTTTCACAAGATTTGTGGTATAGACTGCCGCCGCCGAAGCCGAAACCTCGCTGACGATCAGGGCCAAATCATTTTTCGTCTTATTTTTCCGTATCCCGCAGTGAATGCCGTTCGCGGAAAAGCCCTTCGGGGCGCAAACGCCGCCGTCAATAAATTTTATCATGATGATCTCCTTATTATAAATAAAGTCCTAAAGTTTGCTCAAGCCCCAAAGCCAGATTCATACACTGCACCGCCGCGCCGGACGAGCCCTTGCCCAAATTGTCGAACCGGGCCGTGAGGCACAGCCTGCCATCGCTCCCCGTTACGAGTATCTGCATGGAGTCCCGGCCGCTGTACGTATTTGCGGAGAGAAAGCCGTCCTCGTGCCCGTCTGAGTCAACCGTGATGAACGGCTGATCGCGGTATGCTTCCCTGTAGACCTCGGTCAGCGCGCCGGCGGTCGGACAACCCTTGAGCTGTGCCGCGTGAACCGGGACGGTGACCTCCATGCCGCTGTAATAGTCCGCGACGGCGGGGCAGAAAACCGGCGGCCGGGTGAGCCCCGCAATGCCCTGCATCTCCCTTAAATGCTTGTGACTCTGGGAAAGCCCGTACTGCCTCGGCGCGTCGTATGGGTCAAATTCCGCGTAACCTCCGCGATCGGACGCCGTATATTCGGCGATCATACCCTTGCCGCCGCCGCTGTAGCCTGTCAGTGAAAAGCAGGACGCGGGGAAGTCGCGCGGCATAATGCCCGCCGCCACAAGCGGAAAAACAAGCGCCAGAAAACCGCTGGCATGACAGCCGGGAACCGCTATGCGGCTTCCATTTTTGATGCCATCCCGTAGCTCATCCGACAGCTCCGGGAAGCCGTAGACCCACCCCGGTGCGGTTCGGTGCGCGGTAGATGCGTCGATGATCTTCGCGCCACAGCCCTCCGCCAGGCTGACCGCCTCTATGGCCGCGTCGTCGGGCAGGCATAAAAAAGTGACGTCCGAGCCGCAGATCATGCTTCGCCGTGCTGCCGCGTCCTTGCGCAGCTCCTGCGGAAGAATCAGCAGCTCGACGTCGTCCCGCCCGGCAAGACGCTCCTCTATGCGGAGGCCGGTGGTGCCGGCCCTGCCATCAATAAACACCTTGAACATATACATCACGATCCGTTCACAATGAATAAATATACACTATTATAACATTAAAATGAAAAAAGTCAAGTAAATATACAATATTATTTAATAAATTTTCAGCAAAGCAGGGATGGGATGTTTACCTATTCAAAGGGCGCTGTGGAAAATTCTGTTGAAAGTGTGGATATTTTATCTGCCCTAGAGCCGCATTCAAGCAATCGGTTATTGACCCGCCCGCTTGATTCCTCTATAATTATAATATATTTTAACAAAAAGGCAGGTTCGGTTTATATGAAAATCACTCTCGCGTCCAACCTGAAACGCCTGCGCCAAAAGCGCGCCCTGACGCAGGAGATCCTGGCCGGCTTCCTCGGCATTTCATTTCAGGCCGTCAGCAAATGGGAGCGCGGCGAGGGCTATCCCGACATCACCCTGCTGCCGCGTATAGCGGGCTTTTTCGGCGTAACCATTGACGAGCTGCTCGGCATGAACGACGTCAGAAGCGGCGAAAGGCTCGCCGGCATTCACGGTCAGTGGGAGGAAAACAACGCTCAGGGAAAGCACGATGAAAATATCGCGCTGATGCGCGAGTCGCTGAAGGACTACCCGGACGACTGGCTGCTGATGGTTCAGCTTGTCACGTCCCTGGAAAAATGCGGCGCGGAGCCGGACCGGCGGCAAAAAAATAAGGCCGAGGCCATCGCTTTGTCCGAAAAAATAGTCCGGCACTGCGACGGCCCGGCCATCAAAAACGCGTTTCTTTTCAACCTCTGCGACTCCTACCACAAAAACGGCGATACGGAAAAAGCCATTGAGGGAGCGCGGCAGCTGCCAATCATTTACAAAACGCAGGAAAACGCCCTCGTGATGTTTCTAAAGGGCGAAGAAAAAATCGACGTTGGGCAACGGGCGATTTTGGCGCTTGTGTCATGCCTGTTCCATCAGGTGAGCCATATGACTGACGCAAATCACTACTTTCCCAACGAGAAAATCGCTGCGCTGGGGAAGTGTATCGCCGCCGCGGAAATCCTGCTTGAGGGGAACGACTGCCCGTCCGTCCTGCGGCACAAGGCGGCGGCTTACATGAAAATGGCCAACATCTATCTGGAGCAGGGGAGGCGGGAGGATGCGCTTGACTGCTTGACCCGCGCGGTCGAATCGGCGGAAAGAAGCGCGAGCCTACCCGGCGAATTCCTCCCGGATTCGCTGCTGGCGAACCGGGTTTCGGAAAAGGCGGCGACGCCGGACGACGTGGGCAAGCTAGGGCTTTCACGGCTGTTGACGGATGCAAAGTATGAGCCGCTGCGGGCGGATGAGCGGTTTCGGGAGTTGTGCGGACGCGTTTCTATTCTTCCAGCCGCCGATCAACATCCCGCCGTTTCAGCCCGTTCTTCCGCACAGTCATCCTGAATTTGATCTCCGCCGCTATCATATAAAGCCGCCGTGGAAAATTCGGAGAGGTGAAGATGTCCCCGCCCGAGCCGAGTGTGAGAATATTTTGCGCCAAAGCGTCCAGCGCCCGTCCGAGGCTTTTGAGCGGCCCGCGTCCCACGGGCACCGACACGGTCTGGAGCATTCCTCCCGCGCCGACGCCGACGCCCTGCCCCCACTCAAGCCCCGCGCGCGCGCACCAGTTGCGAAGTATCGTGATGGCGACGGCGTTTTGTTTTCCCTCGTAAAAGCCGTTGTTGACTAAAGCGTACGCGCGCGCGCCGGCAGGCAGCCCCCGCTCATGGGCGGCAAGCTCGCGCAGCAGGGTTGACGGAATGCCGTCCACATACAGCGGGAAAGCGAACACGATCGCGTCAAACGGGCCGGCCCAGCCGTCGGATATCTCACAGCCGGGCAGCTTCTCCTGGAGACTTTTCAGCAAAAACGACGATACGCTCTTGCTTTTTCGCGGACTTCCGTTGATAAAAGCTATTTTCATTACAGCACCTCCAGTTCATCGGCTTCGGCGTAAAAACGCACTGTGTGACGGGCGGCGTGCAGGTTGACGGCGTTGGCGGCGGCGAGGCGCAAAGCCGTTTCCCGTTCAGGCTCCGTTATGTCTCCGTAGAGATGATATGTGAGCTTGACCTTGCGGTCGTAACGCGGAACGTGGTGCATCTCGCCGTTTACGGTCGTGAACCAGGGGAGTACGTGGCCGATGAAGCGGTCGAGCGTGGCCTTGACATCGGGCGAAAGTCCGCCGTAGAAACAGCGGCTGACGATGGTAAACGCGTCGGCCTTTGCCAGAAGATGACAAAACTGCTGACCCCGGTCGGGGATGATGCACTCGCCGGGATTTTTGAGCCAGCAGCAGAAGCAGCCGACGCACGGCTTTACGGCCGGCGAGGCGCCGAACCATTTGACAGCGCCGCCCTGCGCGGGCAGGAGCTTTGACGCCGCTTCCTGCGGGAGGTCGTGCAGAATCAGGTGCATTGAAAATCATCCTTTCATATTTAGACAACCGATTTAATCAGTGGTTACTTGGGTTTAACGGGTGAGCTGCGACAGTTCTCTGGCGACCCTCCGGCTGGCAAATCCCCAGAGGAATTTCATTCTGCACCTGAACTTCCGCCATTTCGCCGTTTCAACCGCTGCGGACCCGTTGGCCGTCAGCTCGTTTTTAAGCTCACGGCCGCCTTTTTCCAGCACGTCGTAAAGCGGCGCGGCGATCTGCGCCCGTGGCTCGTCAAACATCGCCGTGGCGGCAAAAATCACGATATCGGGATCATCCGGCAGCGTCAGCTCTCGGCAGCCGGACACATCAAGCTCATATTTAAACATGTACAGAAGCCGCCCAAGCTCGTCCTTTCCGCCGCGGTGCGTGTGGGTGCTGTGCCAGGCCAGCGTGCCGCGCTTGATGTACCCCGCTTCTGAAAGCGAATACAAGTCCCAGGCGCCCACGGCCTCCGTCGCCGATGAAACGCGGATGACCTGAGAACTTTTATCCGTCATGAACACGGCGTCTTTATCGCCCGCGAAAGACGATGCCGCGATATACACCCTTTCACACCCCTCCGGCAGCGTGAGCGTCTGCCTTTCGCATGCGGCCGCGTTTGCGTTCAGGACAAACTCCGTACCGCCGCAGACGATTTTGTCAGGGAAAAGCTCCGCCGGTATCGTGCTTCCGTCGGGCAGCGTTGACTCAGGCTGTTCGCCGTTTGCCGAAATCACGTTTATGTTATAAGGAAGCTGTAGAGGCTCGCTGTTCGCGGCGCGGGACTCCTCCGCCGTGCGGGAAATACCCGCACTCTCCACAGTCAGCATGAAGCTTTTTACCTCGAAAGGCGCGATGTCGAACACAAGCGCGCCGTCCTGTACTTTCGCCGCGCCAATCGGCTCCTCGGACGCGTAGATTTCTTCGGCGGACTGTATCCCGCTCATGAAGAAAAGCTTAACGCCCTCACGCGCCCTGCCTTCGCCCTCGTTCACCCGCACGACGATTTTATCGCTGTTTTCGGCCTTTTTCACGGCGCGGATGATCACGCCGCCGTCGGATACGGTCAAAAGGGAAATCGTAGAGGGCAGTCCGCCCCCGGTGTTTGGAACGGTAAAAGTGCCCATGGGCTGGTTAAAATACGCCGCCTGAAGCTGTGTCTGCCGCTCGGGCCGGCCCTCGTGGGGGAACAGCGCGAAAGAGAATCTGTTAAGTCCGAAATCCTGCACCTGGGTATTTGAACGGTATGAGTCCTGCGGGGAGTAGACTCCAGTCAGGCGCAGGGTATTGTCGTTCGGCTTGTCCCAGGCCACTCGCGAATCGCTGAACACAGACACGCCGAAGTCGCCGTCCCGGGCGGTTATGTCCGCCCACATCTGCGCCGGAACCTCGTACAGCCTTTTATGGCTGTTGCCGCGTTTTATGGTGCCCAAGCCTATGTCATACGCCGCTTCGGGATTTTGGACAGCCAGCGGGAATTCCGCTTTCAGCAGTGACCGAAGAGACCGCCAATCCACCTCGTTATACACGTCAACGCGCTCCCCGCCGGCCGACAGCGAAATGATCTGTGTGAAGCTGGACTCGCCCGACTTCCGCGTCGTCTTGACAGCGACGCGGGCGGGGCCGTTTTCAACGACCACAAAAACAGGCTCGCCGGCGTAAGCGCGGGGCTTTTTGCGAAGCTCGCTGTACGTCAGCTCCCACGCGGGATACGACGACGTGCCGTCAAAGTCAAACAGAGCCATGCGTACGGGCGCGGACAGGGCCTCGCGGCCATTCCTCTTGTCAAAAACGGATGAGATGTCGCCATTGTCATCGAGAGTAACCGCGCAACACTCATTTTCCAGCGTGCGCTGTGTGACGGACAGGCCGCTTTGTGCGCTTTGCGCTGCGCAGGGCGCGCCGGACGGCCGGACGTCGTATATACGAAATCCGTTCGGCGGAACCTCCGCTGAAAAAGCGACAGCCAATTTTCCGTTCTCCGCCGACAGAATTTGCGATAAAACCTCTTTACCGTCACTGTCGAACACGCGGGCAAAGCGTCCGGGCATGTCAATCTCCGCCGTGACCGTTTCGCGCCGCGTGCCCTGCACGGGGTTACTGACCAAAACGGCGGTTCCCTGAGCGAATGACGCGTCCATACTCGCGGCAACGGCCGCCGCCGAAGCGCGGTACTCCTCGGAAAAAATATTCATGGCCAACACATAGTCGTTCCAGTTGCGCTTGTAACAGACCTCTAAAGACGTGCCGGTGATATCGTCGTGGAACTGATGCGCGATGGTATTTTTCCATGCGGTTTCCAGCCGCTTCTGCGGGTAGGGGAAGCCAAGCAGATTCGCCGTGACAGCCGTGCGCTCCGCCGCGTCGGCAAGTTGCTCGCACCGGCGGTTGAAGCGCTTTCCCAAAGTCCGCGACGTGTAGCAGCCCACGCCGTGATCCGTCATCACAAGCTCGTTTTTCCACACGGGAAGCTTCGATTTCTGCTCTTTCGTCAGCAACGTGTCCATGTCGCGGAATACCTGATCCGTCGAGGCGGCAAGCACATCAACACCAGACTCGTCATTCGTCCGTATGTCCTTGCAAACCGTCGAAACAGAGCGTTCGCGCGGCGCGCCCCCACGGTCGCCGATACCGTGCAAAAGCAGCGTGAAAGGCAGATCGTACTTGCGCATGTTCGAGCGCAGCTTGCGTTTGACGGGGCCGTAATCACGCGCCTTTTTCAGGTTGTAATTATAGTCGCGGCCGTCAAAGCAGGCGTAGATTCGCTTGCCGTCAACGCCCTCCCAGACGCCCAGATCAAAGGGAATGCCGTATGCGCAGCTCCACACGAGCTTCTGCGTCGTGAAGCCCAAAAGGTTTGCGTGAGCCGCGATGGACGGCAGCGAAAAGCCGAAGCCGAAGCAGTCGGGCAGGTAGATATCGCGGCTGCGCTTGCCGAATTTGCGGTCGAAGTACTCGTTGCCGTAAAGGATGTTGCGAAACAGCGCTTCAGGCGACGGAATATTGACGTCTCCGTTTTCAAAGGAGCTTCCGGCTACGTGCCACCGCCCCGCCGCGATGTACTCTTTCACTTTCGCGAACAGCTCGGGATAATATTCCTCCAGCAGCTCATAGCGGTAGCTGCCCTCGAAAGAGAACACGTACTCGGGATATTTCTCTAAACGTTCAAAGTTATCTCGGGGCGTTTTCGGCAGGAAGTCGGCGAGCGTCGTTTCAAAGTCCCAGCTCCAGGAGGTGTCGAGGTGCGTTGTGGCGACGGTGTAGATTCGGGGTTTCATAAAAATATCATCCTTTCGGTTTGACTTACCCCAATTATATCATACAGTGCGGGAATACCGCAATAAATATTACGCGCAAATTCGAAGATTTTTTAATTTTTCGGAAAAACAGACTTGACAAAACGGCATAAAGGTCGTATAATCTCCTTTGCAATGTTATGTGGGCTCATAGCTCAGTCTGGTAGAGCGCCGCGTTCGCAACGCGGAGGTCAGGGGTTCGAGCCCCCTTGGGTCCACCAAAAATTGACGTCAGGCCGAATACAAAAAGACGTCTCAAGGAAAATCTTACTGTGAAACCTCGCAGTGAGATTTTTTCGTTAGACAGGCATTTTTTGTGTTTCGACGCATATAATGCATTAGCGACAGCAGGAAAATGGAACAATCAGGATGATTCGACAGGGTTCGAGTCCCTACGCCGCCACCAAATCTAAACGTCAGGACTCATACGTTCTGGCGTTTCGGTTTGTCCTTTCGCCATACTAAAGCGATGGACAAAACTGGAACTCGCGAGTTGCACAAGCTGTGGGTTCAGACGGACAAAGTGTTTTTTGCAGTGGACAAACCGTTATATATCAAGAAAAACAGTGCCTGAAATCGTCATGCACCAGTGGTATGGAGGCTGCTTGTACAATGCACCGCGCATGTCCAATCTTCCTCACTTTTGTCGAGATACAGGAAAAAAGATGAAGCGCAGTCGAACGACCGCGCCCCCAATTCCGTAGGGTTCGAGTCCCTACTCCCCCACGCGCAATTCCCTGCCATCCCGAAACATTACCCGGATATCATCGACGGCGTAAACAGTCACAACCTCCACAGTGCTTCGCCAGAGGGCCTCATCGAAGCCGGTCAGCAGGCCCTCTCGCTGGCGCACCGTTTCAAGGAACAGCCGCATATTTTCCTGCTTGGCGATGCGCGCCTGCCGCTCGGCCCCCACCTCGGCCTGCCGGGCCTTGATCACCTCGTATCTTTCCAATCTTTTCTTATAATCGATCAGTATGTAAATATCGGCAAGCGATTCGGCTGCGGTTATCTCAAACACCACCGGGAATGTCGGCATTTTGCCGTATGTCTCGGTGTCGCGGATCAGCCGTTTCGTTTTTTCGCTGACATCGGCACTTAAAATTTCCGCGCGGTTCTTTTCTTTAAACCAAACCGCCACATTGAAAAACCCCTCAAAAACGTGGAGCCAGTAAAGATTTTTCTCTTTTTTCGCGCCCCGGGGCGTCATCCAGAAATGCTGTCCTTTCGCGAACCACGCCTTGTGGGGCGTGTACCATTGCCACTCCTGCTCGATTTCCAAGCCGGGCAGGGCGTCTTGGAATACTTCGTATGCGGCATAGCTGTCGCCCAATATTTGCTCCAGCAATTCATCCGTCGGCGCCGCTTCGGGGTCTCTTAGCCGCAATTTCTCTTGATTGTTCATGCTCGCCGCTCCTCTATTCTGTTTATTTAAAGTGCCGTACCTTTCTTTGGAATAAAAAGGCCCCGCATATCAACGCTTTCTAATTCAAGTAATTTTACTTTCATCCCCACGCCGCCGGAAAAGCCCGTCAAACTGCCATTTGAACCGACGACCCGATGACAGGGGATAATAATAGATATGGGATTATGCCCGACAGCCCCGCCCACCGCTTGACTTGACATGCTTTCCTTGCCCATTTTCATCGCTATTCTTTTTGCGATATCGCCGTATGTAATGACTTTGCCGTATGGTATTTCACAAAGGATTTTCCAAACGCCTTGACGAAACTCTCCGCCGATAGGAGCTAACGGCAACTCGGAAATATCGGGTTGTTCACCCGTAAAGTATCTGTCCAGCCATTTTTTTACGGCTCCAAATATAGGTATATCATTGTTTTCTATCATAGCTTCGGGTATAGTGTCCCCGTGATATTTTTGACCATTTGTCCATAAGCCGACAAGGTTATCATTATGACACGCAAGAGTAATCGTTCCTATGGGCGATGAATAAGTGGTTGAATAATACACTTTATACCCTCCCATTATTAGTTTGGCCGGGGCTTTTTCTTCCCTGTAAAATCCGTCGATACGAGCTTAAACACACAGACGTTTCTCCAGCCAGCGCTCAAAATCCCGGTGCAAACCGGATTCGTTGTCGTTGATAAAAACACTCGATATGATTTCATAATGCCTTTCCGATTACTTGAAAACGTAGTGCTTTTTGACCGGCGACCTGACCTTCCATACACAGGACAAGCCCTGGGGGAATACAACGTAGTCCCCGGCACCGAAAGAAATATTGCCGCCGTCATAGGAAACGGTCACATCGCCTTCGATGAGCAGGCAGGTTTCTTCGCTGTCATAATACCAGTCGAATTCCGACACCCCGCATCCCCATATTGGTTTTGATTGCATTTCGGCTTTTTCGGCTTCGGTAGGTTTTCTTACTGTAATGTTCATGGTTGGCCTCCTAACAAATTTTTCAATGTTTTCTCAAATAAAATATCCTGCTCCGGCGTTCGTTTGGATGGTCCTTTCAACCGCCCGCCTGACATTCGTATTTTCTTCGCCGTATGTCTTTGCAACAGCAAGCCGTCGATGTTGCTGTCTGTATACATCATCCCGTCCTGACTGACGGGTACAGCACGTCTCGCCAAACACATCGCCGCGAGTCCATAATCTTGCGTTATGACGATATCGCCCTTTTGGATCATGCTGACCAGCGCAAAATCAACGCTGTCATTCCCTTTGGAAACGGTTATTGTTTTGGCGCCCGCTTTCTCAAAAACATGGGAACTATCGCAGACAATAACACAATCCACGCTCGCTTGTTTCGATAACTTGACGGTGATATCAACCACAGGGCATCCGTCGGCGTCAATAAATACAGTCATCTCTCCACCGCCAATAATATCGCATCGGTATGATCTTCCATAAATTGGATGATTTCATTCAGCGAATTTTGCGCGTGAACGTTATCGCCGGATACGACTGCAACGCCTACCGTCAGTGTTTGATGAACATCCTGCGTAGCCACTTCCGCAACTGATGCGTTAAAGCGCTGTCGTGTCTTGTCGATAAGGCTCCGGCAAACCTGACGCTTGTCTTTCAAAGAGGCTGCGTGGGGGATATAAAATGTAAGATTAGCGGATAATGTAAACATATCAACCTCCGTGGTGGCAGCCGTTTCCGCAGACATGACGATTGGGGCATTTGCCGCCAGATTTAGCTTTGATATAAGCCGGTGATCCTTTATAAATGGTTTCAAGTTCAAAAGAACCGCAATCCGGGCAGGGGATGCGCTTCTCGGTCTTGTCCGCCATCGAAGCGGAAATATTGTATGCTTTATCGCAAATGGGGCAACGTAGATCGTAAAATGGCATAAAACTACTCCTCGCTGCATTTTATAGAAATGCTTTTGCTCGCTTCCTTAAATAGTTCGTTGTTTTTCAATAGTTGATTGAAATTCACCGGTATAAAGTCATTAACATCCACCCCGGCGTTTAGCAGGTTAGGCATTAAGCGGATAAGCGCAAAGTAATCTGCGTCGGTATTATTGTGAATATGCCCGTGAATCATATAGCTGTCTTTTGCGATACCGTTGGCTGTCTTCGGACGGTCTGGTTTATTATGCCCTCTTAAATAATCATTTAGTTTCAAACTTCTTCACTTAGTCCATTTCGTCTCATACAAATATTATACCATATCTTGCACATTTTTTCTAGGGTGTGTTTGAAAAATTCCCGTGTGCGGATTTTTGAGCGATTTTTTCGCCGCACAAGGTGAAATTTTGAAGGTTCCCCTTCGCAAGGATTGATACGCCCGTATTTCAAGAAATTTTAACGCGGCACGAGGGAAAAAGCGACAAAAAGACGTGCGCATGGGATTTTTCAAACACACCCTAGTGCTTTTGGGCTTAAAAATACGCTCTAATGAGTCTGGCCAAGCTTGTAAATATAAAACAACTTCCCACTCCCATAATCGTCGGTACAAGCACGGAAATAACCGTCCATTTGATACTTTGCGTTTCTTTCTTGATAGTCAAAAGTGTTGTGGAGCAAGGCCAGTGCATCAGGGAAAACAGCATGACGCTTATCGCGGTGATCCAAGTCCAGCCGTTGTCTGCAAACAGTTGCTTCAATAACGACAGATTGTCAAGCTCCAATATGTTTCCTTTCGCCATATAGGCCATGACAATAATAGGAACAACAATCTCGTTTGCCGGAAACCCGAGAATAAAAGCAAGAAGGATTACGCCGTCCAACCCGATAAGCCTTGCAAACGGGTCTAAAAAATCGGAGCAGTGCGCTAAAAGCGTTATATCCCTGATACGCACATTGGCCATGATCCATATAACAAGTCCTGCCGGCGCGGCAACAGCGGCCGCCCTGCCCAGCACGAAAAGCGTTCTGTCAAAAATGGAACGGATGATAACCTTTCCGATTTGCGGTTTTCGGTAAGGCGGCAGCTCCAGGGTAAAGGAGGAGGGCATTCCTTTCAGCACAGTCTTTGATAAAAGCTTGGAAGACGCAAATGTCATAAATACACCCAGTACGATGACCGCTGTCAGGAGTACGGCAGACAGGACAGAAGCTCCTCCGCCTGTAGCCGAACCGGCAAAAAACATGGAAATGATGACAATCAGAGTTGGAAAGCGTCCGTTACACGGCACAAAATTGTTGGTGATGATCGCGATAAGACGCTCCCTTGGCGAATCAATGATGCGGCAGCCGATAACCCCGGCGGCGTTGCATCCGAAGCCCATGCACATGGTAAGGGCCTGTTTGCCGCAAGCGCGGCATTTTTTGAAGCATTTATCTAAGTTAAACGCCACGCGGGGTAAGAAGCCTACGTCCTCAAGCAACGTAAACAACGGAAAAAATATGGCCATCGGCGGCAGCATGACAGACACCACCCAGGCCAAGACCCTGTATACCCCCAAGATAAGCATGTCGGTCAGGAGTTGCGGCGCGTGCATCCATCCCAAAAACACCATCAATTGATCTCCTATCCAAAACAAGCCGTCATTGATCAATTGAGAAGGATAATTGGCTCCCGTAATCGTAAGCCAAAATACCCCGAGCAGCGCAAGGATCATAATAGGGAACGCAGTCCATTTCCCTGCCAGAATATGATCAATCCTTGAACCGTTGTTTTTATAGTTTTCATCTTCAAATAAAATCGCGTCTTTACATATTTCCTCCGCTGTATGTACGATGGACGAAACGATATCGTCTTTGAGCTGTCTCTCTGTAATTCTCTGACTGGTGAACTCATTTTTTACCTCACTGAGTATTCGAAACACGTTTTCATCTGTAAAAAAGCTTTCTTTTATATTTCGCCCGATAAAACGATGTATATCTTGATTCCAATAAAGAAACATCAAAGAAAGCCACCGGCTGTCCGCGACGCTTTCGCAGGCTTCTTTTATAAGCGGCTCTATGTTGAATATGGCATTTTCAATATAATCAGGATATTGTATTTTGACAGGCCGCCGGCTGATATCCTGAATTGTTTGTAAAACGGCGTCCATTAAGTCGTCAAGCCCTTTTTTGCTTCGCGCGGCAGTCCCGATAACCGGGACGCCCAGCTTTTTGGATATGGCCTGCAAATTGATATTGATCTTTTTCTTTTTGGCCTCATCCATCAGATTCACGCAAACGACCACGTTTTGAGTGATTTCCATCGTTTGAAGAACAAGGTTCAGGCTGCGCTCAAGGCATGTGGCGTCGCATACGATGACGACCGCGTCGGCGCCCCCAAAACAGATGAAATCCCGCGCGACCTCTTCCTCCGCCGAGTGCGCCATCAGCGAATAGCAGCCGGGAAGGTCAACGATGACATACCCGGTATTTTTGTAAGTACAGCTTCCCTGCGCGTGAGCGACTGTTTTTCCCGGCCAGTTGCCCGTGTGCTGCCTGAGTCCGGTCAATTCGTTAAAAACGGTGGATTTTCCTACATTGGGATTGCCGCCCAAGGCGACCACCCGGTCTGAAGCATGGGCCTTTTTGATGACAAGTCCCATGTCTATGGCATTCAATCCCATTGAGTCCTTGTTTAACCCCATTGATCACACCTCGCAACACTCTATTTGCACGCACGACGAATCCTCATAGCGAAGCGCGATGACCGCTCCGCGTATCAAATAAGCGACAGGGTCCCCGAGCGGACTTTTTTGGAGGCAGGACACCTCGGCCCCCTTAATCAGCCCAAGGTCTTGAAGCCGTCGGCGCATACAGTCACTGGAATGAATATCGATAACCAGGGCGCTCTTGCCTTGATGTAGCTCGGATAATTTATTGATATCCCGCATAAGTCGCCCTTCTTATCAAAAAAAGTTAGTATCAGGAAAAGATTTTCCTGATACTAAGCTTATGCGGATACCGCCTGATTTGTTACTGGTTTTGCATTAGACCTCTTGCATGACTGATCGCGAGTGAATTGACGAGGATTTTTTCGTCTCCGCAAGGCAAAAAGCGCAGAAATAATTTGTTTATTTCGAGCATTTTTAATGCGGCGGAGGCGGAAAAAGACCGTCAATTCACCGCGATTCAGTTATGCAAGAGGTCTATTGTGAAACCGTTTATTGAATCTTCTCCAGTGCGTCCCGCACGGCATAGTAGGCCGGTCTTTCCCTTTCCTCGAAATCCAATATGCCCCAGCGTGTGCTTTCCTGCGGGCAGTCGTCCTGTCCGCAGTGGCCGCATTTTTCGCCGTCCCTCCATTTGTAGATAAACGCGCCGAGTACGAAAGGCAGCTTTGCGAGCCGCGGGAAGATATCGCGGTAGAAATCCGCCTGGCCCTCGGGGGTATGCGGGTATTTTTTGATCACGACGCCTTTTGGCAGCTCACTGTAAAAATGGTTGCGGAACATGGAGTTGAAGAGGTAATCGGCATAGCTGCCGGACGCGTTTTCCGTTACTGAACTCCACATGACCGGGGCAACCTTTTTGATCTTGTCCATAAATTGATCGAGGTTTTTCCGTGCTTCTTCTTCGCTGCTGACCCCGTAGCGCCGTAAGATCGCGCGTTTTTCCTCCGGGGATTTCGGCGCGCCGCCGCTGAGGTAACCGAACTCACACAGGATAACAGGCTTGCCGGTCATGCTCCACAGGTAGCGCAGCAGCGCGTCGAACATGTACATCCAGTTGCCCGCGGCCACGAAGCAGCCGATGTAGATGTCTATGCCCACGTAATCGCAGTAAGGCAGCCAGGGGCGCATGAGGAGATGCAGATCCGATTGCGGCCCGGAGCTGTTGTAGCCTATGAGGGCCTTGCCCCGGCGGGGGTACATGGCCTGCAGCTGAATGCCGATGAACCGCGCGGCTTCCTGCATTGTCAGCGGCCGGGTGAAGCGCGTAACGCCCATTTCGTTGGTGATCTGCCAGGCCTCGGCGATATCCCTCAAGTCGCTGATCAGGAACACGGCGATTTCCCGTACGCGATCCTCGTTTTTGGACTCGCGCGGGTCGATGCCGTAGCTGATGTACGTCCTTGGGTAGGGCGTGACCGCCATAATGCGGATGCCGTTTTCCCGATAGAGCCGCATCTGTTCTTTCCAGTCAAGGTACTCCTGCCGGATATCTCCCTCATGGTCGAAAGGAAAAGGGATATCCGCACGGTTCCATCGGATGCCCCCGCCCTTGATCTGCTCATAATTATCCGACGGGTGGCAGATGCCCTTGATAAACCCGCCGGCCTTGCGTTTTGCCTCCTCCGCCTCAGGGGAGGTGCGCTTTTTGAAATAGCTGGCGGCCAGGTGAAGCGGCGCGTACTTGAGGGTAGCGATAAGCTGATCTTTAACAAAATCTTCCATAAAAATCCCCTTTTATTTTATACATACGAATCACTGGTAAAAAAACAGAAAACAGGTAGAAGTCAGGCGTCATTGCGAGCGTAGAGAAGCGTTCCTTTTATATTAAGGTTGGCGCGCGAAGCAATCCAGTTATGCAACTTTATTTTGCGTTGCCTGATCACTTCTGACTTATCAGTCATTTGCCGACTGGATTGCTTCGCGCGCAAACGTTGCTGTTACTTAACGTTTCCTTGCGCTCGCAATGACGTGAACTTTACCCCGCATCTGTCATGTTTACCTATTATTCAACGCGTGACTCGAGCTATATGTAATCCGCCATCATGGTCTCCATTTCATCCGGCACGGCGGACTCGTTCGCGATCATGGCGCGCCGCTCGTTGAGAGCCGCGTACATCTCCTCTTTCTTCTTGCCTTCCAGATCATAGAAGAAGTAGGGGATGACCCTGAGGATATTAGGGATGGCGCTTTCGAGTGTGCACAGGAAAAACACCCTGGAATACATGGTCATGTTGGAGCGCACGAGATCCTGGCTCCACGCCCTGCTGGCACCGACGTTCGGGTCGTAACCCGTCCAGCGGAATATAAAAATGGTGAACAGCGCCCTGAGCGGTTCCGTGACCTTACCGATCAGGCCGGTCAGCAGTCCGACAGTACCGTCGGGCCGTTCGCCGGTCATGTATTCCGTATAGTCGCCGATCTCGCGGTCAATTTCGCCCTCAAGCACGCTGGCGGGACCGTCGTTGACATTCAGCAGGAAATCGAACCCGGCGAAGAGCAGCCCCGCTTTCCACCATGTGCCTGTGATCTTGGTGGAAAGGCCGATGGTTGCCGGGATCACGGTAACTAAAATATCCATGATGCGGAACAAGATACAGGTTTTGCGGTAACTGCCGCCGAACAGCTTTTTCGAAGGCTCTACAAATGCGATGCTGATGACCTGCGACAGCTGGCGCGGCAGATAAAACGGCGCGGAGCGGAAGATGCCGCCGAGAATTTCGAGCTGGTTCACGATGTGCCAATTGTAGTTGCCGCTGCTCCACCAGCTGCCCGCCATGCCCGCGGCGAAATTGCGAAGCGCGTATTTGTTTTTCAGGATGTAGAACAGGGTTTTTGCCGTGGGGGCCGGCTTGGGCTGGAGTATGACGCGCTCGCGGCAATGCACCGACATAAGCATACTGCCCGCAGTGCCGGTTAAGGCGGAAATCAAGCCGAAAATAGCGAAAATCATGCCTTGGGAGATGTTGATATAACCTGAACGCGAGAAATCCAGCAAAGGCGTGATCAGCATTCCAAGAAAATCTCCGGCCCATCGGTTGGCGTAGCTTTGCCACATGCCGACGGTCATACGGTCCTGGGGGTTAGGTGTCATCAGGGTCAGATAGTTATCCACGGGTATGCTGTAAATTGTGGAAAACGTTTCCTGTAAAAACAGCACGGAGAACACGAACAGGATTTTACGCGGATCGTCGGTGACGTCGTTGTCGAAGAACAGCCGTCCGCAGAACAGCAGCGCCGTGGAGCCGAAATAGAAGAACGGGGCGAAAAGGGCGTAGGGCCTTGCCTTGCCCCAGCGGGTGCGCGTCCTGTCGTAGGCGATTCCCATCAGCGGGTTGTTGAGTACGTCGTAAATCGCGATGAGGGCCAGGATGATCGTCACGTAAACCATATCAAGGCGCAGCACGCTGACAAAGAAAACGGTGCGGTAGTTTCGTTCGATCATCTCGCTGACCCTTTTGCCCACTTTTGCCAGAGCCGGCATGGCGACCTCTTTGGTCGAAAGCTGCGGGGTACTGTACATCTGTTCGGCAATATGCCGGAAACGGCTGAGTTTTTCGGGATCCATTTTCGCGGCGGAATTTTCTTCCGCGCCGAAGAGCTGCTCCTTGAGGTTTTGCTTGTCCAAAGCCATTGTTACGCGCCTCCTTAATAGTTTTTATTATACAGGAACAGTCGGATGAAAGCAACAATAAAGTTCAGAAATTTCCGGCTTTGGACACTATAACTTTCAACAATCTAACATTTAAGCACATATAGACATTGTCCGTCATAAATTTACCATATGTTGCGATTGACAAAACGAAAGAAATGTGATATAATCCCTCATAATATTATGCATATTGCACAGATTTTTTTGTAAATTAACTCGTTTTAAGTCGATGTTTGCACAAAAGAATTCGTTCGCACGATAAATTGATGTGTTCATGGCGGCTCCGGCTCAACGTCTTGAACAAAAATCTGACGCCGGACTGGTGAACATATTGGATAAGCTCAGAATCATAATTTGCGATGAGAACAGGGTGGATTTGGAAGGCTACGCGAAAATTTGCCGCAGCGTATGCGACAGATGCGGCGTTCCGATGGAGCTGAAGCTGTACTCGAATCCCAGCGAGCTATTGTTCGACATGAAAGACGACGTTTATTTGGCCCTTGTCAGCATCATGATTGTGGAGCCGGAGGGCATCTTTGCCTCTGCCCCGGCAACCGTCCGCAAGGAAAGCTATGACGGCGTCATCCTTTATCTCAGCCACTCCACGGATCCCGAGCATTATCATCAGGCGTTTGACGCGGATGCATACAACTTTGTGCAAAAGGGCTACGACGCCAAGAATCTCACGCGTTTTCAATCGGTTTTTGAACTGTCGTTACAGGCCGCGAAGCAGCTTGAACGGCAATACATTGTTGTATCCTGCGCGGGCGAGTACAAGCAGATCGAGGTAAAGGACATATATTACTTTGAGGGCACGACGGATCATATGGTTCGTGTTGAATACGCCGGGGGCAGCTTCAATTTTCCGTCAACCCTGCAAAAGCTGGAGGAACGTCTGCGCAACAGGGGCTTCGCGAGGACGCATCGGTCATTTATCGTCGCGGTTGACGCGGTGCATCAAGTGGGTTCTTCGGAGCTTATATTAAACAATGGACACAAAATACCTGTGGGGCGAAATTACTATGCGTCCCTGCGGTCAGCCGTCGAACGCTGGCAATTATAAGGGGAAAGTAAAAGTTGGAAAATATTCGCGGACGTTAATGAGTACAATATAGAATGGGGGGGAGGATAGAAGTATGTAAAAAGCACACTTCTATCTTTTTTATTGCTTAAATCGAAATAAACAAAAATAATGGGAGTGTTGTAGGCCTGAGCCAAGTAAAAGGGTCATTTTTTGATGCCAAATATTGTAAAAAGCATGCAAACCACAAGATATTGTGGTCAAAAAAACCTGTTCGGAACATTTTTCTGTCATTCACGCAAAAATTCAACGGTTTACGCAAATTTTCGTCACGATTGATTTTTTCTGATATACTCATACCATCGAAAGATTGATCGGCAGTCAGCGACAAATTTCAACAAAATAATCCATATGTAAAAAGGGGTGAGGAGGATGCCGACAAACACGCTGGACGAATTGTTCCTGATGCATGATAACTTGTTCAACGAAATGCGGGAGGGAGCGAATCAACCAATACCTTTCGCGGGACCGACGGCGCACACGGCTTCCGCTTTAACCGCAGAACCCCTCGCGAAACCAAAATCCAAAGCAAAGACGCTTGACGAAATTACGGCGTCATTTTGGGAGCATGAACCGCGCCCCGCCGAGGAAACGGAAAAGTATATGGCTGGGGAGCAGGAGCTGCGGAACGCTCCGCCTCAACAGCATGCGCCGGACGCGTCTTTCAGCCCTCCGGCGGCAAACGATAACACCCGGGATTTTTGGAACGACATAGGCGCCAGGGCGTTTGAAAGCGGCGAAGCCGGCGAGCGGGCCGAGACTTCGGTGATAGGCGACAAGCAGCTGCGCGCGCTGAGCAAAAAACATCTGATGCTGATGCTCCGCGACCTTGAAAAGGAGCTTCAGTCAGAGAAAAGGGAAAAGCGCAATATGATTCTGGCGTTCAGGGCCGGGATCACGCAAAGGCAAGGCGGTTGGACATAATACTATACTAATGTATATAGAAGCAAGTGGTGCATGTCAGTGAAAGATAACAAAAAGGATACCTTAATACGCAAGCAGGTAGACGTGCTGGGACGTCCCGGCGTCGAAATGCTCGACAGGGAGATCGCGAGGCTCGAGCGCAGAGAATCCTACATCCGTCTGGCGCGGGGCATCATCATAAGCCTTGTGGCGGCGGCGGCCGTGATCATCCTTATCACAAACCTTTGGGTAGGCGTACTGCGGATTGACGGCACAAGCATGAGTCCGCTTCTGGAAATGAACGAGATCGTTCTGACTAAAAAAAGCGACATCACCATCAAAAAAGACATCATCGCGTTTTATCACAACAACAAGCTCCATATCAAGCGCGTGATCGCCACGGCGGGCGACACGGTAAACATTGACGCGTACGGCGTCGTATCGGTAAACGGCCATGTGCTGAATGAACCCTATGTAGAGGAGCACAGCCTTGGCAACTGCGACATTGAGCTTCCTTTCCACGTGGCTTCGGGAACAGTATTCGTCATGGGCGACAACCGGTCGGTATCGGTGGACAGCCGTGACAGCCATTTCGGCCCGGTTCCGAGGGAACAAGTCATAGGCAAGGTAAGGTTCATCGTGTGGCCGCTCTCAAGAGCGGGAAAAATTTCGTAAAAAACATTTCCATATTATATATACTGTAAGAACGGGGCGAGTATATGAAAAATATTTACGACATGATCATTGGAAGGGTCTTGGCGGACAAAAAGCGCAGAAGAATAGCGTTGGCTGTTTTTGTGCCGCTTTTGGTGGCCGTGGTAACGCTGACGACCGTATTGTCCTTATTGCCGGCGTTTACGACAGGCAACCCGATCTGCGGGTTTGAGGAACATACCCACGACGCCGGGTGCTATACTGAGCTGCTGACCTGCATCCTCGAAGAAAGCGAGGCGCACACCCACGGCGAGGATTGCTATAAGCTGGAGTCGGTTCTGGCCTGCGAAATTGAGGAAGCCGAGGGGCACGTCCATGACGAGACTTGCTACGGCGAGGATCAGGATATCATCTGCGGCCTCGAGGAGTCCGAGGGACACGTCCACGGCGAGCCTTGCTATGAGCAGGAGTGGGTTTTGGCCTGCGAAACCGAGGTGTCCGACGGGCACATACATAACAATGATTGCTACGCAAAGCAGCTTACTTGCGAGTTAAGCGAGCATACGCATGTTGCCGAGTGCTATCCGCAGGAAGATGATTCTGACGCCATTGCGCCGCTCGACGGCTTTGCCTCGGAGAGCAATCCGGTGCAGCAGTCCGCGCAGAATCAGGGCGACGGGCAAATGGGAATCGTGGGCGCGTCCGACTTAATGGATATTGAGAACTCATACGAAATAACACCTGCTCCCGCAATTATAAAAATCAACATTAAAAAAACCACCTCAGGTACAGGCATACCAACCACCAATCAGGTATTTGGATTTACACTATTCGATTCGGATGCAAGCGGTGGTCAAGGCTCAATAAGAGAAGAAATTAACGTAACGCGAAACTCCAGTAACCCTGCGCCGACTGCGTTATTTCCTATGATTGAGCTTAAAGAAGAGGGAACCACTTACTATTTGGTAAGAGAAACCTCCGCTCCCGGCGGCTGGCTCATGGACGACACGTATTATCATATCAGGGTGGTCGTAACTTTGGACAGCGCTTCTAATTCTTATGTCGCAAGTATACAATACCGCACGAAAAAGGGTGCGTCGGGTACATACGGCAACTGGATGGAATACAGCCCCGGCGAGAAATACGCCATGTTCAGTAAAATGGTAAGGTTAGTAGAGCAGTTTCCTAAGCAATACGTTTCCACCGCTACTAATAACGCGCTGATGAATCCAACCGGCTCCCCCACTTCCAGAAACGGTGCCGAATCCGCTTTGTTAAACGCTCTTTATCCTGTAAACAGCTCCCTCACGGTTTCGGATCTTAATATGATGTTTGGCATAGATATATCTGATGTCGAGTTAACAGGCAATATCACCATACCCGGCGTTGGTGTTAAAACCTCGCGTCCCCACAGGGATTTTATCCGGGGAGCAGCCTATATATACGAATTAAAAGCCAAATATCCATCCCTAGATTTAAGATTGTCAAGCACTTGGTCAAATCCTACGGTTGTAACAGATGCGACGGAAAGAAGCATCGCTGCTATAATGGCTCCTTGTTTTGAAGCTTTAACCAACAACGGCAATAACAATCTGACATATTTCTACCATTTAGTCGATAATATGGAGGAAATAAAGGATCAGCACGATTTAGGAAAAACCACTTCTCTTTCCATGAGCTATACCCATGACAGCGCCACGTCAGGCACGATCACTTTTTCTCATATCGGTTGGGTTTCTGAAAACATCGCCGAAGTTGAGCAGTACGATACGGTTCTTACATGGCCCGACACCACGGGTTGGAGCGTTGAGGTCGGTGACGCAGCGGCAGTTTCAAACTGCGGCACCGGCGTAAAGGTTAAAAAGGGCGACACGATTACCGTCACCAGGCCGGCAGGTTCCCCGTCGATAACCTTTACGCTGAAGGATAACGCAAAATATGTAAAAGGCAAATCCATCAAGGGCTCGCTCTTTACCGCTTCCGCGTTCCAAAACTCCGACGGTACGTCGTATACCGATAAAGACTTCCTGTTGGGCGTAGCTCAGTTTGTTACGCTTGAAAACACCCTTACGGTCAGCGGAAGCAGCGGTACACAACATGGAACGGCTTCATATAAGCTGGTGGAAAACCCCCGCCAGATTAATCCGTCGGCTGTATTCACCTATGTGCAAACCAACAACGAAAGCGATACGTTCGTTTGCAGCGATATGTTAGTTCAGGATTTAAGCCTTACATTCAACAACACCTACGGCGCCGCCGACGCAACCATCACCCTCGACGTAAAGAAGATCGTCAGCGCGTTCAGCGAAGGCACGGGCGCGCCAACTAAGATATTCAACTTTACACTCACGCAGGTCAATTCAAGCGGAAACCCGACAAGCACGCCGTCC
>WRED01000012.1 GCA_009779495.1 Oscillospiraceae bacterium | reverse complement strand
TTTTTCCGTCGCACTGCGTTAAAATTTTTCGAAATACGGGCGTATTCCTGCAAAATTTCGCCTTGTGCGGCGAAAAAATCACTCAAAAATCCACACACGGGGATTTTTCAAACACGCCCTAGTAGCACATTCGGAGAGAAATTCGTCCGAAGTCATTATGAACATAACGTCAAGCCGCTCAGAATAAAAAATGAAAAAATAGTTATTCCTGTTCTCATGGCTTAAAGCCGCGAATAAAGCTGCGTCTCCCTCTTTAACGGTATTCGAGCGAGCCTTTATCTGTACCTCTATGTATTCTCCGTTTTGTTTTCGGATTACAACATCAATGCCATCGTCATCGACGAGCGGCATATAACAATCCAAACTTTCTTTGAGCATTAAGCCAATTATATAGTGCTCCATTCTTTTTCCGAATGCCGCAAGGTCGCGAAATCGCATATTGAAATCTCCTTATATTTCCTGGAACCCAACCACTTTTCTGTTTACCCCATCATATCACACATCATCGCAGATCTCCGGCGGGCTGTGCCCGCCGAATCTGGGCGGCCAACGACCGCCCAAGGCTGCCGCGCGGCTCCGCGAAGCGGAGCCAACAACGCAACGAAGTTGCGTTGTTCACGAAAACGCAGTTTTCGTAGCGCGGCGGCGGGACAATGCGGGAGCACTGCTCCCGCGTGGGTGTCGTACCGCGTCTAAAAGCTAAATCACAGGTGTTGCATTACCCCCCAAACCGCGTTATAATATAGTCAAAGCTCCCCGAAAGGAATGATATACATATGACCGAACGTGATATTTTTCGTGCCGCCCTGCAAATCCCGCGCAAAAAAACGCCCCGCCTGCCGCGTATCGAGTGGGCGGCCTGGTGGGACAAAACGATTGACCGCTGGGAAAACGAGGGCTTGCCCTCCCTGGAATGGGAGGACTCCCTGCGATATTTCGGACTGGACGTCATGCGTTGGCTGGGCGTTGAGCCGCGTGCCGAGCTTATCCGCGGCGAAGATGACTACGAACGTCTGCGCGGCGAATTCTACTGTGAAGAAAGCATAGACCGTATGCTGCGCGAGGCGGAGCGTCTGGCGCCCCGGCATGAGCGCGGCGAGTTCACTGTCCGGTTTGTGATCAACGGGTTTTTCTGGTATCCGCGGCGGCTGTTCGGCATAGAGGGACATCTCTACGCTTTCTATGATTTCCCCGATCTGATGCGCCGTATAAACGAGGACCTGCTTGAGTTCAACCTGAAAGCTATGCGGCGCGTTTTCGAGGTCATCCGTCCCGACCTGCTCTCGCTGATGGAGGATATGTCTTACAACCACGGGCCGATGCTGTCAAAGGCCTGCTTCGATGAATTCCTGCGGCCGTATTATCTGGAAATTGCCAAGCTGGCAAAGGCCGGCGGCGTGCCGTTTTTCGTGGACACCGACGGTCTTGTAGACGAGCTTGTGCCGTGGATACTCGACTGCGGCGCGGAGGGGCTGCTGCCGCTGGAGCGGCAGTCGGGCGTGGACGTAAACGCGCTGCGGGATCGGTATCCCAATCTTTTGATGCTGGGCGGCTTTGATAAAATGACGATGAACAGGGGAGAGGCCGCGATGCGCGCGGAGTTCGAGCGTCTTTTACCGCTTATGAAAGCGGGCGGGTTTGTGCCCTCGGTGGATCATCAAACGCCGCCCGGCGTGAGCCTTGAGGACTACAGGCTGTATGTCAGGCTGCTGGAGGAATACACGTCTGTCTAATTGATCGTAAAAACGCGCCTCTGGCTTATGTCACAGGTGGCCGTAAAGCTGGAGAAGGGCTTGAGCCTTGCCTGAATGTCAGCGTTCATGGTCATCATGTATTCCGCCTTGCGCACACGGTTGGTCGCCTTGTCGATGGTGTATATCACATAGCTGTTTTTATACGTCGGGGCAAAGCTTTCGATAACGGCGAACCAGGAAAAAGATTCGATATTGCTGTAGATCGCGTCGTATGTAAACACCTCGTACACCTTGCCGTGGTCGTGCTCGGCGCCGTTTTTAGGCAGGCTGCTGCGCTTCTCGTCTTTCATATCGACGCGCAGGATGTACTGATTGCCTTTTTCCGTCAGCGTGATTTTCTTAACCATCGCGGGGGTAAGCCTTGCGCCGTATGGCTGAAGGGCCGCACCGAACCATTTGTGCTCAGACGACCCCTTTGGGACGGGTTCAATGATATCCTCGTCCTGGGGAACCAGGGGGATTGCGAAATTCGCCACCGTCTGCAAAAGACCGCTGGAGCTTTGAGGCTCGCCGATTGTGATCTGATGCGTGCCGGTGTAGCCGGGCTTTTCGGTCTTGACGCGGTCGGCTACCTCGTTGAAGTAGGCGACAAGCTCGGCCGTGGTTTGCGGGACTTTCACGGCGGCTGTGGTCGTCTCCGTGGAGGAAACAGTCACGCCGTCTGCCGGTTTGGTCGTGCCTGCGCTTGCGTCGGCAGAGGACGGTTCCGCCGTCGGCGCCTCGGTTTCGGTCGTGTTTACGTCCCCGGTAGTTTCGGTTTCACCGGCGGGAATCGTTTCCTCCGGCCAGGTGAACGACTCAAGGTCGTCGGGAGAGGTGGTGTCCGCATTTGCCGGTTTATCGCCCCCGCAGGCGGCGAAAGCAAACAGCGTCGCGGCGGTCAGCAAAAGGGCAAAAACTTTTTTGGTGAATTTCATGCAAGGTTCCTCCTCATTATAAAATACCCAAATTTATAGTAACACAAAAATTTCCGTTTTGCAAGTATGAATATACCACAGATATGTACCAAAATATGCAAACCAAATAACATGTTCATCTTTCTTGACATTTGACCCGCGCTGGTGTATGATAAGAGCGTGGAATTATTTTGGAAGGGGTTTTACAGTGGGAGAACAAGCAAAATTATCGCAGGGTCGAAAATACGTCGGCACAGCGGAATCGGCGGGCTATGTGCTATTTGACGTGGCGGCTAAGATGCCGATAAAACCCAACGAGGAATGGACCGACAGGATACTCAACATTGACAGAGGCGTGCAGGCGGCGTTAGGGCCGATCGCAACCATATGGGATATTGTCAACGACCTGTTCTGTGCGGCGATGGCGGACAAGACCCGCACGCGCTTCGGCAAATTCAGACCCTATCTGGGGCTTTATCCCCTCTACGGTCTGCCGATGTGTCTCTTCGTATATCTTTTGCCTTACTTCTTTTGGGGCACCGACAATGCGTTTATACCCAAGATCGTCATGTGGTTTTTGCTGGGCCTGTTCAATGAGCTGACCCAAACCATCAGCGACATTGCCCGCACGGGCATGATGGCCAACCTCACGCCAAACCCGGAGGAACGGCTTTCGCTGATTATGAGAGCGAAGTTCCTTGAGATGTTCGGTTCGGATCTGCCCAAGCAGCTGTTCGACATTGTACGTGACGTCATCTCCCGTAACGTGATGAAAACGGCGCTTGAGGTCAATAAAAATATGCGCACGATGTTCCTGATGTTCGGCATGGGCACTACGCTGATCGCCGGCGCCATGTCGCTTTACTTCGCGATGGTATCCAAGGAGCGCGTGTTTGGCGCTGAAACGCACCGGGAAAAACCGCCCACCATACGCGAGTCCATCAACGCCCTGCGCCACAACCGCCCGCTACTTATGCTGATGCTGGCCGAGGTTCTCAACGGTTTTACCCTCAAGCGGCAAATGGACACCTACAAGAAATCCATCCTCAACTTCGCGAATTTCAGTCTGATTTCCGGCATCCCAGGTTCGCCCGTGAGCTACATAAGCTTTGCCTACGTCGGTAAGCTGCGCCAGCGTTTCTCCACCAAAACTCTGTGGCTGATCGGGGATTATATCAACACGCCCTTGTACATTATGATCTATTTCTTTGGTATCATGAAAGTGAGAAACCCGGCGAAGATTAAAAAGGGCGTCACCCGCAAATTTATGGATCTGTGGCCGATGCTTGCCGTCTTCGGGATACAAAATACCATTGACATGACGCTGTACGGTACCAAAAAGGTGATCCCCAATGAGTTGCGCAATGAGTGTATCGACTATGGCGAGTGGAAGAGCGGCTTTCGCAGTGAGGGAATGACTGGCGTGCTGCGGGGTATGCCGTATAAGATCACAGATATGATCGGCAGAACCATAACCAGCTTTGTGCTCAAGCTCATCGGCTTCAAGACGGGCGAAAACTACCTCTATCAGAGCGAGAAAACCGCTAGGGGCGTGTTTGCGTTGACCACGCTGATCCCAGCGCTCATGGGTTTAATTTCCTTGCCGCCCAAACTGCTGTTCAATATCAGTCAGAAGGATCGCGAGCGCATGTATGTGGAACTGGCCGAACGCCGCGCGGCGGCCATTGAGGCCGCGACCGCTGTCGACAATGCCGAAGCGGCCAGCGGCCAGTGATCAGGCTCAATGAGATTTTCATAAAAAAAAACAGACGCTGAATCCGATCGCTTTTGGATTCAGCGTTTATTTTTGTTTGAGGAAAATTGATATGAGCCGCACATATATCGGATAAATGTTTTTTCTGAAAAAACGCACCGCCGGAAGCGCCGCCCCGTACAGCCGGAAACGGAGTCCCGCGCACTCGATCGTCTTTCCGTTTCGCTCAATGGACCTGACCGCGGCGATGATCTGCCGCGGCGCGACGCCGCGCTCGTTCACCCACTGATTGTCGCCCCGCAGAATATAGCCGTCCCGGTCCCGCCCGACGACCCGATGCAAAACAAAGGAGCCGTCCGCCCGCGTGTACAGCACGATGTCATTTTTTCGCGGCGGCTTTGACAGCCCGGTCAGTGTCACTTTGTCCCTGCGGTCGCGCAACGTCGGAACCATGCTCACGCCCGCCGTGACGAAAGAAACCGCGCCGCCGCTTTTCAGCACGTCAAGGATCGCGCCCGACGCTTCACTCAGATACAAGGAAGCCCGCTCCCTTCAGCTTCAGCAGGAACTCGCGCAGATCGCTTTCCGCCGCGTCCCGCGTCACGTCGTACTCCGCCATGACGGCGTTTATGACGTCCGCGTCCGACCCGCCGTCTGACAGCATTCTCCAGATCAGCCCGCCGGTGCCGTTGAGCGTCACCAAGCCGTCGAAGTCCATGACGGCGCTGTCCGCCGCGACGACGACGTGGCTGCCGCCAACCTGATACAGCTTATAGCCGTCCTTGATCCTGCTCAGTTTAAGTCCCTCCGTTTATTGCATTGTACGCCATTTCTGCCGCGTCAAGCGTCGCGGTGCATTTCATCCTGTAAACAGGCACGCTATTCACGATGATTTTCACCGTGGACATAAGGCGATCCATCTCGCCGCCGCCGGTTGGTCGCAGCGACTGGTTCAGCAGCGCGTAGACGGCCCGCGCCCCTGACAGGCGCTCTATGCCGTTACGCGCCGATTGCTCCAAAAAGCAGACCGCTTTTAACGGCGCGGACATGTTTTCGTTCACATCGTCCTTGCCGCAAAAGGGTGTGCCGAAAACAAACGCCCTGCCGCCCACGATGCGGACGGCGGGCTTGTCGTCGTTGATAATAACCGACCTGCCGCCGAAATAATCAAGCCACAGCCGCGCGTGCGTGGACTTCCCGACACCGCTCTTAGCGGAAAACAGGTAGGCGTCCCCGTCCAAAGCGACCGCCGACGCGTGAAGAAGCATGCCGTCAAAGCGGACAAGCTCGCGGTAAAAGTCCGCGCCCGTGAGCATGTACTCGCACAGCTCTTCGCTGAGGTGCGGCGCGCTTAGTTGCAATTCGGCTATGCGGCTGTCCGCTACGTTTATTGTTATGTCGGAGGTTTCTTCGTCCGACACGGCGTATTTTTCGCCGCGTTCACGCAGGAGGGCATACCTCGGCGTAAACCGCACCGTAAGTCCCGCGATTTTATATATGCCCATATTTGCCTAGAAGCTGGCTGTCTCAACGGTGCTGTAATAAATCATCTGAACGCCCTGTGGATTTTCGCAGATCGCGTAAGCGCGCGCGCGGTAGACCGTGCCGGAGACAGCCTTTGCCTTGGACAGCGAATACGTGCCGCAGGACTCGTTTGAGATGCCCGTTCCGCGCTTGACCGCCGCCGACGCGCCCAGGCCGGCCGCTGAAACCACAAGCTCCGCCGAAGTGGACGTCAGCAGTATACCGTGCTGAATCAGGGTGTGACCATCGGGGATGCTGCGTTCCGCGAAGAAGGTGACTTTCTCCAGGGGCGACTCAATGGCGATATCGGAGATTCTGATGACAGGCTCGGGCGTCACGGATCCGCCGTACACCGCCGTCAGCGTGACGTTTTTTGTGATCCTGAACGTGTAATTGCGCTCATAGCTGACGATCGCGCCGCTTGCGTCTTTCCAGCATGAAAACGGCTGACCCGACCCGTTTACCCCGTCGGCCTTGGCGTAGACCGTATCGTAAAGCGGGAACTGGCCCGCGCCGGAGACGTTTTGCGCGTTTGTAAGCGACAGCGTACAGGGGCGGTTGTCAACCGTGTAGCGCGGCCTCACGACGGCCGCCGTGGCGCTTTGCTGCACCTGAGTGGATGTCATGCTCCAGTCCAAAAAGGTGAAGCCCGGAACGCTCGCGTCCGCCGCCGACGGAACGGGGACCGGCTGGCCTGTCGGCACGTCATTGGAATAAATGATTGATCCGGCGTAGTTCAGATACGCGACGTAATGGAAATTTGCGTCAGGCTCACTGAAAAGCGCGTACAGCTGCGTGGCGGTTGACAGCGTGAATGTGACGGTCTCGTCAAATGAAAACACGCGGTCGGTATAGACATTATACCAATACAGAAATTCCGCGGCGTTTCTCGGCGCGGCGGTCAGCTCCACGGGCGTACCGACGGCGTGGGTGTTTGTGTACCTGCTGAGGGTGCGCGAATCGGTCGAGCCTATTTTATAGTAGATCATGCCGCCGCCCGCGGGTGAAAAGGTGAGGGAAACGGTGTTGTTTCCGTCGCCGGTGTTGACAACTCCGGCGGCGAGGGCGTGAAGTCCCGCGAAAGCGCAGGACAGTATAAGCACCGCCGCTAAGGTTACGGAAAACAGCCTTTTAAAAATCGACGTCATACCGCGTCAGTCCTTTCATATATATAATACCACTTTTATTATAGAATGTTTCAGAGCGGAAATCAATAGTTATTTTTAAATTTTTACCCGCCTGACAAGCTCGTCAAACCATTCGCCCGCTTGCGGCAGTTTTTTCGCTATGTCGTCAACAGAGCATATCCGCGCGAAGTATTCAAGCTTTTGCCTTTCGGAGTCCGGGATATGATGTGAAATGTGGAGCAGGTAATAATCAGCGTATGCCGGGGTGTAAATCAGCCGGAGAAGGTCGATGAGCGGCTCCAGCGCATAGCGGTTGTAGTAAGCGTACGCTTCGAGATACTGCTTGCGGCGGACATATTTCTCCGCGCGAACATGCTGCGTTCTGCGGTATATCGCTTCTTCAAGGCGAATTTTATTCGATTCGGCAAAATCCGACAGAACGAGCTTTTTGTACCGTATAATGTTATCCTTGTCGAATATCACCTTGACCGCTTCGATGCTGTCATTTTCGTAGTACGTGTATTCGTCTTTCGGGCGGCTGTGAAGCTGCCAGCAGAAGTCGATCATCAGGTATTCGCCCGTACCGCTAAGATGGTATATCCTCTGTCGGATTTTCGGGTGACCATGCCGCATGACGTATTGATAGTCGATATCGGCAAGCTCTGACAGGGCATTTTCGACGGCCGCGTACGCCTGCTCCTCGTATGCATCCTCAAAGTCTGCCCAAAGATCAATGTCGCTGTATTTATCCGCCGTGCCGTTCGCGTCCGCACCCTCAAGCCAAAACGCGTAGATGTAAGGCAGCGGGCTCAACGCTTCATGAAGCTTGCCGATGATCTTTTTTCTGTCAAGCATAACAAGAACCCACTCATTCCAATCCAAGATATTGTTTGAGAAGCGCCGTCATCCCGCGCATCTGTTCGATCTCGCGCCGCTGGTTGCCTGTCATGGCGTATTCCTTCGAGCGCGTAACCGTCGTGATTCCCAGCCCCTCAAGCGACAGGTGATACTTCGCATTGACAGGATATATCTGCAGCTCCGCCATCGACGCCATCCCGACAAAATCCTGCACATGCCGGGCTTTTTCCGGCTCTTTTTGGAAGTTTTGACACAGCCAGCGGTACAGCTCCGGGTGGAAATTCGCCATGACGCCCGAGAACCCCGCAGCGCCGTCTTGCAGGCTTTCAAGGATCGACGAGGAATTCGCGTTGAATATTTTCAATCCCGTACCGTTCACCGCCGCGAGCTTTCGGCGGATGATTTCAGGGTCACAGCAGGTGTCCTTCAGAAACGCGAACCGTCCGCTTTTCGCAAGCTCGCCTAAAGTCTCCGACGACAGCAGCCGCTTGTACGGGTACGGGCATTCGTATACCCCGAACGCGACGCCGGACAGGCGCGACGTGACGCAGTCCGCATTTCTCAGGAAAACCGAGTCGCCCTCGCCCGCTTTGGCAAAGCGATTCGCGATAAACACATACGCATCAATCCCCGTGCCGATGAACGCTTTGGCCTGTTCGATCTGGTCATCAAGGCTGTCGGCAGTGTGGCCGGACGCGACGACGGACATCCCTTTCGGCGCGTGTTCGACGACGAATTTCATCAGTTCAAGCCGCTCATCGAAGGACATGAAGAACATCTCGCTGGACTGGCAGACCGCGAATATGCCGTCCGCTTTGCCCGCGTACCAGTTCAGGAGCCGCTCCACGGCGTCATAGTCGATCTTGTTGTCCGCGGTGAATGGCGTGACCATTGTCGGATATACGCCGTTATTGATCGTTTTTAGCATTATAAAGTCTCCTTAACACAGTATCTGTTATTATATTATAGGATTTCGGCAAAAAATTCAAGCAAAACAATTGATTTGGTAAAAAAATAGTGATAAAATGATTTTATACTGCAATTTAGAGCTTATTTATTTAGGAGGAGTCAATTTGTTTAACAGCTTTAGCGAGTTCAAAAAATTCGCGGACGAAAACGGCATCCTGATGGTCGATTTCAAGGAGATTGATTTGGCCGGACGCTGGCATCACCTGACGATACCTGTCGAGCGGTTTACCGAAGATTTGCTTGAGAAAGGGATAGGCTTCGACGGTTCAAGCTATGGCTTCTTGACCGTGGAGAAGTCCGACATGGTGTTCATACCCGACCTGACAAGCGCGTTCGTAGATCCGGTTGTGGACGTGCCAACCGTTTCGATGATCGGCGACATCTACAGGATCGACGGAGACAGACTCCTGCGCTTCGAGAGCGACCCGCGCTTTATCGCGGAGAAAACGGAGAAGTTTTTGAGTGACACAGGTATTTCCGACAATTGCCTGTTCGGCCCGGAATTTGAGTTTTATGTGCTGGACAACGTGGAATACCGCAACCAGCCGAACCATATCGAGGTGCACCTGGACTCGGCCCAGGCCGCGTGGAACACCATCAAAAGCCCATATGACCCGGAAAGCGGCAATTTAGGCTATAAGGTTCCCGGTCACGGCGGCTACCATGTGGATCTGCCCAAGGACGTCAGCTTTGCCCTGCGCAACGAAGTGGTGCGGACGCTGGAGGACAACGGCATTCCTGTAAAGTACCACCATTCCGAAAACGGCGGCCCCGGACAGGTCGAGATCGAGGTGGAGTTCGCGCCGCTCAAGGAGATCGGCGACCGCACGCAGAAGCTCAAGTACATCACGAAAAACCTCGCGATGAGGTACGGCAAGACGGTCACGTTCATGCCCAAGCCGTTTTTCGGCGAATGCGGCAGCGGGATGCACGTGCACATTCAGATGTTTAACAAGGGCAAGCCGGTTTTCTACGATGAAAACGGCTACTCGAAGTTAAGCGATACAGCTCTGGCGGCGATTTGCGGGATACTGCGGCATTCGCCCGCGCTGCTGGCCTTTACGAACCCGACCACCAACTCGTA
The DNA here is from genome assembly GCA_009779495.1 of Oscillospiraceae bacterium. Taxonomy (GTDB): domain Bacteria; phylum Bacillota; class Clostridia; order Oscillospirales; family Acutalibacteraceae; genus UBA1425. Next base: position 43,097 of record WRED01000012.1, on the reverse strand, counting down.
TAAGCGGCTTGTGCCCGGCTATGAGGCGCCCGTGACAATCTGCTTCGCCACGTCGAACAGAAGCTCCGTCATCCGCATCCCGGGCTACGCCAGATCGCCCGGGGACAAGCGCTTCGAGTTCCGTCCCGCTGACGCGACGGCAAACCCGTACCTTGCCTACTCCGCCATCATCATGGCCGCGATCGACGGCATTCAGAAAGGGATGAAGCCCACGGCGGAGTTCGGCCCCTACGACAAAAACATGTACAACCTGACCGACGAGGAGAAAAAGGTCGTGAAAGGGCTGCCGAAATCGCTGGATGAAGCGGCGGATGCGCTGGAAAACGACTGCGAGTTCCTGAAAAACGGCGGCGTGTTCTCCGAGGATGTGATACGCAACCAGCTGAAGAAGATACGCAAGGACGCGGAGGAGGTCAGTATGATACCGCACCCGATTGAGTTTGAGAAATACTACGATCTGTAAATTTAGACTGTAGATTGCAGATGTCAGACGCGGTCAGAGGAAGTGTTTTCCCTGACCGCGTCTGACATCTATAGTCCAGCGTCTAGCATCTAATTTATAGGTCGTTTTTAATCAGATCATCATAGCTTTCTCCGCGCACGACAACTTTCGTTTCGCCCTCTTTAACCATGACGATGGCGGGACGCGGGTTGCGGTTATAGTTCGACGCCATGGAATAGTTGTACGCGCCCGTGGACAGCACCGCGACGATGTCGCCCGGCTCGACCTTTTGCAGCCGTGTGTGCTCTTGGATCAGGTCTCCGCTTTCGCAGCATTTGCCGGCAAGCGTCACCGTTTGATCCCACGGTTCATTTGCCCTGTTCGCGCAAACCGCCTCGAACTTTGCTTTGTATAACGCGTAGCGCGGGCTTTCAAACATGCCGCCGTCTGTGCCGACGTAGGTCCGTACGCCGGGGATCTCCTTGACGAAGCCGACGGTGTAAAGCGTGACGCCGGCGGAACCCACGATCGAACGACCGGGTTCAAAAAGCACGAACGGCATTTTCAGCCCGTAAAGCGTCGCGCATTCGCGTACGGCCGCGGATATGCTGCTTACGTATTCCGGGATTTTCGGCGGATTGCCGCTGTCCGTATACTTTATGCCGAAGCCGCCGCCGATGTCCAGCTCCGAAAGCTCGGCGCCGGTTTCCTCCTTGATTTTCGCCATGAATTCCATAAGAATCCTGACGGCGAGGACGAATGAATCCGAATCAAAAATCTGTGAGCCGATATGGCAGTGTATCCCCGTTAAGTTCAGGCAGCCGGAGGACAGTACGCGCTTCACGGCGTCCATCGCCTCGCCCGTTTCGAGTGCGAAACCGAATTTTGAATCGATCTGTCCCGTTTGAGCAGCCTCAAAGGTATGTACCGCGACACTGGGCTTGAGGCGCAGCATGACGCTGACCGTCTTGCCCTTTTCCGCCGCGATTTTGGTTAAGGATTCAAGCTCCGGCAGGTTATCTATGTTGATTCTGCCGACTGAGCTGTCAACGGCCAAGGAAAGCTCCGCTTTTGATTTGTTGTTGCCGTGGAAAGAGATTTTTTCCGCAGGAAAGCCCGCTTTCAGCGCGGTATACAGCTCGCATCCCGACGTCACGTTAAGCCCCAGACCCTCTTCATCGCAGATATTGCAGATGTACTTGCAGCAGAGCGCCTTGCAGGAGTACAGCGCGAGGCCGTGTCCGTCAAGGCCCTCACGGATAGCGCCCGTGAACTCACGGCAGTTTTCGCGAAGCTGTTGCTCGCTCATAACGTACAGCGGCGTGCCGTATTGCCCGGCGATTTTGACCGTGTCAACCCCGCCGATGGTCAGGCGCCCCTGACTGTTTATGCCGATGCATTCAGGTAAATACATTTTATCACATCCTTAGATTATTGCCCTTTCAATAGCCTGTTTTACGAGGTCAGCGCCAGTACCTTTTGTTGCCGAAAACGGGATGATTTCTACGCCGAATTCGGAAAACTCGGTTTTCGCGGATTCCATGCGATCCTGGTACTCGGTTTTGTTCAGCTTATCGCTTTTTGTCATAACGACCGCGAAATTGATGCCGTGATGTTTTAGAAAACGCATCATGTCCAAGTCGTCGCCCGTCGGCGGGCGGCGCATGTCCACAAGCTGAACGACGAAGCGGATATCGCGGCCTGAGGAAAAATAAAACTCCATCAGCTCCGCCCAGCGCTTCTTTTCAGAACGCGCCACCTGCGCGTAGCCGTAGCCCGGGAGATCGACTAAGCGCGCGACGTCGCCCCTGAAAAAATTGATTGTGACCGTCTTGCCCGGCACGGAACTGACCCGCGCGAGGTTTTTGCGGCCCAAAAGCCTATTGAGCAGCGACGACTTTCCCACGTTCGAGCGGCCGGCAAAGGCGATCTCCGGCAGGTCGGACGCGATGAGCTGCTTCGATACGCCGAAAGAGGTTTCAAAGGTGAAGTTGTCGAATCTCATCGCTGACTGTCCTTTCCCGCTGCAATATACTACATTAAATTAAACTCTTTTATAAGCAATGGCCATAAAATGTCCTGAAACTCCAAACAATTCAGGTATGTTTTCGGTTTGCCTAATATATTTTAACAACAGTTCTTTTTTATGCTCACTCTCAAAATATTCTTTCACATTAAGAATATTTGCAAATCCCTCAACTGGAATGATAGATATTTCAGCAAAGCCGGCTTCTTCTAATTCATTGTAAATTTCATCCGGTGTGTGGAAATAAGCCGTGGTAAAATACGATGTATCGGCAGGCGAATGTTTTCCTGTTGATAAGTTTTCATCTAAAATTTCAATAAAACGCTCATCATGAATTAAGTTCCATTGAAACCCTTCAAATAGATTTGCGTATCTTGAAATAACCTCACATATAATCACAGCGCCATTTTTCAATATACGCATTGCTTCTGATAAACAACGCATTCTGTCTTTTTTATCCTGTATGTGATATAGCGGTCCCATTTCAAGTACAAGATCAAATTGTTTGTCATGATAAGGCACTTGTCTTGCGTCGCCGCATGTATAGGAAGTTAAAGTAATATTATTATTTCTTCCTTTTTCTTTTGCTTGCTCAATATGCAATGGCGCATAATCTAACAAGTGAACATCATGATTCATCTGAGCTAGCCAATATGAAAAGACACCTGTCGCTCCGCCTATATCTGCAATTTCCATTTTACCCTGAGACAGATACCGGGATATGATTTCTTTGCACCGTAAAAATTCAAGCGGTTCCCGTTCCATTCGCTTATCTTCGTTCGCTTTATGATCATAAAATTCTTTTATTTCATCTTGCTTACTTTTCATATTTATGACCATTCCTTTCTTGGGAATTGTGTGGTTCCCGCCGTACGAATTTTCCCGCCGCGCGGATTTTTTTGTGAAACAAAATTTCGGCTTGCCTTATGGCCGAAAAGCACAAAACCTAAGTTTGAGAAATCTTATTTTTCAAACTTTATGCCCCCAAAAATAAAGTAAAGAAAAATGAACACTTTACGCCCTGCATTTCTGGCGTGATTACGTCACCTGCGGAGCGATGCCGTGGGATATCCCGTAAGCGGCCATAGGCGGAGGCATCTCATCCGCCTTAATGGGTTTGGCGATTTTGTCCAGCGCGCAAATCAGCACGTCGTCAACCCTTTTCGCCGTCATGAACGTGATCCGCTCGCGCACCTTTTCGTCCACCTCGGCCAAATCAGGCTCGTTGCCCACAGGGATGATGACCGTTTTGATGCCGGCGCGGTATGCCGCCATGGTCTTTTCGCGCAGCCCGCCGATGGGCAGCACGCGCCCCGTCAGCGATATCTCGCCCGTCATCGCGACGGTTCCGTTTACCGGCGCGCCGGACAGCGCGGACACCAGCGACGTCACGATTGACACGCCTGCCGATGGGCCGTCTTTCGGCACGGCGCCCTCGGGCACGTGTATATGTATATCCTTGTTTTTGTAAAATGTTATGTCAATTCCCAGCTGTATGGCCTTTGAACGCACGTAACTCACGGCGGCCCTGGCCGATTCCTTCATCACGTCGCCCAGCGAGCCGGTCAGCTCTATCCTGCCCGTGCCGTCTAAGACGAGCGTTTCGACCTTGAGCATCTCGCCGCCCACCGGCGTCCATGCCAGCCCATTGACGACGCCGACCTCGCTTTCAAAGGTTATGCCGTCGTCTCTGTACTTGACGGGACCTAAAAGTTTATTGAGCATATCCGCGTTTACGGTCAGCTTTTTGCCGCTGTCCGCAACGGTCATGGCGGCCTTGCGGCAAATCGCGGCGATTTTGCGTTCCAGCTTGCGCACGCCCGCTTCCCGCGTGTAACCGTCAATGATCTGGCGGATCGCCTCATCGCTGATTTTAAGCTGGCTCGCCGTCAGCCCGTGTTTCTTGATCTGCTTTGGAATCAAGTGCTTGCGTGCGATGTTAAATTTTTCCTCGTGGGTGTAGCTGTCCAGCTCGATGATCTCCATACGGTCAAGCAGGGGATGGGGGATGGAGGTTTTGTCGTTCGCCGTCGTGACAAACAGCACGTTGCTGAGACTGAACGGCAGCTCTATGTAATGGTCGCGGAAAGCGAAGTTCTGCTCTGCGTCCAGCACCTCCAAAAGCGCGGACGACGGGTCGCCCTTGTAGTCGCGCCCCAGCTTGTCGATCTCGTCGAGGAGCATCAGCGGGTTTTTTGTCCCCGCGCTCTGCATGGCCGCCATAATGCGTCCGGGCATGGAGCCTATGTACGTTTTGCGGTGGCCGCGAATCTCCGCCTCGTCGTGTATGCCGCCTAAAGAAATGCGGACGTATTTGCGCCCCATCGCCTTGGCGACCGATTTTGCCACCGACGTTTTGCCGACGCCGGGCGGCCCCACAAGGCAGACGATCTGCCCGTTCATTTTCGGCGCGAGCCTGTAGACGGCCAGCATCTCTATGATCCTGTCCTTGACCTTTGTCATGCCGTAGTGGTCGCGGTCCAGCACGCGGCGGGCCTCGGTCAGGTCAAGCTTGTCCTTTGTAAATTTATCCCACGGCAACGCCAGGCACGTTTCTATGTATGTCCGGATGACCGCACCCTCCGGCGACTGGGAGGACGCGCGTTCCAGCCTGTCGCATTCGCGCAGGAGCTTTTCCTCCGACTCCTGGGGCAGCTTCAGCTTTTTCACTTTCTTGCGCAGACCGTCGGTCTCCTCCTCGGGAGAAGCGCCGTCGTTCAGCTCGATGGAGATGGCTTTCATCTGCTCACGCAGGTAGTATTCGCGCTGATTTTGGTCGATCTGGTTTTGCACGCGTTCGCCGATATCGTCCTCAAGCTCCAAAAGGCGGCACTCCTTGAGCAGGATGACGCACAGCTTCTCGAGCCGCTTTTGCGGATTGAACTCCTCCAAGACCCGCTGCCTGTCCTCCGGGCGCAGCAGGATGTTGCCGGCGATCAGGTCGCCCAGCTTGCCCGCGTCGTCCAAAGCGGCGACGCTTAGGGTAAAATCAGGCGATATATGGGGAACGAACTGGGAGTAATCGTCGAACAGATCTTTCGTCTGCCGGATGAGGGCCTCCTCCTTGAGACGGTTTTGAGAGCGCACCTTGACATCGTGCTTCGCGCTGATCTTCGCCAAAAGATACGGCTTTGACTGCGAAACCTCCGTCATCTCAGCGCGGTTCAGGCCCTCGATGACCACGCGTATGCCGTCGTCACCGGGCAGGCGCAGGATCTGCCGGACCGCCGCGACGACGCCGATGCTGTACAGCTCGTCTCCGCCGGGATCATCGGTGAGCATGTCCTTTTGGGCGGTCAGAAAAACCTTCTGATCACCTGCCATGGCCGCCTTGAACGCGGCGACCGATGTGTCCCTTCCCACGTCGAAATGCAGCTGCACCCCCGGGAATACAACCAGCCCCCGCAGCGCCACAACGGGCATGACAACGGGCGCGGTTTCACGTTTGTTCATACAACAATCCTTTATACAAAATATGTAAGGGCGGGCGTAGAAGCCCGCCCAACTTACAGATTTATCCGGCGCTTCTCGGTTTAAGCCGCGCTTTCGTTCCCGAAATGAGGGGGCTTTCCACGGGCTTTCTGTTTGGATTGCGCTCAATGACCGGCGACACGCCCTCGCGCACGCAGTCCGCCGTGATGTTGACGCGCTCGACCGTACTGTCGGACGGCACGTCGTACATGACAGGGATCAGGACGTTCTCCATAATGGAGCGAAGTCCACGCGCGCCCGTCTTTTTCTCAAGCGTCTTTTCGGCGATGGCCTCGAGCGCGGCGTACTCAAAATCAAGCTCCACGCCGTCTATCTCAAACAGCGCCTTGTACTGCTTAAGGATCGAATTCTTCGGCTCGGCCAGGATGTTGATCAGCGACTCCATGTCCAGCTCGTTGAGCGTTGTGATAACTGGCAGGCGGCCCACAAGCTCCGGGATAAGCCCGTACTTCACGATGTCCTGCTGGGTAATCTGCGGCAGAAGCTCGTTATGACTGAGATCGCGCTTGCCCTTGACGTCAACGCCGAAGCCCAACGCCGATCCGCCGATCCGTTTTTCGATGATCTTTTCAATACCGTCAAAGGCGCCGCCGCAGATGAACAGGATGTTCGAGGTGTTCACCTGAATGAACTCCTGCTGCGGATGCTTGCGCCCGCCCTGGGGGGGGACATTGGCCACGGTGCCCTCGATGATTTTCAAAAGAGCCTGCTGCACGCCCTCGCCGCTGACGTCACGGGTGATGGAGGCGTTTTCGGACTTGCGCGATATCTTGTCGATCTCATCCACGTATATGATGCCGCGTTCGGCCTTTTCAACGTCGTAGTCCGCGGCCTGGATGAGCCTGAGCAGGATGTTTTCCACATCCTCGCCCACGTATCCGGCCTCGGTCAGCGTCGTCGCGTCGGCTATGGCGAAAGGCACGCCCAGGATTTTCGCCAAAATCTGCGCGAGATACGTCTTGCCCACACCGGTGGGGCCTAAGAGAAGGATGTTGCTTTTCTGTATCTCCACGTCGTTTCGATTGTCGGCGTTGATTCGCTTATAATGGTTATATACGGCGACGCTGAGGACGATCTTCGCGTCCTCCTGCCCGATGACGTGCTCGTCAAGCTGCGACTTGATCGTACGGGGCTTGGGAATATCATCTATGTCGTGCCCGAAAGTGTCTTTGCGCTTGCCGTGGCGGGGACTGTCGTCGTTGGCGATGATGGCCTCGCACAGCTCAACGCACTCGTTGCATATATAGACGCCCGGGCCGGCGATCAGCTTATCGACCTGCGCCTGCTGCTTGAGGCAAAAAGAACAGTGAACATTCTTATCATATCGTTCGTCATCTCTGGGCATGGCTCTTCTCCTTATATCTTCTCACGATGGAGTATCTTGTCTACAAGGCCGTACTCAAGCGCTTCCTCCGCCGAAAGATAATTGTCGCGTTCCGTGTCGCGGGCAATGATGTCGATGGGCTTGCCGGTGTTTTCGGACAATATGCGGTTCAGCTTATCCCTTGTGCGCAGGATATGGTCAGCGATGATCTTGATTTCGGTGGCCTGACCCTTAGCGCCGCCCAAAGGCTGGTGTATCATGATTTCGCTGTTGGGCAGAGCCATGCGCTTGCCCCGCGCGCCGGACGACAGCAAAAACGCGCCCATGGACGCGGCCATGCCCATGCAGATCGTCGAAACGTCGCACTTGACGTACTGCATCGTGTCGTATATAGCCATGCCGGACGTCACGGAGCCGCCGGGGCTGTTGATATACAGGCTGATGTCCTTTTCGGGATCCTGTCCCTCCAAAAACAGCAGCTGCGCGACGACAAGGCTGGCCGTCGCGTCGTTCACCTCGTCGGACAGGACGATGATACGGTCGCTCAACAGGCGTGAAAAAATGTCGTAGGAGCGCTCCCCACGGTTTGTTTGCTCAATCACATACGGAACTAACGCCATTGCAATGCCCTCCCATGTGGCTTTGTTTTGTAATTAATATTATGGTTAAGTTGACGATTATTTATTCAATTGACAATCTCTAAAAAACCTGTTGCCCTACGCCTCAGCGTCATTCTCGCTATCTTCGTCATGCTTATGTTCGCAGACAGTTGCGTGCTCAAGGATAACCTTGATAGCCTTTTCGCAAAGCAGGTCGCCCCTGACGGTTTCCTCCGCAAAGAAAGATTTGACGCTGTCCGCCGAAACGCCGTATGCCCCCACGAGCCTGTCGTACTCCGCCGCGAGATCCTCATCGGCGATTTCGATGCTTTCCGTCGTCGCAACTTTCTCAAGCGCCAGACGCACCTTGATCTGCTGTACCGCCTGGGCCATCATGTCCTCCTCGAACTGTTCCTTTTCGATACCCATGTACATCAGATACATATCGACGTCCGCGATGCCCTGCGACTTTAACCGACGCGCGAAATTGTCCATGTTTTCGCTTGCCTTTTTATCGAACATGCACTGCGGTATCTCACCCTCCACGTTTTCGGCGAGCTTCATCAGTACTTCGTTTTCAAAGTCCGCGTCCGAATGCTCCTGACGGCTTTTTTGCATGTCGGTTTTGATATTATTTTTCAGTTCGTCCAAAGTCTCCGCTTCCTCGCTGACGTCCTTGGCGAATTCGTCGTCAAGTTCCGGCAAAACGGTGGCTTTGATTTCATTGAGCTTTACCTTGAACACGGCGTCTTGACCGGCAAGCTCCGGCGAGTAGTCCTCGGGGAAAGTCACGTTGACGTCAAACTCGTCGCCGGTGTTATGGCCGACGATCTGCTCCTCGAAGCCGGGAATGAATTGTCCCGAGCCTAACACAAGGTCGTGATTTTCGCCCTTGCCGCCCTCGAACGCGACGCCGTCAACAAAGCCCTCAAAGTCGATGACAGCCGTATCGCCGTCCAGGGCGGCTCTGTCCTCGACGGTTGTGACCGTGCCGCCGCGCTTGCGCAGACGCTCGATCTCCGCGTCAACCTCGCTGTCAGCCACTTCGACCGGGTGCTTGCAGCCCTCAAGTCCTTTATACTCCGTTACCGTGATCTCCGGCTTGACAGTTACCTTCATTGTGATTTCAACGCCGTTTTCACCGATCTCCTTGACGTCCACATCGTGGGGCGAATCGACGGCTGTTATGCCGGCCTCCGCGATGGCGGCGTCAACTACCCCGGGGTAGAGCATTTCAAGCGCGTCGTCATAGAAAACGTCCTTACCGTAGATCGTCTCTATCAGATGCTTCGGGGCTTTCCCCTTGCGCCAGCCGGGAACGCTTATTTTGCCCTTGTTTTTGTTGTAGGTTTTAAGCACGGCGGCGTTAAAATCCTCCGCGCTGATGGAAATCTCAAGTTCATAAACGTTCGTTTCGATTTTGTTTGACGATTTTAAAGACATGTTAATCAATTCCTTTCATTTACACCTATACATAATTACTCTTTATCATAACATATATCGCGGAAAATTTCCAGTGTTTTCTTCAATTATTTATAGTCTGTTCAGATTTAAGAACCCGCAACCTGTTAAAACCGCTGGACAAGCTTCGGGCAGAACCTGAGATAATCGGCTGATATCAGCGAAAGCCTCACGCCCCGCACCTCGCCGTTGACAGCGGCCCTGCACGCCGGGCCGTGGAGATGCCCGAAGTAGCAGCGGCCGATGCCCTCATCAACGAGGATATCAAAAATTTCATGGCAGCACGCGCCGTCAACCGTGACGGGGGGATAATGCAAAAACGCGACAAGCTCGCCGCCTAGAGCCTTACCCGCCTTGATAGACATGCGCAACCGTCCCGCCTCGCGCAGCAGGACCTTTTTGTCCCCATCGCATGGATTGTCCCCATCGCATGGATTATCCCCATCGCAGGGATTATCCTCCCTGCCGTCAGGCGTGTCCGCGCAATCGAAGAACCAGCCCCGCGTACCGCAGACGGCCACGTTACCGAAACGGTAGGCGTTGTTGTTCAGAATGTGGAGAGTCGTCAGGCCGTGGGCGGCGAAAAAGGTATCGGCCTTTGTTTTCGTCGTCCACCAGTAGTCGTGGTTGCCTTTCATGATGAGCTTTGTGCCGGGCAGGCTGTCGAGAAACTGAAAGTCGCGCAGCGCGCCGTCCATGGTCATGGCCCAGGTGACGTCCCCCGCGATGACAACAATGTCGTCGCCGGACACAACGCCGCGCCAGTTTTCCTCGAGACGGCGTTCAAAGTTCTGCCAGCCGCTGAATATGTCCATCGGCTTGTCGGAGCCGAAAGAAAGATGTGTGTCGCCGATTGCGAAGAGAGACATTTTTGCACACACATCCTTTCAAATGATTTGACTATAATTCCGCAATGGATTGAAGAACCGCTTCTTCCATTTCGTCCTGTTCGCAGCACTGCGTGAAGCGGACCTTTTTCGTGTTCAGATCGGCCAGCTGCGGCGGGCAGACCTGCCCCGTCAGTTTTTCCAGCGCGCGTACCATCCCGAACTCGTCGAGTCCCTCCGCGGCCTTTTGGTCAAGCGCGCCCAGGACGCTGGCGCAAAACTTGAACGGGCTTGCCGTGGACGCGATTACCGCATAGGTTTCGTCGCCCGTTTCGGCCCTGTAGCGGTTGTAAACGTCCACAGCCACCGCCGTATGGGTGTCGCAGAGGTAGCCTTTTTCCGTGAAAACCTGTTTGATCAGCGCGGAGGTTCCCGCTTCGTCACAGAAGCCGCCCGCGAACAGCACGTTCATTTTTGCTAAAAGCGCCGCGCCGGCGTCGTAAACGCCGTCTTTCGACAGCGACGTCATCCACTCACGGACAAGCGTGTCGTTTTGCCCCGTCAGCAGGAAAAGAAGCCGCTCGAGGTTGCTGGAAATCAGGATGTCCATGGACGGCGACATGGTCGTGTAAAAATCACGCCTGCGGTCGTAAACGCCGGTGCTGATGAAGTCGGTCAGCACGCGGTTCTGGTTTGACGCGCAGACGAGCCTGTTCAGCGGCACGCCCATCTCTCCGGCGTAGTACGCCGCTAAAATGTTGCCGAAGTTGCCCGTGGGGACAACGATGTTGATTTTATCGCCGTTTTTGATTTTGTTCTCCTGAATCAGATCACAGTAGGCGGAGACGTAATACACGATCTGCGGCACGAGCCTGCCCCAATTGATGGAGTTGGCGGACGAGAACATCAGGTTGCGCGCGGCGAGTTTTTCTGCGACGGCTTTGTCCGTGAAGATGGCCTTGACGCCGTTTTGCGCGTCGTCAAAGTTGCCGTTGATGGCGCAGACCGCCACGTTTGCGCCCTCCTGCGTGGCCATTTGCAGCTTCTGCATCGGGCTGACGCCTTCATTCGGGTAAAAGACCATGATCTGTGTGTCGGGCACGTCCTTGAAGCCCTCAAGCGCGGCCTTGCCCGTGTCGCCTGATGTCGCGACCAAAATGACGATCCTGCGCCCCTGAGCCGCCTTCGAGGCCGAAACCGCCAGCAAATACGGCAGGAGCTGGAGTGCCATGTCCTTGAACGCGCAGGTGGGGCCTTTCCACAGCTCAAGGATGTCCACGCCGTCCGAGAGCGTCACGAGCGGCGCTATTTTATCGCTGGCGAACTTGCCGGGCGCGTAGGCGCCGTCGACGCAGGCTGATATCTCGTCAGGCGTGAAGTCAGTGAGGTAAAGAGAGAGTATCTCTTTCGCGCGGCCCTTGTAGTCCATAGATGACAGTTGCAGCAAATCATCCGCCGACAATCGTGGGATGTTCGTCGGCACGAACAGGCCGCCGTCAGCGGAGATGCCGCGCGTGATAGCCTCAGAGGAGGTCACGCGGACGGATTTGTCGCGGGTGCTTGTATACGTCATGTTTTTTCACCTTTCTTCGTGATAGGAAATTAAGATGTTAATTCAATTGAGAATTGAGAATTGTGGTGGCCGCTTCGCGGCATTACAATGAATTATTTATTACTTGAAAAAATCGTTTTGCGTTATAAAAAAAGATTTTGTCCAAAAGACTCTGCGGCCAGCCCTTTTCCATAAGATACGCCGCCAGCGCGGAAATCTTATCTATGCCGTCAAGCTCGGGATTGACGTTGCAGCCGTCATAGTCGCTGCCGATGGCCGCCGCGTTTTCGCCGCCCAGATTCAGGATGTGTTCAAGGTGGCGGCGGACGGCTTCAAAACCGTCGTCTCCCGGATCGCCCAGAAAGCTCCGGCAGAAATTTACGCCGATCAGCCCGCCGCGCGAAATGATCTGTCTGATCTGCTCGTCATCGAGATTACGGTTGACAGCGCGCGCTTTATCCGCACTGTCAGCGCGGGTTTTTTGGAGCACGGCGCAGCAGGTTGAATGGCTCGCCACAAACGGCGCGTCCGAGCGTTTCGCCACGTCCCAAAAGCCCTCACGGCTCAGGTGCGACACATCCACGGCCATATGAAGCTCATTCATGCGGCGGAGAACGTCCCGCCCAAAAGCCGTCAGTCCGCCCTCACTGCCCGACTGGCAGCCGCGGGCGATCTCGTTATCGCCGTTCCACGTCAGTGTGATGAGTCGCACACCGCGTTCAAAAAGGCTGTCGAGCCGCGCGATATCCCCGGCTAAAACGGCGCCGCCCTCTACGGAAAGTATCGCGGCGGCTTTGCCGTTTGCGGCGCATGAGCCGAGTTCATCGGACGAACGGCATTGTTCTATAGAGGAAACATTGTCCTCAAACTCGCGCCGGAAATAATCGTACGCGCGGTCAAAATAACCGACCGCAGCCGCGCCCCTGTATTCGTCCGGCACAAAGACGGCGAAAACCTGTGCCCACTGGTCAAAACAGGCCGCCTTTTTCAGCGAGATATGCCCGTTGTTTTCGGGCAACCGCTCATTTTTGTTCATACAGCGGGTTATTGTATCGCAATGCAAGTCGAAAAAATACATAATTACCAACCAGACTCCGCGTCAAAGGCGGACTTGATGTGCTCAATTTTTTTGAGCCTGTGCTCCCTGTCGAGATACACCTCTATCACGTCGAACCGCGCGTACAATTCCGTCGGGTGCTTCGAGAGAAAATCGGCGGCGGTCGCGGAAATCTTCTTTTGCTTGCGCAGGTCAACGGATTCGCCCGGCGCGGCGATCATGCCGTCACTTCGCGCCTTGACCTCGATGAAAACGAGGCACCTGCCGTCCGACGCCACGATGTCAATCTCGCCGAAGCGCGAGCGGTAGTTGGCGGCGGCGATATCATAGCCCTGATCGCGCAGATAACGCGCGGCGAAGATCTCGCCCCAGGCGCCGGCGGGGTTTTGGATCATGGCGCTGTCCCCTTTATTGTCATTTATATAGAATTTTCTTCAGGAAAGTTCTTCTATGTACGGGCGATATGCCGTGCTCCGCGAGCATTTCGTAGTGGAGCTTTGTGCCGTAGCCCTTGTGCTTTTTGAACTGATATTGCGGGTACTCCTCGTCAAGCGCGTACATGAAGCGGTCCCTGCTGACCTTGGCCAAAACGGATGCCGCCGCGATGCTTTGACAAACGGAGTCGCCCTTGACGACGGCGCGGGCGGGAACCTCCAAAGCCGGGCACATGTTGCCGTCCACCAACGCGAGTGAGGGGAGGGGCAGGAGACCGCCGGCGGCCCGTTTCATCGCGAGGAAAGTTGCCTGTAAAATGTTGATTTCGTCGATCTCTTTTTCATTGGCATACGCCACCGACCAGCATACGGCGCTTGATTTGATGATATCGAACAGCGCCTCGCGCTTTTTTTCGGTGAGCTTCTTTGAGTCATCCAGACCGTCGATGACAAGCCCCGGAGGTAAAATGACCGCCGCGGCGAACACGGGCCCGGCCAAAGGCCCACGGCCTGCCTCGTCGATACCGCAGACGGTCTGAAAGCCTTCGCCACGCGCCGTGGATTCAAAGGGTAAAAACTCCGGCATCCGTAAACACGCCCTAATATTTATAGTCAAGCCCCAGAAAAGAAACTTCCCGATCCTTGCCGCTGCCGTACAACTCTTTGCGGACAGTTATCATGCTCAAATTTATGTATCCAAGGCTAAAGGCCAGCTTCATTGAGTCAGTATTGCGGGGACAGATGTCGACGCAAACCGCGTCATAATCTTTATCCCGCGCTATTATTTCCTCCGCGAGCCTGACAGCCCGCGACGCTATGCCCTTGCCCCTGCGCTGTTTATCAACGTATATATCTTCGATCCACGCGACATTTCCGCCGCGATACCCTATGTGAATAAAACCGGCTGATTCGCCGCCGTGAAGAATAACATATAAAGCGTGATCCTCCGAGATCCATCTTTCAAGAGTTTCTATCGTCACCCGGCTTACCTCGGGGTTCGAACCGTCAAACCCGTCGTACAGACTTCTGTGAAAGCCGAAAAAGTCCGCCATTCTTTTCAAGGTTTCTTCTTCATACCTTGAATCATATTCCGCTAACTCAATCATTACAATTCCCCGCATGCTCCAAAGTGATTCGCCCAAGCCGCCCCGCGCGGTATTCGTCCAGCAGCATGGCCGCCGCGCGCTGCGTATCCGTTTCTCCGCCGCGTATCAGCATACCGCGCTTGCGCCCAATCGTTTCGAGCAACTCGTACGCGGGCGTTTCAGGCGTGAATTCTATGTTGTAGCGGCTGGCGAGCCTGTCGCCGTAAGCGTCTTTCAGCGCTTCGAGCAGGCGGACCGCCATGGTTTCGCCGTCGGTTATCTCGTCCTTGACGGAGCCGATGAACAAAAGCCTGTCGCCGACGGCCGGGTCGTCAAACTTTGGCCACAGTACGCCGGGCGTGTCAAGCAGCTCAATGCCGTTCCCAATAGAAAACCACTGGTTCTGCCGCGTAACCCCCGGTTTATCCGCGACCTTGGCCTTGTACTTGCCAGCCATGCGGTTGATGAAAGAGGATTTTCCGGTATTCGGTATGCCCACGACCATGACCCGCAGAGGCCTGCCCGCCATACCTTTTTCCTCATTGCTTTTGATCTTATCGGAAAGCAGCTCCCGCACGCGGGCATGGAACGCGTTCAGCCCCTGGCCCGACCGGCAGTCAACGGCCATAGCGACCGTTTTGCTTGAGTCAGCGCCGCTTTTTTCAAAGTGACGTATCCACCGCTTCGTGGCGGCCGCGTCGGCCAGATCGCACTTGTTGAGCAGCACGATCCTGGGCTTGTGCCCGATAAGCTCCGACAGCTCGGGGTTGCGGCTGCTTTCGGGGATGCGGGCGTCGAGCAACTCGGCCACGGCGTCAACAAGCGGCAGACTTTCCTTTATCTGACGCCGCGTTTTCGCCATGTGACCGGGGAACCATTGTACCGTTTGATCCATATGACACTCCATGTCAATTAAGAATTGAGAATTTTGGCGGCCGCCGCGCGACAATTCTCAATTGTATTCTATTCCTACTTTGAATTCCCCAAACGGCAGCAGTCTGAACACGACCCTGCCCAGCACGTAGTTGTTGTCGATCATGCCGATCAGGGCCGAGCGGCTGTCCGTGGAATGGGGGCGGTTGTCGCCCAATACGAATACGAAGCCCTGGGGGATGGTCAGCGGATAGGCCGTAATGTCCTCTTTTTCCGTGACGACTTGAGAGCTGATATATTTTTCCGTCAACTGTTCACCATTCACGTACACATGGCCGTCCCTGATATCCACGGTCTGCCCGCCGACGGCTATGACGCGCTTGACGATAGGCTCGTCGAAAGCGTTAGGCTGCGTAACGACGACGATGTCGCCGTACTTCGGCTGCCTGATGAACGCCGAAACGGCCAGCCAGTTGTCGCGGAACAGCGTCGGTTCCATCGACGGGCCGACGACTCCCACGAAGCGGAACAAAAACGTGAACACCACCATGATCGCGATGATCGCGGACGTCACGATGGATACGGCGTCATAAACGCTTGACACGAATTTTTCACGCGGCGTTTTTGTGACAGGTTCAGGTTGCGTTGTCATGTTATATCATTCCTTGATTGTTATAGTAAGCGATTGTTATTTCAGCTTAAAATCGCCGAACGGGTACAGCCTTGCCTTGGCGACGCCTAACACGTACCGCTCGTCGATAAAGCCGACGATGGACGAACGGCTGTCCAAAGAGCTGTTGCGGTTGTCGCCCATGACGAACAGATGACCTTTCGGCACGGTCAGAGGGAACTCCACGTCCGACGAAACGGCCGTGGGCGAGTTGATAAACGGCTCGTCAAGCCGCTGGCCGTTGATGAACACCTCATGGGTCTCAAAATTGATATCGACCACGTCGCCGCTCAGACCGATGACGCGCTTGACCAAAGGCTCGTTCAGATCGTTCGGCTGGGTGATGATGACGATGTCGTTGCGCTTGATGTTGAAGTTGATGCTGGTTACCGCCAGCCAGTCGCTGTCGCGCAGCGTCGGCAGCATGGAGTTGCCGATCACGCCGACGGCCCGAAACGCGAATGAAAAGATGAGAAAAATAATGACGACGGCGCTTCCCACAGAGCTGACGGCGTCATACAACACCGGCCAGCGCTTAGAGCCCGTCTGTTCGTTTTGATCCACAAAACGGATCCAGTAATCATAGACTTCCCTTCGCACGGTAAACCACCCCTCTGCGAGGAATTAGGAATCAGGAGTCAGGGATCAGGAATTCTAACATCTGCAATCTACAGCCTAAAATCTAAAAACCCGGCTCGCCGCGCCGCATGGAAGCATCGCGAAGCGCCGGGTTTTGAGAACGGTTTTTAAACAATCAGCGGATCTTTGTCCTGACCTTGGCGGCCTTGCCGACCCTGTCACGCAGGTAATACAGCTTGCTTCTGCGTACGCGGCCAAGCCTGACGGTTTCGACCTTGACGACGTTCGGGGAATGTATCGGGAACACCCTCTCGACGCCTACGCCGTAGGAAACCCTGCGCACGGTGAACGTCTCTGAAACGCCGGAACCCCTGCGCGCGATGACGGTGCCCTCAAACACCTGAACTCTCTCTCTTTCGCCCTCGCGGATCTTCACGTGCACCTTCACGGTGCTTCCGATCTCGGGCACCTGCGCGGATTCCTTTACGTTTTCCTGCGCAATCAATTTTAACGCGTCCATTTTCTTTTCCTCCAAATTTATCAGATGTTCGTAACGTAATGACTGCGACAGAGGAACATCAGCTTTAATGTATCCCTGATTCGGGACCGCATTAAACCCCGTCAGAAGTCCAGACGGAAACAAATGCCTAAATATACTATCACAAACTCGCGTGAATTGCAAGAGCTTTTTTGTTAATTCACTAACTTTTTACTTTCTTTAACTTTCCAGCTTAAACCCGTTTCCCAGAATCTCCCCAGCCTCCGTGATGATGGTAAACGTCTTGTCGTCCAGCTCCCGCACGATTTTGTTGACCCGCGCGACCTCACTCTTGCGCACGGCCATAACGAGCATCCCCTTGTCCTCGCCCGTATAGCCGCCTTTAGCGGGGAGAAGCGTCACGCCGCGCGGGTAGTTTGCCGTAAGCTCTTTGGACATCTCCTCCGCCTTTTCCGTCACGATGAGCAGCAGCTTGCCGTTATCCATGCCATAGAGCGCGTAGTCCACCACGCGCGTACTCAAAAGGATGACGATTGCCGCGTACATGCCGCTTTCGACGCTGCGGAACGCCGCCGCCGAAATCACGATGATGATGACGTCCGCGATCAGGATCACGCGCCCCATCGTGACATGGGGCCAGCGCGTGCGCACAAGGCTGCCGACGATGTCCGTGCCGCCGGTGGTCGCTCCGCGAAGCAGCACCAGCGACAGGCCGGCGCCCATCATGATCCCGCAAAAGACGGCCGCAAGCAGACGGTCGCCCGTGTACGCATGCTTTGACAAAAACGGCACAAGCAGGTCGATGGCCACCGACATGACGGAGATCACCCACAGCGTTTTCAGCACGAATTTGCGCCCGATGAATATCCATGCAAGCACGATGAGCGGCAGGTTCAGCACAAAATTAGTCACGCCGACGGGAAGCGAAAACAGGTAGTTCACGACGATCGACAGGCCCGACACGCCGCTTAAAGCGATGCGGTTCGGGATGGCGAAGATGTTGATGGCGGCGGAATAGATTGCGCTGCCCAGGAACCACATCAGGTTATCTAAAAGCATATCCTTTACGCGGGACTTTGTGAGCTTTGACGTTTTTTGTCGCTTCGGTTTTTTTTGTTTTTTACTCAGGGGGGCGGCCTCCTTTTTGCAGAAAATGCTTATTAAGCGAAGCTGTACAGCTTGCTTCAGTAATCATTATCAAGACTGTTTTTTACGAAGCTTCATCGAAATTCCTCTCAATTCAGCCATTTCTTCAAATAGCCGCACGGCGGCAGCAGCTTTGGCTTTAACAGAAGTTTCGGCTACGGTTTCGCTTCCAATCTGTTCCATAACCGCTCTTATGTCTTGCAACTCCAAAAGATTAACCGCCATGCAGTAGAGATTCTTACGTCGTCCGCCATTGTAATTGCCGAGAAGTTCTTCAAAAATACCGATCTTTTCATGAAGCGCGGCTGAGTAGGCTTCCATACCGATTCGTTTGGCTTTTTCCATGTCAACAAACTGATTTTTATGAGTGATAAACGAATCGTATATATCCGCACCGTCGTACTTCTTGCAGGGAAATTCATCGCAATCGAAACAATACTCAATGCCCTTGCGTTCACAGCACGGTATCATGCTGCATGAGCAATGAACCGCTAAAAAACCCTCGCCGCCACAGCCGGGACATCTTGATGAGCCTTCGGTGTAATATCGCGGACACAATCCACAATTCAATCCGCACGCTGAGAATAGCGGATATTTTCTTGTTTTGTACTCTGCCATATTTTTATCCATTCACATTATATAAATTTTCTACAATTTTTCATTCTTCATTTTTAATTTTTTAAACTCTCCTCTTGCATCAGCTCAAAAATTTCCCTGAGCCTTTCCAAGTCGCCTTTCAGGTACAAATACCCAACCATCGCCTCAACCCCCGTCGCAAGGTGGTAGTCCGCGTTTGTGGCGTTCTTCGGCGTATGAAACGTGTGGGCGTTGCGCCCGCGCTTGAACACCGCGAACTCATCCTCGGTGAGCAGTCCGCCATCCAGCAGCCCACGCGCCGCTTCGGCCTGCGCGCCCGCGCACACGCGCTTCGCCGCCAGCCCGTGCAGCTTGCCCACAGAACGGTTCGCCTCTCTCACAAGTGTTTCGCGTACCATTAAATCGTACACGCTGTCGCCGATAAACGCAAGGGTCAGCGGGCTTAACTGAGACGGATTTTGCGAGCCCGGATCAGTTGACAAATTCAAATTCAAGGTCATAGATAGACACCGTGTCCCCTTCGTTTATTCCTTTTTCGCGCAGAGCGTCGATGATTCCGCTGGACTGCAAAACGCGCTGGAAATATTGCAGCGACTCGTAGTCGTCAAGGTCGGTGCGGCGCAGGATTTTCAAGAGCCATTCCGCCTCCACAAAATAGACGTCGTCCCGCGCGGTCACGGTAAAGCCCGTGTTCTTTTTTTGCTCAAACAGCGCGAGGGGTATCTCCTCCTCGCTGAACCGCCTGATCGGCGGCAGATCGCGCAGCTTCGCCGCCACGGCGTTGATGACCTCGCGCGTACCCTCCGTGATGGGAGCGCACATGGCATAAAAATCATAGCCCTTGCCCTCGATGTACGCGCGCAGACGCTCGAGTTGATCGTCGCTCGCCAGATCGATTTTGTTCGCGACGACGATCTGCGGGCGCAGGGCAAGCTCCGCGTCCCAGCGCTCAAGCTCCGCGTTGAGCTTCTCGAAGTCGCTCACGGGGTCGCGCCCCTCGCTGCCGCCCGCGTCCAGTATGTGCACGAGCATCCGGCACCGTTCCACATGGCGCAGGAATTCATGCCCGAGTCCCACGCCCTCGCTCGCGCCCTCGATAAGGCCCGGGATGTCGGCCATGACGAAAGACCCGCCCTCGCCCATGTACACGACGCCCAGCACGGGAACGATCGTCGTGAAATGGTAGTCGGCGATGATGGGCCTGGCCTCGCTCACGACGGAGATAAACGTAGACTTGCCCACGTTGGGGAAGCCTAAAAGCCCCACGTCGGCAAGCAGCTTAAGCTCCAGCCTGACCTCCCATTCCTCGCCGGGCGTACCGCTTTTCGCGAAGCGCGGGGTCTGGCGCGTGGGCGTCGCGAAGTGCTTGTTGCCCCATCCGCCGCGCCCGCCCTTGGCCGCGATGAAAGGCTCGCTCCCGGACATGTCGGCTATCAGCGCGCCGCTCTCAGACTCCCGTATGACCGTGCCGCGCGGAACCCTGATGATCATGTCGGAGCCGCTTTTGCCGGTACGGTGGCCGGTCTCGCCCTTTTTGCCGTCCTCGGCGCGGTATTTCCTTTTGTAGCGGAAATCGGCAAGCGTTGACAGGTTGTCGTCCACGGAAAAGACGACGCTGCCGCCCTTTCCGCCGTCGCCGCCGTCCGGCCCGCCCGACGCGACGTATTTCTCGCGGTGGAACGTCACCGCGCCGTCGCCGCCGTCACCGGCTTTTATTTTGATGGTGGCTTTGTCGATGAACATATATTTCTCCTTGTTTTACATCATTTTTAACCAATCGGCATTTTACCACAATAAGATGGTTTTAACACAGCCGTCGGGTACAAAAATTTTTTCAGCAATCTCCGCTATTTCTTCCTCTGTGAAGTCGGCTGCATTCATCGAGTATACGGCTATTTCCGCGACATCGGGATATTTTGAAAGCATTTGATTCAATTCATCCATACTGTTTGTGATGGGCGCCAGCGGAACATATCGGTTGTTAGAGCTTGGCTCTATATGGTAGATAAAATATTCGTACCACTCGTCTTTATATACGGGATTCGCGCCGTTTCTTAAAGTGAAATAAACATCATAATGGCCGTCTTTGTACTCCTTGCCGTTATATCCCCTGTTCATGCCATGACCGCTTATGTCTCTGTAATCATTGTCGAGCCAGACAAAAATATGTAATGTTGTTATCGGTTCAGAAACCGTGTGCCAGCCGCAAAAATCCATGTAAGCGAAAGTGTCCTCGTACGTTTGCCGCGTAATCTCCTCGTTTTGCATCGTGTCAAGATTCAACCGCGCAAAACGGAAATCCTTGTAATCCAAATAGACAAAGCTGTCATGCCCGGTAAGGCCGCCGCCGGTAAACGTCCTTACGCCGTACCGTTCTTTTCCGTGTCCGTAATACAGGAAATTATCCAGAATAAAGCAACCCCGCGGCTTTTCCCATAAAGCGGCGGCCACCTCATCTGTCATTTCTTCTATTACTATTGCTGAACTGTATTTTTCAGTCGTTTCATGTCCGGGCAGAACAAAGCCGCCCGTTATAAACCATGTCAGGCATATGGCCGCGATCAGCAAAATCAGAATTGAAATGATAATTGCTTTTTTTGATTTTAACATATGTATGATCCGTCCTTTCAGCGTTTATATAGAGATGCAGGGTGATTCCAAACATTTCCTATAGCTGGTCTCTTGCAGTTTTTATGTTTTGCACAAACAGCCGCGCCGCCTCCGTAACGCTCTTATAGTCGCCGTTGTCCGCGCCTTTCGTCAGCGCGCTTCCCGCGCCCACGGCGCACGCTCCGGCTTTGATCCACTCGCCGACGTTTTCTGTGTCCACGCCGCCGGTCGGCATCATCTTGGCGTAGGGGATCGGCCCTTTGATCGCCTTGATGATCTTCGGCCCGAACAGCTCGCCGGGGAATATTTTCAGGATGTCCGCCCCGGCGTCCATGGCCCTGACCGCCTCCGTCACCGTCATCACGCCCGGCATGACCGCCGTGCGGTAACGGTTGCACAGGCGCACCGTCTCCGCGTCAAAATATGGGCTGACTATGTACTGCGCGCCGTTCAGCATCGCGATACGCGCCGTCGCGGCGTCCATCACGGTTCCCGCGCCCAGGATGATCTGCTCCGGGGTGTACGCCGTCGCCAAAGCCTCGATAACCCTGTCCGCCCGGGGCACGGTGAACGTCAGCTCTATGGCCGCGACGCCGCCCTCCATGCAAGCCTCGGCGATACGCCGCGCCTTGTCGGCGTTTTCGGCGCGGACGACCGCCACCACGCCGCATTCGCATATTCTTGACAAAACCTGTTCCTTATCCATGTATTTACATCTCCTTATCATAAGTTTGAGTACTTCTTATACACCTTAACGACTATAAAATCCGCAAAAAACAAGCAAAAGCTTTGACATACGGGTTTTGTGCAGTTTTTTGCTATGATTTTAAGGAGTTAAGGAGTATACTACATTTTACCATCTGATTTTATGCAAGTCAATTGATTTCACAATTTAAGCGATTTAAGTTTACATTTAAGTTTACAACGGTTAAAAAATATGATATAATTTTTGCCGGAGGGTCATTTTTATGAACAGTACGAAGCTTTCCAAACGCATATGGTTCAACTTGATCCTGTTCGGATTTATGGGACAGGTTGCCTGGGCTGTTGAAAACGTATATTTCAACACATTTTTGTTCAACTATATCGGCGGTACGACGCGGGACATCTCGCGCATGGTGGCGTTGAGCGCGGTCACGGCCGTGCTCGCGGCTTTCGTCATGGGAACCTTGAGCGATAAGCTGGGCAGGCGCAAGGTTTTCATTTCGGCGGGGTACATAGCGTGGGGAATCACGGTCACGGCGTTCGCGCTGATCAGCCGCGAAAATATCGCGCGTATTTTGCCGCGTGAGGCGAACGTCCTGGCGGTAACCGTCAGCGTCGTGATCATCATGGACTGCGTGATGACTTTCATGGGCGCGACAAGCAACGACGCCGCCTTCAACGCCTGGATCACCGACGTGACCGTGCCTGAAAACCGGGGCGTCGCCGAAGGCGCGCTGGCTACGCTGCCGATTTTGGCGACGGTTTTCGTCACGGCGGCGTTCGGCGCGGGCGTCACGGCGGCGGGATATCCAGCCTGCTTTCTGCTGCTCGGGCTGCTCGTTTCCCTCTGCGGGGTCGTCGGCCTGTTTTCGATCAGGGAGTCAAAAATTGAGCGGACGCCCGGCGGGAGCTACCTGAGCGACCTTTTTTACGGCTTCCGTCCCAGCGTCATCAAAGAGAACAGGGAGCTTTACCTTTCGCTGTCGGCGGTGTGCGTATTCTCCGTCGCGGTGCAGATTTTCCTGCCGTACCTTTTCATTTATATACAGCATTTTTTAAAGTTCGACTTCAACTCGCTTTTAGAAAACATGTCGGCGAAAACGGTTGCGGCGGCGGCCGGCGCGATCGTCGGGTTCGTCGCGGTTACGGTACTTTTGGGCAAGCTGCTCGATAAGGTCGGCAAGGGCAGGTTCATCGCTCTGTCTATATTGGTCTTTATCGCGGGGCTTGTCCTCGCGTCACACGCCCGTACCATCGGCGTTTTCGGGCTGCTCGCGCTGATCATGCTGTGCGGCTACGGGCTGCTCATGATCATCCTCAACGCCTCCGTCCGCGACTTCACGCCTGAAAGCAAGGCCGGGCAATTCCAGGGCGTCCGCATGATCTTCTTCGTGCTCCTGCCGATGGTGATCGGCCCGTTCGCCGGCAACCGCGTGATTGAGGCGTTCGCGGGGAATTACGAGGTCTCGCTTTATATCAACGACTTCGGTGAAGCGGTCAGCGCGCCCGTGCCGGAAATTTTCCTGGCCGCGGCCGTTACTGCGGCGCTTATATTCCTGCCAATTATTCCGATGCGAAAAAAGTTCAAGTAACGTTCAATGATTGTACAAATATATGGGGTAAAATTTAATTGATTGTTACTTAAGATGTGTACCGTGACATCTCATATCTTCTGTACATCTCGAATTTCAGGCATGTGCACGCCTGCCTGTAGTACGGCCACACGTAAAACACCGGCAGGACCAGCAGACAGAGCGCGAACCACGGCGCGAAGCTCAGTTTGAACATCAGCGCCGCGAAGCAGTGTCCCTCCGTCGCCCGGACACTTTGCCGTATCGCTTCTCCAGGTTTGATGGCGGGTTGTTTTGCCATGATCGCCGCCGCGAGGAAGTACCGCTGTACGGTCAGCAGGAAGAACACGGCTCCGGTAACAAGCACAAGAGCCGTGCCCGACAAAAACGCGAGGAGAAGCCGCCGCGTGATCCCCTCGGTGATCACCGCGTACGCCGCGCCTCCCGCCATGGCGAGTCCCGGCAGGAAAAATACGGCCGCCCAGCCCAGCCCGCGCAGCCGGACCGCAAGCCACAGGCCCACGCCCCTGGGCATCCTTTTCGGCCTGTACCAGTACAGGATCTGGAGTATGGACGGTTCTTTCTCCGACGCGCTGCAGCAAAACCACGCTTCGCACCCCAGCTTCAGCGGAAGCAGGAGAAATGCCGCGCATAAAAGAATCAGGAGATTCAGCGAAAGCCTTACCCACGGCGTGAGCGAGCCGGCTGTCCCTGTGAGGTTAAGCAGGGCCGGTGCGATGCCCGTCAGTGCGGACACCGTAAACGAAACCAGCAGCATGGAGGACGCGCGCATGCCGCGTCCCGCGATCAGCGCTTTTCCTCTGAGTTTCAGTGTTGAATTCATCGTCGCGTTCATCCTTTCTTTGCGTCTCTGTTGTCCTGGATAATTTTCACATTTAGTCTTGGTTTTTTGTGCATTATTATACAAAAGACAGTTGAAGTTTTGTAGTCTCTGACATGTGAAAACGTGCCCCAAAAGAACTATTGGTTGTTTTGCACAAAGCTATACAAATCAATTTCTTTGAATTTTTTGTATCATTTCTACAAAAAATGGGGACAAAAATCAACTTTTTCACTAAAAAACTCGAAAAAATCAAAAAAAATTGTGAAAAAGGTATTGCATTCTTCAACAAAATTGTGTAATATGTATATGTTTCACCTTTGGAAACGTATCATGAATGTGAAAAATATCTTCACAGAGGGGTAAAATCTAATGTCTAACAGACTTTTTCAAAGTATCATCCATCAAATGCGCGACGCTGTAGACAGTACGGTCGGAATCATTGATGAAACGGGTACGATTATTTCATGCAGCGATCTGGGCAGGATCGGCGAGGTTTTTTCGTCGGCCGCCGCTCTGGTGTTTTCGGAGCGCGAGGCGGTCGTCTACGGAGGTCATGTTTTTCGCGCTTTCGGCTCGCAGGGCCACATGGACTATGCGGTCTTTATTGAGGGCACGGGGGACGCCGTCAAAAAGCACATCGACATCTGTTGTGTCGCTTTAATCAACATAAAGCAGTTTTACGATGAAAAATACGACCGGGGGAACTTCGTTAAAAATATCATCATAGACAACATACTCCCCGGCGACATCTATCTCAAGGCGAGGGAGCTGCGTTTTGACGGCGAGATATCCCGCGTGGTGATTCTTATCCGCATCGCCGAAAACAGCGATATCAGCGTGTTTGATATCGTGCAGAACCTCTTCCCCGACAAGACGAAGGATTTCGTGATCAACGTCAACGAAACGGACATTGTGATTGTCAAGGAGGTTCATCCGAACATAGAGACCTCTGACCTTGAGAAGCTGGCCCGCTCCGTCTGCGAAACGCTGAACGCCGACGAGATGTATGAGCCTGTCGTAGGCATCGGCACGACCGTGACGGATATCAAGGATCTCGCGCGTTCCTTTAAGGAGGCGCAGGTCGCCCTTGAGGTCGGCAAGGTGTTCGATACCGAAAAGGCCATTGTAAGCTACAACAATCTTGGTATAGCCCGTCTTATTTACCAGCTGCCAACGACGCTTTGCGAGATGTTCCTGCGTGAGATTTTCAAGCGCGACTCCATCGAAAGTCTCGACACCGAAACGCTGTTCACGATCCAGAAGTTTTTCGAGAACAACCTCAACGTTTCGGAAACCTCGCGAAAGCTGTTCGTGCACCGCAACACGCTCGTTTACAGGCTTGAAAAAATCAAAAGGCTCACGGGACTTGATCTGCGCGAATTTGACGACGCGATCGTGTTCAAGGTAGCGCTGATGGTCAAGAAGTACCTCGACGCGAAGCCCGTGAAGTACTAAAATTTTGCCTGATCCGCTGTTGCCGCCGTATGCTGTAGATAAGACATGCTTTATCATTCAATAAATATTTAGGATTGGGTTAATAATGATTGAATTCAAGCATGTTTCAAAGATCTATGAAAACGGAACTCATGCCCTGCACAACATCAATCTCCAGATAGACGACGGAGAGTTCGTTTTCATAGTCGGCGCTTCCGGCGCGGGCAAGAGCACGTTCCTTAAGCTGCTGATGCGCGAGGAGGTTCCTACCAGTGGCTCGATCGTTGTAAAAAAACACAATTTGGGCGAGATGGAGCCGAAAGAGATACCTTTTTTCCGCAGGAAGATGGGTATCGTCTTTCAGGATTTCCGCCTGATCCCTTCAATGACAGTGTACGACAACGTGGCTTTCGCCATGCGCGTTGTCGGAACCCGTGAAAATCAAATACGCAAGCGCGTCCCCTATGTGCTGAACCTGGTGGGACTCGCGTCAAAGGCACGCTCTTATCCGTCCGAGCTTTCGGGAGGAGAACAGCAGCGTGTCGCCTTGGCGCGCGCGCTGTCCAATAACGCCGACCTGATCGTCGCCGACGAGCCTACGGGAAACGTGGATCCGCAGATGTCGCTTGAAATCATGGAGCTGCTGTTAAGGCTGAATGACGGCGGCACGACTGTTATTATGGTCACTCACGAGCACGGCCTGGTCCGTCAGTTCGACCGCCGTGTTATCATTTTGGAGGGCGGAAATATCGTCCATGACGGTTTATCCGCCGACAGCGACGAGATGATACGCTCCTCGCAGGGGCACCTCGACAAAGCGTATATTGACACCTTTGACCCGACCTACGCGGCGGGCAACGCCGCCGAGCTGGAGCTTGAGACGGTGGATGACCTGGGGCGTTACGGGATTAAGGATGCTGGGATGGACGACCTTGAGACGCTGCCTAAGCTTGATCAGCCCGATATTCTCAGGGACGTCAGCGAGATCGACTTCACCGTATATCTGTCAGACGACAATCCGGCGGGCGGCAGACAAAGGAAAAGGCAAAAGGAGGACGGCGCGAAATGAGAACAGGCGTAAGTATACGATATCTTACCAAAGAGGGCATCCGCAACGTATGGGTGAACCGTATGATGAGCTTCGCGTCCGTCTGCGTGCTTTTGGCGTGCCTTGTGATGATCGGCATCGCTTTTTTGCTGTTCGTGAACGTGCAGGCGCTGCTTGACAGGGTTGACGATCAGAACGTCATCATGGTTTTTGTCGAAAACGACATCACGCAGGAGGAGATCGACCGTATCGGCACGGAGATCGGCGGTATAGCCAACGTCTCCGACTATATCTATCATTCCGCCGAGGAAAACATGGAGGATTTTAAGGAGCAGTTTAAGGACGTGATACTGCTTGACTTTATCATAAAGTCGGAGGCCAACACGATTCCGGCGTCTTTCGAGGTACGCCTGGAAAACATGGAGCTGTTTGACAGCACATATGCGAGGATCCAAAAGATCAGCAACATACAGTATATCCGATCAAGCCGCCCGCTCGCGACGTTTTTGGTGTCTTTACGTAAGTCCGTTTCGTATATCAGCATCGGCGCGATCGTCATGCTGCTGCTGGTGTCCCTGTTCATTATCTCAAACACCGTGCGTATCACGATGCACAGCAGGCGCCTTGAAATCGGCATCATGAAAAATGTCGGCGCGACGAACTCTTTCATTCGCTGGCCCTTCATGGTGGAGGGCATGGTGCTTGGGGGATTTTCCGGGTTGCTTTCGCTGGGCGTCGTCTTTGGCATATATACGCTGATCGTGAAGTCGCTGGAAGCGGCGCTTGAGCTGACGGTGGCGATCAATCCCGTTCCCTTTATGTCCTATGTGCTGTGGATTTTCCTGGGCTTTGAGGTGATCGGCGTATTTACCGGCGGGTTGGGAAGCCTGATCTCCATTAAAAAATATCTGAAGGAGAAAGATTACGATGAAATTCTCGAGGAAGAATGATCGTGTGCGGGACGTTAAAAAATATGTTTCCCTGTGTGTAATCCTCGGATTCCTCGTATCGCTCGTCTCGTTTTCCCCCGCGTCCCTGACCGCCTCGGCGGAAGCGCCCGCGACGACGGCCGGCGTGCTGGACGGTCTGCAAAACGAATACGACTCGCTGGAGCAGAAGATCGCCCAAAGCGAGAAGAACCTGAAAACCATCGAGGCGGGCAAAACCGAGCAGAAGAAAAACATCTCCGCTTTAGAGACGCAGATATCGGGTTTGAGCAGCCAGATCACCGTGCTTGAAAGCAGGATATCAGTTTTGAGCGGCGACATACGCAAGCTAAACGTGTCGATTAACACCTTGAACAAGGAGATCGACCGTCTCCGCGAGGAAATCGAGGAGACGGAAACCATGATCTACGAGACGCAGCGCAGCATTGACCTGCTGGCGGCCAAGGCGCAGAGCCGGCTGGCTATGTCTTATATGTCCGGCGGCGTGTCGAAGCTTGAGATGCTGGTGGGCGCGAAAGATCTTTATTCGTTTTTTACGAGAATTCAGATGATCAAGAATATCACGGACTATGACGCGGATCTGATGGAGCGGCTGACAGAGCAGCTTGAAAAGGTCAGAGAGCTTGACGATTCCCTCAAGGCCGACATGAATGTTTTGCAGGAGAAACGCGCGGCGCTGACGGGGGAGCAGGCCACGCTCTACGCGCGGCAGTCCGATATAGAGTCGTCCGCCTATGTGCTCGAAATGAAAAAACAGCTGAACGAGAATAAATATAAGGAAGCGACCGACTATTTCAAGACCCTGGACAAAAGCAGCGGCGACTATAACGCCATGCTCAAGATATTTTCCGACGAGCAGGATAAGATCGACGCGCAGATAAACGCGTATCTGCTTCTGCACGGCTCCTCCGCCGACGACGCGGTCCCGGTTGAGCCGACGGCCGCCATTACGGTGACGGTGAGCGAGCCTGAACCGGAATCCGAGACCGTCCCCACAACCACCGAGCGGTTCACGACCGTGCCGTTCGTTCCGCAAAGCCTGTTTACCTCCGCGACGACGACGACAACGACCACAACCGCCAACTACAGCGGCGGCAGTTACTCGGGGCTTGACTTAACCGTTCCGACCACCGTCGTCAACGTCGTATCCGCCACCAGCACAGACCTGATATGGCCGATGCCCTACAAGAACTGCTACATATCAGCCTACTACGGCGAATACCCATCCGGCGGCGCGCACAGGGGGATTGACATCTGCGTGCGCGGCGGCACCGAGGGCAAAAACGTTGTAGCGGCGGGCAACGGGCGCGTGATACAGCGCGGATACAACCACTGGTCGATGGGCAACTATATCATCCTTGACCACGGCTACGGCCTTTTCACGGCGTATTATCATTTGCAGGTGCTGTACGTCGATCTGAACGACGTCGTTTCACAGGGCAAGGTCATCGGGCTGGCGGGGAACACGGGTAACTCGACGGGGCCGCATCTGCATTTCGAGGTGCGCGTCAGCAAGGGCGGCAGCATCACGTATACGGACCCATTCAAGTGGGTTAAGATGCCAAGTTAGAATTCTAGATGCTAGATTGTAGACGGTAGACATTAGACGCGGTAAGGGAAAGCGGCGCGTTAAAAGTAGGGGCGATTACCAATCGCCCGCATAAGAAAACAAAAAGGGAAGATGAAATTTATGAAGACGAAAATGTTTACAAAAACGAAGTTATATTTGCTGACAAAAGGGGTTGTGTCGGCGCTGCTGGTTTGCGTCCTGCTTTGTTCATCGGCGCTTTTCATGCCGCCGACGGCGCGTGCCGAAAGCCTTGCCGACCTTGAGCGGCAGTATAATGAAATTGAAACGAAGATGGCTAAAAACAAAGCCGAAATGGATAAAATCGAACAGAGCAAGATCACGCAATCGCAGAAGATCGACGCCCTTGAGGCCGAGATCGGCGGCCTTGACGATCAGATCGGTATCCTGGACAGCCGTATCAATCTTCTCAACGCGAACATAGGCGACCTGAATAATTCCATTGAGTCCCTCGACGCGCAGATCAGGCAGATCGACGACAAGATCGAGACGACGAAGCTCGAGATCATCGAAACGGAACAAAGCATCGACGATACGGCGGACACGCTGCTTCAGCGCCTTGCCATAACCTATATGATGGGCGACGCTTCCATGCTTGAGTGCATCATGGGCGCGAAAAGCCTCGCCAGTTTGCTGACGCTGAATCAGTACATCCAAAACGCGTCGGAATACGACAACTCGCTCATTAAGGGGCTTGAGGCGGAAATCGCCGGTCTCGAAACGCTGAACGAGACGCTGAAAGGTGAGATCGTTGAGCTGGAGGAGTCCAAGCGGGTGGTCAATGAGAAGAAAGTCGAGCTTATGACCAGGCAGGCCGACGTTCAGAAGTCGGCAAACGACCTGGGTTCCAAGAAGTCCAAGCTTGAAAGCAGCCAGGGTTCCGCTGTTTCCATGCTGAAAACGCTGAACAGTCAAAGCGCGGAATATGCCCGCGTACAAAAGCAGCTCGCGCAGGAGCAGGAGAAGATCGACAGGCAGATCAACGAATTTCTGGCGGCGCAAGGCTCGAACGCCTCCACGCCGCCCGAAAACGACGGCACGCTCATATGGCCCATGCCCTACGACAGCTGCTACATATCCGCGTACTTCGGGCAGTATCCGTCGGGCGGCCCGCACAAGGGCATGGACATCTGCGTGCGCGGCGGTACACACGGCAAGAACGTCGTGGCGGCGCAAAGCGGCAAGGTCATTCAGTCCGGCACGGATCACTGGTCGATGGGGAATTATCTCATTTTAGACCATGGCGGCGGGCTGTTTACGGCGTACTACCATGCCAGCTCCTTAAAGGTAAGCCAGGGAGCGACCGTGACGCAGGGACAGGTCATTATGCTGGCGGGGAGCACGGGCAACTCGACGGGGCCGCACCTGCATTTCGAGGTGCGCGTCAATAAAAACGGCAGCGTCGTGCAGGTTAATCCGATGAATTACTATTCGAAAGACTACCTCAAGCAATGGGGAATTACATAATAGACGCATTAATACTACTCCGCAGCAAGAAACGTGACGAAAAATTCTGCGCAAAAATCCATATATCATAGCTTTTTGCTTGATTTTTCTATGCTTCTAACTGCGAGTAGTATAAAGTGAAAATTGACGATTGACGATTATACGATAAAGGCGGTTGGACTCTTGAACAAAAAGATCTCACTGGGACTCGCGCTGACTCTTGTTTTCGCGTCCATAACCGCCACCTTTTCCGTTACCATGCTCGTGTCGAGGCGGATTTACAACGGGCTTATAGCCGATCTCGCCAGCCGCGTCGAGATGTACTCCGCGATCGAGGACATCAACGCGCTTGTGCGGACGAATTATTATTACTACAGGTCGATAAAATCCAGCCAGATCAACCTGAACATTTCAAAGGGTTATATCGAGGGACTGGCGGACGGCCACAACCGCTTCCTGACCGCCGCCGAGTATATCGAATACGAACGCAGGCTTTTGGGAAACGCTAGCGGCGTCGGGCTTACCGCGTCGTGGGACAGCCAAAATGGTACGCTGACGGTCACGTCCGTGGCACCGGGCTCCTCCGCGTCGGCAAGAGGAATCAAAGAGAAAGACGTCATCACGAAAATCGACAATGAAAACGTCAACTCCCGGAATTACGCCGAGCTTCTGAAAAGGCTCGAGGGCGATAATCTCACCACCGTAGACGTCACGTGCAGGCAGGACGGCGAATTAAAGGAGTTCAAGGTGACGATCGGCTACAGCTATGTTTCCGTTTCGCACAAGACGATCGGCGAGCTGGGCTATGTGAGAATTTCCGCCTTTTACGCCAACACCAGGGACCAACTGCGCAGGGCTGTGGAAGATTTGCGCGAGTCCGGGGTGAAAGGCGTCATATTCGATCTGCGCAACACGTCGGAGGGCGGCGTCGAGTACGCGGCAGCGGCAGCGGACTGCATAACGCCCCTGTGCGCGCGGGAAACGGACGTGCTCGTCTCGCTGATCGACAGAGACGGGTCGGTCGCTTACTCCCACGCGTCCTCGTCGAGCGACCTTATACTGCCGATGACCGTGCTCGTCAACAAGAGGACCGGGGGACCGGCGGAGCTTTTCGCCTGCGTCCTGCGGGACTTTGAAAAGGCGTCGCTGATCGGCGCGGGGACGAGCGGCAACGGGACGTCCCAAAAGGCGCACAAGCTGGCCGACGGCAACGCGGTGATCCTGACCGTGGCGAAGATCAGGCCCTACCGCAGCGAGAGCTTCGACACCGTGGGGCTTATCCCGGATTTCGAGGTCGCGTTGCCTGACGAGACCGAGGCGCGGCTGGAGCATCTTGAGGTAGATGAGGATCTTCAGCTGCAAAAAGCGATTGCGGAGTTGTTAAAATAAGGAGGTATTGAGGTTTGAGGATGAAAACAATTGATCTTGTCGTCCCCTGCTACAACGAGGAGGCCGTGCTCCCGCTTTTTTACGAAGAGGTGAGCGAGGTCGCCGGGAAGCGTCCCGAGTTTGATTTCCGCTTTCTTTTTGTCAACGACGGAAGCCGCGACGGTACGCTGAAAACGGTTTTAGAGCTTGCGAAGCGGGACGAAAGAGTCAAATACATCTCCTTTTCGCGCAACTTCGGGAAGGAGGCCGCCATGCTCGCCGGGATGAAATATTCATCCGGCGATTACGTTTGTATTCTCGACGCCGATTTGCAGCACTCTCCCGAGCTGATCCTCGACATGCTGGACGCGCTGGAAAGCGATCCCGCTCTGGACGTGGCGGCGGCGAAGCGCTCCGACCGCGACGGCGAAAATAAATTCAAGAGCGCGTTTTCGCGGCAGTTCTATAAGCTCATCAACAAAATGAGCTCGGTCGATATTCCTCAAAGTGCCCAGGATTTCCGCGTGATGCGGCGCAAGGTGGTGGACGCTGTGGTGTCCCTGCCGGAATATCACCGCTTTTCCAAGGGCATTTTCAGCTGGGTCGGCTTTAACACAAGGTGGTTCGACCATGAGAACAGGCAGCGCGCCGCCGGGGAGACAAAGTGGTCTTTCGGGAGCCTTTTGAGCTACGCCGTTGACGGCATCATCGGCTTTTCCGTCATGCCGTTGAAGATATCGCTGGCTTTGGGGACGGCGTGCAGCTTTGTAGGACTGGTCTACGCCGCGTATATCATCGTCCGTACGCTTGTTTCGGGCAGTGACGTGGCGGGATATCCCTCGATCATATGCGCGATCCTCATTATCGGCGGGCTGGTTTTATTGTCGCTCGGCATTATCGGGGAGTATCTGGCGCGGATATATCTTGAGGTTAAACACAGGCCGGTGTTTTTGATTGATCAGACGAATATTGATCCGATGGGCAAATGATTGCAGTAATGTCAATAACTCAAGCGGTGCGGCATGGAAGCCGCGCCCTACAAAGCCGCGTTTTCTGTAGGGTCGGGGTTCCATCCCCGACCTCTACATTTTCATGAGAAGTTTTATGAAAAAACTGTAAACAAACAAATTTACCTATTGACATTCTGTGCTAACACGATTACAATGTAACACTGTTAGGCGAAATACAGAATCGCGTTGAGGTGATAAACAGATGGATTACGCTGAACTGGCCGCCGAGCTTATGGAAAACATGCAGGAGCTGCATAGATCACGCTCCCGCGGGCGCGTTGACGAGGCCATGCGCGGGGAAGTGTTTGTCCTGCACTACATCGCCGGTCAGGGCGGCGATGTTCTGCCGGGAGAGATAAGCGGCGAAATGAACGTCAGCTCCGCGCGAACCGCGTCGATGTTGAACAACCTGGAAAGCAAGGGGCTTCTCACACGTCAGATCGACACGTCGGACCGCAGGAAAGTATTGGTCAGGCTCACGCCGAAAGGAAAAGAGCTTGCGCAGCAGCACCGGCGGACCGCGTTGGAGGACGTCGCGAACATGCTTGAAATGCTGGGCGAGCACGATGCGCGCGAATATGTCCGTATCATCGGCAGACTGGCGGGGATGCCACAAAATAACAGTCAGGAGAAATAGCTTATGCGGAAAGTTTTGAAGTATCTGGAATTCGGCGAGTGGCTGCAAATGGCGGTCAGCGCCGTTTTTATCGTCGGGCAAGTCTGGCTTGAGCTTCGTCTGCCGGATTACATGCAGAAAATCACAGTACTGGTACAGACGCCCGGAAGCCCTATGAGCGAGATCTGGGAAGCGGGCGGCTATATGCTCCTGTGCGCGTTCGGGAGCTTGCTTTCCGCCGTCATTGTGGGCTTTCTGGCCGCGCGGGTCGCGTCGTCATATTCTAAAAGGCTGCGCTCCGCGCTGTTTAGCAAGGTGGAGTCGTTTTCCATGGAGGAGATCAACCGTTTTTCCACCGCGAGCCTGATAACGCGCTCCACCAACGACGTGACACATGTGCAGTTTTTGCTTGCGATGGGCATGCAGGTCATCATCCGCGCGCCGGTCATGGCGGTTTGGGCATTAACGAAAATTGCCGGGAAAGGGCGTCCCGAGTGGTCGATAGCGACGGGAGGTGCCGTACTTTTTCTCATCACGGTCTTTATCCTCATCATGATTTTTGTCATACCGAAGTTTAAAACCATGCAGGTGCTGATCGACAACCTCAACCGCGTCACAAGGGAAAACCTGACGGGGCTTCGCGTCGTCCGTGCCTATAACGCCGAGGATTATCAGGAACGTAAATTTGAGACGGCGAACAAGGCGCTGACGGATGTGCACCTCTTTACAAGCCGCAGCATGGCGATCGTGACGCCCATGATGACGCTCATGATGAGCGGAATCAGCCTGGCCATATACTGGATCGGCGCGTACCTGATAAACGCCGCCGACGTTACGGAAAAGCTGACGCTGTTCTCCAACATGGTCGTGTTTTCTTCCTACGCGATACAGGTCATCATGTCGTTTGTGATGCTGGCGGTGGTCTACGTCATGGCGCCCAGGGCCATGGTCGCCGCCCGGCGCATAAACGAGGTTTTGGACACCGCGCCCGCCATCACCGACGGGCCGCTCACGGAAGGCCTGCCGGGCGTTTCGGGAGCGGTTACGTTCAGTCATGTGAGCTTCAAGTACCCCGACGCCGCCGAATACGTCCTGCATGACGTAAGCTTCACAGCGAAAAGGGGAGAGACGGTGGCGTTCATCGGCTCAACCGGCAGCGGCAAAAGCACGCTGATCAACCTTGTGCCGCGCTTTTTCGACGCGACGGAGGGCGAGGTGCTGATCGACGGCGTGGGCGTTAAGGAGTACACCCTTGAGTCGCTGCACAATAAAATAGGCTACGTGCCGCAGAAAGCCGTGCTGTTCAAGGGGAGCGTCGCGTCGAACGTCGCTTACGGCGACAACGGCAGGGATGAATTTACCGAGGAGGACATACGCCGCGCCGTACATATCGCGCAGGGCGCGGAGTTCGTCGAGAAAATGGACGGGCAGTACGGCGCCGACATCTCTCAGGCGGGCGCGAACGTCTCCGGCGGGCAGAAGCAAAGGCTTGCCATCGCCAGAGCCGTTTGCCGCGAGCCGGAGATATATATATTCGACGACAGCTTCTCCGCGCTGGACTACCGCACCGACCGCGTTTTGCGAAGTGTGCTGAAAAAAGAGACGGCTGGGGTCACGAGCCTGATCGTCGCGCAGCGCATCGGCACCATCATGGACGCCGACAGGATCGTCGTGCTGGACGAGGGCCGCGTTGTGGGAACCGGCAGGCATAAAGAGCTGCTGAAATCCTGCGCGGTCTACAGGGAGATTGCCGAAAGCCAGCTGAGTGAGGAGGAATTGAGCCGTGAGTGAACAAAGACAAAGGCCGAGAGGCCCGCGCGGGCCTATGGGCGGGCACGGCCCCGTTGAAAAGCCGAAAGACTTCAAAGCGACGTGGGCAAGGCTTATCCGCTATGCAAGGGCTTACCTTCCCGCCATCATCATATCGCTTGTCGCCGCCGCTTTCGGCACGACACTCCAAATACTTGGGCCGGACAGGATCAAGAACATGACCAATGAGATTCTCAGGGGTCTGCCCGCGCTCGTGAACGGCGTTCCCGTGATGGGGGCCATCGACATGGGGGCCGTAAGCCGCATCGCGTGGTCTTTGGTCGCGCTGTACTGCTGCTCGATCGTGCTGAGCTTTGCCCAAAGCTACATCATGGCCACCGTCACGCAAAGGCTCACAAAGGGTATGCGCACGGATATATCGCGCAAGATCAACCGCCTGCCTTTCCGATATTTTGACAAGACGAGCTACGGCGACGTTCTCAGCCGCGTGACCAACGACGTGGACGCCATCGGCCAGACGATGCAGCAGAGCTTAGGCTCGCTCATAGCCGCCATTACCATGTTTATCGGCTCACTGTTTATGATGCTGAAAACAAACTGGATCATGGCGCTGACCGCCGTGGGGACAAGCTTTATCGGCTTTATGCTGATGATGCTGATCGTGAAACGGTCGCAGAAATATTTCACCGTGCAGCAGCGCGAGCTGGGCGTTATCAACGGGCATATCGAGGAAATATATTCAGGCCACAACGTCGTCAAGGCCTATAACGGCGGCGCGGGCGCGAAAAAAACCTTTGAAGCGATCAATCAGAAGCTTTACCGCAGCGGTTGGATATCCCAGTTCCTGTCGGGGCTGATGATGCCGCTGATGGGATTTGTCGGCAATCTGGGCTATGTGGCCGTCTGCGTCGTCGGGGCGTCGCTGGCGATGAACGGCAGGATTGAGTTCGGCGTCATCGTCGCGTTTATGATCTACATCCGCCTGTTTACCCAGCCGCTTTCGCAGATCGCCCAGGCGTTCAACAACCTGCAAAGAACGGCGGCGGCAGGGGAGCGCGTGTTCGAGTTCTTCGACGAAAACGAGCTTCCGGACGAAAGACACAAGCTGTCTCTGCCTGAGCGCGTGAAGGGCGATGTGGAATTCAGGCACGTCAACTTCGGCTACGTACCCGAAAAAACGGTTATCCACGACTTCTCCGCCGAGGTGAAAGCCGGGCAGAAGATCGCGATCGTCGGGCCGACCGGCGCGGGTAAAACAACTATGGTCAATCTGCTGATGCGATTCTATGAGCTGGATGGCGGCGAGATCTTGCTTGACGGTACGCCCATCAGCGAAGTGCCGCGCGAGAACGTACATGAGCAGTTCTGCATGGTTTTACAGGACACATGGCTGTTCGAGGGCACCATCAAGGAAAATATCATCTACGCGAAGCAGGGCGTGACCGATGAGGATGTCGTGTCCGCCTGCAAGACGGCGGGGTTGCACCACTTCATCCGCACATTGCCCGACGGGTATGATACCGTGCTCAACGATAAGGCGAGCCTGTCGGAGGGGCAGAAGCAGCTGATGACAATCGCCCGCGCCATGATACAGAACGCGCCGCTCTTAATCCTCGACGAAGCCACAAGCTCCGTTGACACGCGCACCGAGGTCATTATCCAGGAGGCGATGGACAAGCTGACGGCCGGGCGGACGTCTTTCGTGATCGCGCACCGCCTGTCAACCATCCGCAACGCCGACCTGATACTCGTCATGCGCGGCGGGGATATCGTCGAAAGCGGCAGCCATGAGGAGCTGCTGGCCGGGGGCGGGTTTTACGCGGAGCTTTATAACAGTCAGTTTGAAAGTTAGACGTTAGATTGTGGATTGTAGATTATAAGACGCGGTGCATTTTATGTGCCGCGTCTGTGTTCTTTTATGCGGGCTGTTTGCCGCTTTACCGAATCGACAGCGTTAAATCATAGATCGTCTCTGCCAATTCGCGCGGGGTTTCTTTCAGCCCGTTTTTCAGCCAGTGCCGCACAATTCCGACGCCGCCATTGACCACATAAATCAATCGGATATCCTCACTAAAAGGAGGCGTGAATTTGCTCTCCGGGGTAATGTCACAGGCCTGGCAAGCCGAAAAGAACACTTGCTTTTGAAAGGCTATATTGCCCTGCTCGCTCATGAGTACTTGTAGGTATTTGCTGTTCTCAACCATATACTCGAAGAAGCGTTGCAGCGAATGAACCGCCGCTTCCCGGTTTTCCTGCCATGTGCCAGACAATTCCCCCAAGACCTTTCGCATCCAGTCGAGGGTATCATCTTCGATGGAATGCAGCAGAGCATAAATGTCCTCGTAGTGCATGTAAAAGGTGGAACGATTGATGTCTGCGCAGTCGCAAAGCTCTTTAACTGTAATTTTGTCAAACGGCTTGCTTTTCATCAATTCAATCATGCCGTCCGCCAGGGCCTTGCGGGTATACTGTGTTTTTCTGCTTTCTTTCATTGACTAAAATCTCCCGTCTGAGTATGCTAAAATTATTTGCAAACCAACAATTTTGTGCTGCCATGCAGATCACAAAATGTTATATAACAAACTGTCAGTTGTGAAACAGACTATGTGTATATTATAATGCATTTAAAAGCGGATGTCAAGACCCGATCTCACCCTTGCTACCGATGGGTTTTCATTTTTAAGGTTAATTTTTTTAAATTTGTATGCAAACCGACGTCTATGCAGAAAAACGGGGATTACACGATGTTTTACAACAAACTGATGGTTGAAAAGCAAACACGGCGTACGTTATAATGTGTATGGAAACGGAAGCCAAACCGTTTATCAGTTTTGAAAAGAGGTTATCTCATGCCTTGGGTCGAATCAATCATCGGTTATCTGCAATTCTGGGTTGACAAGCTTCCGCTGCTCAGCGGACCGATGCGGCTGGTGGTCGAGTGGCTGCAAAACCTCCTGTAATGCTTGCCCTCGATCAAAGCCCCTTGCCATGCGGCAGGGGGCTTTGCATTCGCAGGCGCACTTTTTATCAAGCTCTTTCATAAAATAAGTATGGTTATACCTCTTTTATAAGGATGGGTGATAATAATGAATCCTTGCGAGCTGACGATGAGCATAACGGCTCTCGCGAACGCGATTTCGCGCGGGCTTTCAGACGACGACCTGAACCTGGCATCAACAATTTTTCTGCAGTTGGGAGATACTTTGGCCGTCATTTCGGCGCAGAGGGACAGGTGCCGCAATTTAGAAAGCGGGAATCAGGCGTCAGGCGCCGGGGGCGGTCAGGAAAGCCAAAGCGATCTTGAATAAACGCCGCTTGTATGTGTATTTTCAAACAGTGATCGGCAGTAGCAGAGGACGGCTGATCACTGTTTTTTTGCGCAATCGTATAAAAAGCCTTGATTTTTGTCGGCGAATAGTCCATAATTAAACTTATATAAAATTGACGAAAGGGGAAAGTAACAGAGTTATACAAATCAGGACAACCCTGTTACGCGTGATCTTTTTGCAAACGCCAAAAGAAAACATCCGCAATTTCAGCATCATCGCGCACATCGACCACGGTAAATCCACCTTGGCGGACCGCCTGCTTGAGCTGACCGACGCCGTGGCCCTGCGCGACATGACGGCACAGCTCCTTGATAAAATGGATCTGGAGCGCGAGCGCGGCATCACCATCAAGGCCCACGCCGTCCGGCTCGACTACAAGGCCGGCGACGGCCAGACCTACGTGCTGAATCTCATCGACACGCCCGGTCACGTGGACTTCAATTACGAGGTCTCGCGGTCGCTGGCGGCGTGCGAGGGCGCGCTGCTGGTGACCGACGCGTCACAGGGGATTGAGGCGCAGACCTTGGCCAACACGTATCTCGCGCTTGATCACAACCTGGAGATCGTGCCTGTCATCAATAAAATCGACCTGCCGGCCGCCGAGCCTGACCGTGTCGCCGCCGAAATCGAGGACGTGATCGGGCTGGACTGCTCGCACGCGCCGCGCGTCTCCGCGAAAACCGGCGAAAACGTCT
This sequence comes from Oscillospiraceae bacterium, assembly GCA_009779495.1. Lineage (GTDB taxonomy): Bacteria > Bacillota > Clostridia > Oscillospirales > Acutalibacteraceae > UBA1425. Next base: position 3,453 of record WRED01000012.1, on the reverse strand, counting down.
CACAGGTGCTGGAGCGCATTGTGGCGGACATCCCAGCTCCGGCGGGCGACGACGACGCGCCTCTCCGCGCGCTGATATTCGACTCGGTCTACGATAGCTATAAGGGCGTCATCGTGTACGTCCGCGTCATGGACGGCAAGCTCAGGGCTGGGGATACCATGCGCATGATGGCGACGGGGGCGCAGTTCACCGTGGTCGAGGTGGGCTGTATGCGGGCGACCGCGATGGAGCCGATGGCGGAGCTGTGCTCCGGCGACGTGGGCTACATCACCGCGTCGATCAAAACCGTGAGCGACGCCCGGGTCGGCGACACGGTTACGAACGCCGCGAAGCCCGCCGCAGAGCCGCTTTCCGGCTACCGCAGGGTGCAGCCCATGGTTTTCTGCGGCATATATCCGGCCGACGGCGCGGACTACGAGGCGCTGCGCGAAGCACTGGAAAAATTGCAGCTGAACGACGCGGCGCTGTCCTTTGAGCCTGAAACGTCGGGCGCGCTGGGCTTCGGCTTCCGCGCCGGATTTTTGGGGCTTCTGCACCTCGAAATCGTCCAGGAACGCCTGGAACGCGAATATGATCTGGATCTGGTGACGACGGTCCCAAGCGTCATATATAAAATTCACATGTCCGACAAGTCCGCTCTGGAGATCGACAACCCGACACACTACCCCGACCCCGCCCAGATTGATTACAGCGAGGAACCGTTCACAAACGCGCACATTTACTCTCCGCCGGAATATGTCGGAGCGATTATGGACTTGTGTCAGGACAGGCGCGGCGTGTTCAAGGACATGACATATATTTCCTCAGACCGTGTGGACATACACTACGAGCTGCCGCTCAACGAGATCATATACGACTTTTTTGACTCGCTGAAATCACGTACCCGGGGCTACGCGTCCTTTGACTATGAGCTGTCGGACTACCGCAAGTCGAATCTTGTCAAGCTGGACGTGCTGTTAAACGGCGATATCATCGACGCGCTGTCGTTCATCATCCACGCCGACAAGGCTTACGCCCGCGCGCGCCGCATCGCCGAACGCCTGAAGGACAACATCCCGCGACAGATGTTCGAAATACCGATTCAGATTGCGATCGGCGGCAAGGTCATCGCGCGCGAAACCGTCAAGGCCATGCGCAAGGACGTGCTGGCAAAGTGCTACGGCGGCGACATCACGCGCAAGAAGAAGCTGCTTGAAAAGCAGAAAGAGGGTAAAAAGCGCATGAGGCAGTTCGGAACGGTGGAGGTGCCGCAGGAGGCGTTTATGGCGGTTTTGAAATTGGATGAAAATTAAAGGACAGAAAAATAGGTATCCTTATGAACACCAACACAACAGCCAAAATCAAACAGTTAGCAGGGATTTTGAAATTGGTGTAAAAAAGTGGTTTGAAAATAAATATCACATGGAATTTGAACGCAATAGTTCTTTTTCCATCGGCAACCCTCCCAAAGCGCACCGCTTCGATGTGGTAAGCGAGGATAAACTAATTGTCGCGGAATGCAAATGCTATACGTGGACAGAAACCGGCAATATTCCAAGTGCAAAAATGGGATCTGTCAATGAGGCAGTTTTTTATTTATCTTTCATCAACGATGCAGATACGTATGTTGTTTTGAAAAAATCCATGCACCCAAAAAGATCGGAAACCCTGGCGGAATATTATTATGGGGCAAATAAACATTTACTCGGTCACACAGAAGTTTTGGAATTTGATGCTGACATGGGAATCATGAGAAAAATGGGAACTGTGCCTGATGTGTTTTAATGTGTTAGGGGTATTCCCGGTGCAAAAAAAGAAAGTCAAAACCGCCGTAAAAACGTGGCGGTTTTGACCTCAGAAAGAGGAAAAGTCCAGCAATACCGGACTTTTCGAAGCAATGGAATGGTATCAAATCCATTGCGGTTATATTTGGCAGGGTATTTGCGGTTATATCCGAACTCTGGATTTCGCCAAGGGAAACCGTTCTGCTCCCGTCCTTGTAGTTAAAGGTAATTGCGAAGCGATCGTCATAAAGGTAAATCGAATTGACGAAGCTGTCAACCAGGCGCTGCCGGTGATCTGGGTCTTTCAAATCCCCCTCGCGGAACTTGCATAACCAGAACTTGATCTTTTCCTCGGTCAGCAGTGGGCGGTGCAATTCCTCTTGCAGTATCTGTATCTCCAAGTCGCGCTTCGTGTCCTCCAAGGCTTCCAGGCGTTCTTTCGTTGAGGAAGTGAAGATGCCCTGCTGGATGGCATTGAGTATGTTTTCAATGCCCTTTTGGGTGTCTGCGAGCTGTTTTCGCAGTAGCGGAAGGGATGTGCTTTCCCTGCGTTGTAAATCCAAAACAGCGTCCGTGATACTCTGGATTGCCCTATCATCAAAGAGAACCCGTATGACCTCGCGCATGATGGTTTCTTCAATCCAGTCCTTTTGCACTGTCTTTTTCCTGCAGGTTTTCTTATTTTTCGCGGTGACGCATTTGTAGTATTGGTGTACCCGGCCCGTCTTGCTGGTGCCGCTTTCGCCTACCATGAACACCCCGCATTCGCCGCAGAAAAGCTTGGTGGTCAACAGATAAAGTTCCTCGCGGGCTTTGTAACGCGCAGGGGCTTTCTTGTTTTTCTCAAGACGCGCCTGCACTTGCTCGAAAAGCTCCACGGGCACAATCAGGGGAATACCGTTCTCATGAACAATATCACGGTACTTGTACTCGCCGATATACTTACGATTGTGCAGCAGGCGCGTCACGCTGTCGATGCTTAATGGGCTGCAGTGCCGCGAGCGGATTCCGTTGTCGTTCAACCAATCCGCGATTTGCTTGATTGACTTGCCGCTGGCGTACTGCTCGAACGCCGCCAGAACCAGTGGGGCCGTCAACGAGTCGAGGACATAGTGCTTATCGCTGTCAATCGTCAATCCAACGGACAGGCAACCGCCGTTCCACTTGCCCTTGAGAGCATTTTCTGTCCTGCCGCGAATGACCTTTTCTGAAAGCTCTGCGGAGTAGAACTCAGCATAGCCTTCGAGCAGGGATTCCAGCAGAATGCCCGTGGAATCCTCCGCGATGGTTTCCGTCGCGGAGATTACCTTCGCGCCGTTCCTGCGCAGAATGGCCTTGTAATGCGCGGAATCGTAGCGATTGCGGGCGAACCTGTCCAACTTCCAGACGATCACCACATCGAACAGGTGCTTTGCGCTGTCCTTGATCATCTTCTGGAACTGTGGGCGGTTGTCCGTCTTGGCGGAAAAGGCGCGGTCTATGTAGGTGGTCAGGACGGTAATGCCGTTCTTTTCGGCGTAGGCTTTGCACTCGCGGATTTGGCCCTCGATGCTTTCCTCACGCTGGTTGTCAGTGCTATGCTATAAAGGAAGTGTATAGAACACTTCTAAAAAAGCAGGCAGTCAAGCCATTTGCGGCACAAATGGACGACACCAAGCACATCGAAAAACGGATTTAGGCATTGAGTCCA
>WRED01000011.1 GCA_009779495.1 Oscillospiraceae bacterium | reverse complement strand
TTTTTCCGCCGCACTGCGTTAAAATTTCTTAAAATACGGGAGTATTCTTTCAAAATTTTATCTTGTGCGGGCGAAAAAATCACTCAAAAATCCGCACACGGGGATTTTTCAAACACGCCCTAGAAGTTGCGTAAAATTTTTGGGTATGGCGATGCAGTGCGCTAAATGTAGGGGACGGATTCCGAATCCTTTCCTGCATTGGATAATTGATATTTTCGGAGGTGCAGATGTGAAATTATTGGGCTTTTATATTAAATCGAAAAATATTGCTGCAATGGTTAATTTTTACAAAGAAGTATTAGGCGCTGAGGCCGTCGGCGAAGGTGTTCACTTTAATATAAATCTGCCTAACAGCGGGGGCGGTTTTGTGATTTGGGATGACGGTGAAGTAGCCGATACGATAAATGAAAAAATAGTATTATGGTTTTCCGCAGATAATGTTGATGAGGAATATAAAAAGTTACTTAAAATGAATGTTTCAATCGTTGAACCTCCTGTAAATAATCCGTGGGGTTCGCGCCATATGGTTTTTTGTGACCCGGATGGCAACCATATCCGTTTTGTCACTCACGTATAATATAAGCACTATCGAATGTGTTGTACCTATATTTTCACAGGAGGAAACAAAAATGAGGAAATGCGTCAGATGCGAAACAGAGATGGTTGAAAATTGCGGAATCAGGATAGAGCGTCACGGCTACGGAATCATAATCGCTGACAGCCCGGGAGCGTTCTCCGTTCGGATTGAGAAGCCGAAAGTCGCCGTTTGCCCGAATTGCGGTGAAATATCTTTATATGTTGAAAACGTAAATATGCTTAAAAGATAAGTATCATATCCTCATCGCCCCGTAAAACAAAACAAGGAATGGTAAAAAGTATGAATGTCATCAACATCGCCATCGACGGTCCGTCGGGCGCGGGAAAGAGCACAATAGCCAAGCGTGCCGCGTCGCGCTTCGGCATCATTTACGTCGATACGGGCGCGCTGTACCGCGCGATCGGAGTCAACGTTCTGCGGCAGGGGCTTGACACGGCCGATCCCGCGCAGGTGGAGGAAACGCTGAAAACCGTGGAGATATCGCTGCGGTTCATCGGCGGTGAGCAGCGCGTGTTCCTGCGTGACGAGGACGTATCGGAGGCGATCAGGCGGCATGAGGCGTCCATGGCGGCGTCGAACGTATCGGCTGTCCCGGCTGTGCGCGAGTTTTTGTTCGGCCTGCAAAAGGATATCGCGCGGAAAAACAGCTGCGTCATGGACGGGCGCGACATCGGGACGGTCGTCCTGCCGGACGCGCAGATCAAAATCTTCCTCACGGCTTCGGCGGAGGTTCGCGCCAAACGCCGCTTTGACGAGCTGCGGGCAAAAGGCTCCAGCGAAACCTATGGGGAAGTTTTGGAGGACATGATCAAGCGCGACTACAACGATTCAAACCGCGCCGTCGCGCCGCTCAGGCAGGCGGACGATGCGGTGCTGATAGACACGACGGGGCTGACGCTTGAGCAGTCGGTCCAAGCTGTGATAGACGTAATTGAAGGGAGAAAATATTTCTTATGAAGCAATTTGACTACAGCGTTGTCCGTGACAGAAAGACCTACAAAGCGCTGGTCCCGATCGGCAAGATTTTGCGCAGGCTGATGATGAAAGTCAATTACATCGGCTTGGAGAACATTCCTAAAGACGGCGGATTTATTTTGGCATCGAACCACATTATGTCAATCGACCCGTTCTTTTTTGCCACAGGCTTCCCCCGGACCATGCACTTCATGGGCAAGCAAGAGTTGTTTGACAATCCGTTCGTCAATTTTTTCTTTACGCACCTCAACGGGTTCCCGATCAGCAGGGGAACCGCCGACAAAACCGCTGTGGAGTATTCCATCAAGATTGTTGAGCAAGGCGGCGTTTTGGGGATATTTCCCGAGGGGACGCGCTCGAAAGACCTGAAGCCCGCACAGGGAAAATCCGGCGTGGCGCTCATCGCGAAAGCGGCCAAGGCGGATATACTGCCGGTGTCGATTTACGCGTCGGAGAAGCCGAAGTTCCGCTCAAGGCTGACGATACGCGTCGGCGAGATGATCCCGTATGAGGAGCTGGGACTTACGGACGGCGAGCGTTCGACGCGGGAGCTTCGGGATGCGTCGCGGATGATCATGGGGCGGATAACCGCGCTTTGGGAGCTTAGACATTAGATGGTAGATTTTAGATGTTAGACGTGGCTTGACGATAGATGCCGGGCTTCCGTGACGGCTCACAAAAAGAACTGCGTAAAATTGTTGCGAATTTATTAAAAAACCTCTGTACAAATGCGAAAATATTTGATACAATATAAAATGCGGCAGTAGCGCGGGTTCGATTTGGGGGCCGCGCAGGGAATTGGCGTAACTACGGAAGCTTGTGCTCCGTAAAATATAAGGAGGTACTAAAAACCATGTCCGAGATTTTGGAAGGAAATTCAGTTGAGCTTGAAAACACCGCTTTGGAGACAGCGGATACAGAGGAGGTGAAAACTGAACAGTCAAAGTCGAATGACGATGTGGCGATCTCCGAAGAAGAGGCGCCGTGCGAAAGCGCGGAAGCCGTCGAGGAAGTTTCCGGGGAAGTTCCCGTGGAAGCGGAGCCGGACAGCGATAACGCGGAAGTCTCCGCGGAAACGAAGCCGGACGGCGAAATGGAATTCACCGAGGCTTTGGAGGAATCTCTCAAGAGCATGAGCACCGATCAAAAGGTGAAAGGCGTCGTCATGGGGATAACCCCGTCTGAAATACAGGTCGATATCGGCAGGAAGCACGCGGGCTTTGTTCCCGTTGACGAGTACAGCGACGATCCGCTGGCGAACCCCGCCGCCGACCTGAAAATCGGCGACGAGCTTGACCTCATCATCATGAAAACGAACGACGCCGAGGGCACCGTCATGCTTTCCAAAAAGCGCTTCGACGCGGCCAAGGCGTGGATCGACGTCATGGAGGGTGAGACCGACGGTAAGATTTTTGAGGGCCTGGTGACCGACGTCGTGCGCGGCGGCGTGCTTGTGACGGCAAACGGCGTGAGGGTGTTCATTCCCGCGTCACTGGCGACGGAATCGCGCAATCAGCCGCTGGAAGAACTGCTGAAAAAGAAGATCAAATTCCGCATCATCGAGGTGAACAAGCAGCGTAAACGCGCTGTCGGTTCGGCCCGCGCGGTCATACGCGAGGAGCGCAGGGCAAAGACCGAGGAGTTCTGGGCGCAGGCTCAGACGGGACAAGTCTACCAGGGGACGGTGAAATCGCTCACGGCCTACGGCGCGTTTGTCGATATCGGCGGCGTGGACGGTATGGTACATATTTCCGAGATTTCCTGGAAGCGTATTAAGCACCCCTCAGAGGCATTAAAAGTCGGCGACGAGATTGAGGTCTACATCAAGGCGCTTGACGATGAGAAGAAAAAGATATCCTTGGGCTACAAGCGCGCGGAGGACAACCCCTGGGAGATTCTGCGCCGCGACTGTCCTGTTGGCACCGCGACCGAGGCCGAGGTCGTCGGCATGACGGCGTTCGGCGCGTTCGCCACGGTTATGCCGGGAATCGACGGCTTGATCCACATTTCGCAGATCGCCAACCGCCACATCGAGAAGCCGCAGGACGCGCTCAGGGTGGGCGACAAGGTCATGGTCAAGGTCACGGACATTGACTTTGAGAAGAAGCGCGTCAGCCTGTCGATCCGTGCGCTGCTCGACCCGATGGAGAAAGGCGAAGAAGAGGCCGTTGAGGAAGCTGCTCCGGTAATTGAAGAAGAATCCCCGGCGGCCGTTGAGGAAGCGTCGGAGACGGAAGAATAAAATTCATGGCAAAAGAAAGCCCGGAGAAAGTAAGTTCTTTCTCCGGGTTGCTTTTTTCGGGAGGTTCCTTGATTGTTGCTTACCGTTTGCCGCTCAAATCCCTTTAGCAGTATATTTTTCTATTGCCTTGTACACAACAGGCACGATAAGGATCGCCGCGATGATTTCGATAAGCCCGTTGACACCCACCAGCGTTTTTATGATGGAGCGGAAAAGCCCGAAAAATTCAGAGTATTCCTCACCGTGAAAACGCAGCCACAGGTTCATGCCCGTGAGCACGAGCACGGTGTTGGTGAGCGTTCCAGCGGCGGCGGAGATCCCCCCGGCCACAAAACTGTTGAGCTTTACTTTTTTGAGCAGGAAGAACATGGCCCCCGCCACCGCACCCACGAGGATACGCGGCAGGCACGCCACAAAAAAGTTGCCGAAACCAAAGTCGAGATAGATGGGGAACGCCAGATACGCCCGTGCGATGCAGGTAATTCCCCACACGCCGCCGATGACCGCGCCATAGCGCCAGCCAAGAGCGACCGCGCCGATGATGGTGACGATGTGCAGGGTAGTGATCTCGATGACGCCGTAGGCGATATAGCCCGTGTACGGAACTACGGTCATCACGACGATGAGCGCGGCGAAGATCGAGGTCAGGACGAGTGCTCGGAGCTTTTGCTGTTGAGATTTTGTTGACATTTATATTCCTCCTTGCTGCCGCTCTGATAAATCAGATGCGACGCAAAATTTTGGCATGTAAACAGGCCGTTCTCTACACGGCTTTACTATAATTACCGCACATTTTTCTCGTATATAATTTTCAGTCCCTCAAGAATCAGATCCGGGTTTGTAATGACCTCGCGCCGGCAGCTTTTCACAATGTCCTTCGACAGGCCGCCCGTCGCGACGACCGTTTTGGCGGGCCGCCCAAGCTCCTGTTCGATCTTGTCGCACATGCCGTCGAGCATGGACGCCACGCCGAACACGACGCCGGACTGTATGCTGTCCACAGAATTTGTACCGATCACCTTGCGCGGCGTTTCCCAGCTGATTCGCGGCAGAAGTGACGCCCTGGAGGACAGCGCCTCGAGGGAGATCGCGACGCCCGGCGAGATCGTGCAGCCCAAAAACGCGCCGTTTTCGTCGATGACGCTGATTTTCGTCGCAGTACCCAGGTCCATGACAAGGCAGGGCAGGGGATATTTCGCGGCGGCGGCCACGGCTCCTGCGACTAAATCGGCGCCGACCTCAGCGGGATTGTCCGTCAGAATATTGAGTCCCGTCTTTACGCCGGGAGAGACGGTGAGCGGACGGACGCCCGTGAGAGTTTCGACCGCGCCGCAGATGATCAGGCTTAGTTCAGGCACGACGGAACTGACGACCGCGCCGCTGAAATCCGACGGGGATATGCCGTGCAGCTCAAGCAGGAGCTTTAAGCTGACGGCGTACTGGTCAACGGTATGGGCGCGCTCGGTATAAAGCCGCGACACGAACATAAGCCTGCCGCCAGAGTAAGCGCCAAGGGTGATATTTGTATTGCCGACATCGGCGGTGAGAAGCATGGCTGTCAGTCCTTTGATTTAGAAGCTATTGATTACTTTGATATTATATACCAATGTCAAAAAAAATGCAAATATTTTTTAGGGCTTGCTTTTTTTTTGAAAAATGTTAAAATAAAAATTAACGATACATAAATCCTACTCCGCAGCAAGAAACATGACGAAAAATTCTGTGCAAAAATCCATACATCATAGCTTTTTGCTTGATTTTTCTATGTTTCTAACTGTGGAGTAGTATAACGGAGGATCAGAAATGGCTAAGTTTTTTTCGTCAAAGAAAATAGATATCCCCATTATACCCGATGGCGGGAAGCTGCGCAAGAAGTCCAAGGGATTCATGGGGGAGTTCAAGAAGTTCGTTCTTCGGGGGAATGTACTTGAGCTTGCGGTCGGCGTCATTGTCGGCGGCGCGTTTCAGGTGATCGTCAACTCCCTGGTCAACGACGTGATGATGCCTGTCGTAAGCCTGTTCACAAGGGGCGTTGATTTCTCGGATTGGTACATCGTGCTGGGAGCGGTAGAGCGCATGACCCGGGAGGAGGCGCAGAAGCTCGGGCTGCCGATTGTCAGCTACGGGAATTTTATCGCCGCCGTAGTGAACTTTTTCATCATGGCGTTCGTGGTTTTCCTCATCGTAAAGGCGATCAACAGGGTGATGGACGCCGGCAAAAAGGAGGAGGCTCCGGCTGCGCCGACGACGAAAAAGTGCGTGTATTGTAAGTCGGAAATCAACATAAAGGCTACGCGGTGCCCGAATTGTACGTCGGAGCTTGACTCCGAGGAGACAGAGGAAGCGGAAGAACCAGAAGTTAAGAACAGCGAAAAATGACAAGAGCCGAAAAATAAGATTTATTTGGGAAGGAATTGATAGATTGTGAAAACAGGAATCATCGGGACAGGCAACATCGCAAACGCGATCATCGGGGGAAGCAAGCTGAAAACGGAGCCGGGCTTATTACGGCCAGAATTTTGGGTGTACGACGTATTCCCCGAAAAAGCGTGTGAATGCGCGGAAAAGCACGGCGTCAGCGCGGCGGAAAGCGCGGATGAAATCGCGGGGAGCATGGAGGCCGTCGTGCTGGCCGTCAAGCCGAAGGATATGCCGAAGCTGCTGTCGGACATCGGCGACGCTCTCAAAAGTAACCCGAACAAGCCGCTGCTGATTTCTGTGGCGGCGGGGCTGTCGATTGAGTACATCGAGTCGTTGCTGAGCTTTCGCCTGCCCGTTGCCCGGATCATGACGAACATCAACGCGTCTATTGGCGGGGCGATGACGGCTTATTGCTTAAACGACCTGGCAGAGCCGCGGCATGAGGAGTTCATGCGCGAATTCTGCTCGCTTATCGGCGACGCCGTAAAGCTGGACGAAGCGTATTTTTCGCAGTTCAGCGTGATGGCGGGCTGCGTGCCGGCGTTTGCGTACATGTTTGTGGAGGAGCTTGCGCGGGCGGGAGTCAAGATCGGCGTGAGCAAGGAACTGTCGCTGCGCATCGCCGCGCAAACCGTGCTGGGAAGCGCGAAGCTTGTCGCGCAGGGCGGCGCGCATCCCTATGAGCTGATAGACAGGGTGTGCACGCCGGGCGGCACGACGATTGAGGGCATCAGGGCATTGCAGGAACATGGTTTCCCGGCGGCGGTCATGGACGCGGTCGTCAGCTCGTATGAGAAAGATCAAAAATTGGCGGGCATGAAAAAATAATCGGCGTTATATTACAAATTGATATTGATAGGAGACAGTTACATGCTAAAATGCATCCCCCTGGATTCCCTGAAAAAGGTGTTCCACGACGAGGAGCCGCGCGGCTGCGGCTTCGGCGGATTTTCGCTGCTCTTGGGCGAACGCGGCTCGTTTCAGGCCGCGCTGTTTTCGGACGCCGACGCGGAAATAGGGATCACGGCCCTGTCGCCGCTGAACATAACGGCCTGTGAGGTCGTGCCGATCCCGTCGAATCTGGCCATGAGCACAGGGGAGAACGACGATTATTTCAAAGTCAGCGAAAGCGGACTCTACCCTGATTTGCTAAGGCCCATCTGCGGCAAGCTTCGCTTAAAGGCAGGTCAGTGGAAAAGCGTGTGGTTCGAGATAGCTGGAGATTCCGGCGCCGGACAGTATGGCGTATCGCTCCGCTTTTCCGCCGGCGCGGAGGAGGCTTCGGCGGAGATCGCCGTCGAGATCATCGGCGCCGCCTTGCCTGAGCAGACGCTGATCTGCACCCACTGGTTCCATACGGACTGCCTGTCCACGCGGTACAAGGCGGAGGTGTTCAGCGAGGAATATTGGCGCATCGTCGAAAACTACGTGAGCTGTGCCGTTCAGCATGGAATCAACTTCATCCTGACGCCGCTGTTCACGCCGCCGCTGGACACTGAGGCCGGCGGCGAGCGTCCCACCGTTCAGCTTACGGACGTTACGGTTACGGGCAGGGACGAATACGAGTTCGGCTTCGATAAACTGAAACGGTGGGTCGAAATGTGTGACAGATGTGGCGTGAAATACTTCGAGATGTCGCACTTGTTCACGCAATGGGGCGCGATGCACGCGCCGAAGATCATGGCTTTCACCGACGGAAAGGAGAAGCAGATTTTCGGCTGGAAAACATGGGCGGCAAGCCAAAAGTATACCGCTTTCCTGCGTCAGTTCGCCCGCGCGCTAAACGCGTTTATTGACGCGCAGGGAATTCGCGAACGCTGTTTCTTCCACGTGTCGGACGAACCGGGCCAAAAGGATATCCGCGCGTATCAAAAACGTGCCGCGCTGATAAACGAGATTTTCCCGGGCTGCAGGGTCATTGACGCGCTGTCGGACTACGATTTTTACAAAAAAGGGATCATCAAAAATCCGATCCCGGCCAACAACCACATAGAGCCGTTCATCGGCAACGTGCCGGAGCTGTGGACGTACTACTGCTGCGGGCAGCATTCGAATTACGTATCCAACCGCTTTTTCTCTATGCCGTCCCAGCGTAACCGTGTATTGGGATATCAGATGTACAAGTTTGACGTAAAAGGATTTTTGCAGTGGGGCTACAATTTCTGGTATTCGTGTCTGTCGCTCTTTGAGATCGACCCGTTTGAGACGAGTGACGCGGGCGGGGCATTCCCGTCGGGCGATGCTTATGTCGTGTACCCGGGCGACGGCGGGCAGCCGCTGGTTTCGCTGAGGCTCAAGGTTTTTTATGACGCGATACAGGACATGCGGGCCTTGCAGCTGCTGGAAAGCCTGATCGGGCGCGAAAAAACCGTATCGCTGCTTGAGTCGGATACGGGCGGGGCGATCACGTTCAGCGAGTATCCCAGGGACGATCAGTGGCACTTGGCGAAGCGTGAGGAGATCAACGCGGCGATCAAGGCGCAAGTTACGCAGCAATAAACGTGCTGTATAAAATGCTAGAAAGGAATAATCATTATAATGACAACAGACATAACGGCCACAGAAGTTACGCTGACCGAAACTGCTGAAACTACTGAAATTGCCGAAATTAGCAAAAAAGAAGCCCGTCGGCGTTTCAGCCGCATAGGCTTTGCCTTGCTGGTGATGGTTGTACTGCAACAGGGCGGCGCAGGCGCCCTAATTGCCTTGGTCAACAATATTCCTGCTTTGGCGGTCATCGATTGGATGCCGATCATTGTCAACTTCCTGCCGCTTTATTTGCTCGCGCTTCCCGCGGTGATTTTGATTCTGCGCGGGCTTGAGCCGATGCCGTCCGCCGCGGAGAAACGCCGCGTATCCGCCGGTACAGTCGTCCCGCTGGTTTTCGTTTGCTATGCGTCGACGGTCGCGATCAACCTTGCCGGCACACTGCTGTACGGACTGCTTGCGCAGATAAAGGGCGGTGAGGTAACAAATCCCTTAACAGACTTTGTGTTGGGTAGCAACCCGTTTGTTATGCTGCCTTTTGTGGTGCTGGTCTCGCCGCTGGTGGAGGAGTATATCTTCCGCGGACTGCTGTTCAAATATCTGGGAGCTTTCGGTGCCAAGCCATACATGCTGTTCAGCGCGCTGACTTTCGCGTTATTTCACGCAAACCTGGCGCAGGTGCCCTACGCTTTCATCCTGGGACTGGTTTTCGCCGGGCTGACCTACTACTCCGGTACGATCAAGTACGCTGTCATTGCGCATATAATCGTAAACTTTTTCGGCAGCGCCGTTCCGATTTTGATGTTAAAAATTGGCGGAGAGGAAACCGGCATAATGCTTGCGGGTTTGGCGGCGGTTTTATTGGCGGGTATCGGTATTATTTCGGCGCTGGTCCTGCTGGGCAAGCGCAAGCTTCTTCGGTTTTCACCGGCCTCCCTGCTGCTGCCGAAAGGTGTAATGATACACAATGCCGGCACGATCGCGTTTATTTTAGTGCTGTCCGCGCTTACAATCCTTGTGCTGATGCTGTAGTGACGTTGAATTTCCCAACCCCTCCGGCACTTCGTGCCACCTCCCCTTGTAGGGGAGGCTTTGATGGCGGCTCGTACCATGCCTCCCCTGTAAGGGGAGGCGGCGCGCAGCGCCGGAGGGGTATAATTACCTTATAAAACAAACTTTTACATCAACACAAAGGTCTAAAACAGTAAAATAAAAAACGGGTACGGCCTTGAAATCCGTACCCGTTTTTCTGTTATACCAAAAATTAATGCTTGCCGAATTTCCGCTGAAACGCTTTAGTCACCTCAACCACCGGGAGCACCGCCGCAGCCAGCGCCATCGCGACAAAATATTCCAGGAGGCTGATGTCCGTGAATCCGAACGCGTCGGAGAGGAAAGGGACATAGATAACCGCCGTGGTGGCGGCCAAGGCCGCTATAGCGGCAAAGATCATCGACTTGTTTTTGGTTTTCATCTTCAGCAGGCTCCCGCGCTGGGAACGCATGTTGAAGCCGTGGAAAATTTCGGCCATGTTCATTGTCAGGAACGCCATTGTCGTGCCGTCGGGGCTATTGCCGATGTGCCAGTCCCCAAACTCAATATAATGCCCGAGAAAGAACGCCGCAAGGGTCAGCACCGTCACCATGAGTCCCTGATACGCGATATCCACGCCTACGCCGCCGGAGAAAATACCGGCTTTCGTGCTGCGGGGCTTGCGCCGCATGATATCCGCTTCGGCTTTCTCCATGCCCAGCGCAAGAGCCGGGAAGCAGTCGGTGACAAGGTTGATGAACAGAAGATGAACCGGCCTGAGGATCGTGAAGCCCATAATCGTCGCCACGAAAATGCTGAGTACCTCACTGGTGTTTGAGCTTAACAGGAACTGGATGGCCTTGCGGATATTGTCGTAAATGCGTCGGCCTTCCTCGACCGCGCCGACGATCGTGGCGAAGTTGTCGTCCGCCAAAACCATGTCCGCGACGTTCTTCGTCACGTCCGTGCCCGTGATGCCCATGCCGACGCCGATGTCGGCCGATTTTATGCTGGGCGCGTCGTTCACGCCGTCGCCGGTCATGGCCGTGACAAAGCCGGAATTGCGCCACGCGTTGACGATGCGCGTCTTATGCTCAGGCTGTACGCGGGCGTAAACGCTGATGCTCTGATACCTTTCGTTGAACTCCTCGTCGCTCATCTCGTTGATCTGCGCGCCGGTCACCGCGACGGTATCCTCCGTGAGAATGCCAAGCTCGTTGGCTATGGCCATGGCGGTGTCCACATGGTCACCGGTGATCATGATGGGGCGTATGCCCGCGCCCCGGCACTCGACGATGGCGTCCTTGACCTCGGGGCGAACCGGGTCGATCATGCCGGTCAGACCGATGAAACAAAGGTCACGCTCAAGGGTTTTCGGTTCAAAGTCAGCCGGTATCGCGTCATATTCACGCGTAGCGGACATTAAAACGCGCAGGGCGCCTTGCGCGAACTTTTTGTTCCGCGCCATAATCTCATCCATGACTTCGCCGGTCAGAGGCAGCCTTTCGCCGTTTTTGAGGTAATGCGTACAGCACTTGAGAACCTCGTCCGGCGCCCCCTTGGTGTACTGCGTAATTTTGCCGCCGAGGCTGTGAAGCGTGCTCATCATCTTGCGTGCGCTGTCGAAAGGAGCCTCGCCCACGCGGGGGAAATCCGCTTTGAGCTGATTCTTCGGCAGGCCGAGCTTGTACGCGTATGTGACCAAAGCGCACTCTGTAGGCTCGCCCAGAGTAGCGCCGGACTCGTCTATCTCCGCGTCGGTACACAGCGCCATGGCTGTGGCCAAAAGCTTCTCGTCCTCGCCGAAAGACTCGACGACGGTCATTTTATTTTGAGTCAGCGTACCTGTTTTGTCACTGCAAATGATCTGGGCGCAGCCAAGGGTTTCCACGGCGGTCAGGCGCCGGATGATCGCGCTGCGCCTGCTCATGTTCGTGACGCCGATGGACAGCGCGATGGTCACGACGGCCACAAGTCCCTCGGGTATCGCGGCGACGGCCAGACTGACGGCTAACAAAAGGGATTCGAGCATAACGTCAAAGGTTAGGCCATCTTTGATAATTCCGACCGCGAAAATGACGGCGCAGATGCCCAAAACGAGCACGGTCAGAATCTTACTGAGCTGGGCGAGCTTGATTTGCAGCGGGGTCTGTCCCTCCTCCGCCTTTGCCAGAGCATCGGCAATTTTACCCATTTCGGTTTCCATGCCCGTGGCGGTTATGACAGCGGAGCCGCGCCCGTAGACGACGGTGCTGCCCATGTAGACCATGTTTTTGCGGTCGCCCAAGGGAATATCGCTTTGACCGCCTAAGTTCAGCATTTCGATAAACTTCGTGACGGGGACGCTTTCGCCGGTCAGCGCGGCCTCCTCGATTTGCAGGCTCGCGCTTTCGATGATCCTCGCGTCGGCAGGAACAGCGTCGCCGGCCTCAAGCAGGATCACGTCGCCTACAACAAGCGATTCGCTGGGTATGACGACGACCTTGCCGTCACGCAGAACCTTTGTTGTAGCGGCGGCCATTTTTTGGAGCGCCTCAATAGCCTTTTCGGCCTTACTCTCCTGATACACGCCCAAGACGGCGTTGACGACGACGACAAACATAATGATAATGACGTCCGCAAAGCCCCCGCCCTCATGGCTCAAAAACGATGTGACGGTTGAAATGACGGCGGCGGCGATCAGGATCAGGATCATCGGGTCGAGCATCTGGGAGAAAAAACGCTTGATTAAGGAATCCTTTTTCGCTTCGGCCAGCTTATTCGGACCGTTCTGCGTCAACCGGTCCTGCGCTTCGGCGGCGGTCAGTCCGTTCGTCTGGCTCCTGGTGTTTTGGAGGACCTGGCTGACTTCCTCAAGATAATGCTTCAATTTTCCTCGCTCCAATTTTTTAATATTTCATTAAAGCGGATAGTCGTTCTACTTCAAAACCGTCCAGTCTTTGCGGTCTTTTTTCGTTCCCCGCGCACGGATTGTTCCCGCTGTGTCCAGAAATGCAAGAGGCTTGTAAGCAAGCCTCGGAATAAACAAATTATTCCTGCGCTTTTGTCCTTGCGGGAACAAAAAAATCCTCGCAAATCCTTGGACGCTTTTGAAGTAGAACGACTATAAAGCTTCAATTTATTATTATAGCAGAAAAAAGATATTATTATAGTTTATTTTGGAAAAATAACTGTTTTTATTTATGTTATTCTTAGAATTTGTTGAAAACAGTTTTTTAACTTCAATCGTAAGAAAGAGCGGTAAATCCATCATGAGAACCTCATCCATCCTCCGCGCCATAACCCGCGACGGCAGCGCGCTGATCGTCGCCGCCGACACCGCCGCCGTCACGCAAAGGGCCTGTGAGCTTCACGGCCTGTCAAAAACCATGACGGCTGTGCTGGGACGCTGTTTAACGGCGGCCTCGCTCATGGGTTCCGGGCTCAAAAGCGAAAACGACACGCTGACCCTGCAATTCAAGGGCGACGGCCCTGCCGGAACCGTTTGCTGCGTCAGTGACAGCGCGGGTAACGTGCGCGGCTACGCCGATAACCCGTCGGCCGAGCTGCCGCCGAATCAACAGGGCAAGCTGGACGTAGGCGGCGCGATCGGGCAGGGAATGATGTATGTTTTGAAAGACCTGGGGCTTTCGGAGCCGTACTGCGGCGTGTCGGAGATCGTGACGGGCGAGATTGCCGAGGACGTCACGGCGTATTTTGTAAAAAGCGAGCAGACGCCATCGGTATGCGCACTGGGCGTTTTGGTCAACCGGGATCTGTCTTGCCGCGCGTCGGGCGGTTTTTTGATTCAGTTGCTGCCGTTCCCGGACGAGGCGACGGTGACTAAAATCGAGGAAAACGTCGGGCGCATAGAGTTGGTTTCCGCGCTGTTTGACGGCGAAGCGCCGCTTGAGGAAATCGCGGCGCGGGTACTTGATGGGATACCGCTGGATATATTGGACGAAGCTCCCATAGAGTATCGGTGCAACTGCTCGCGCGAGAGGTACGGGCAGGCGCTTGCGAGCCTTGGCCGCGAGGAACTTGAAAGACTTATAAGCGGCGGCGAGCCGGTTGAGACAAAGTGCAGCTTCTGCAATTCCGCATATGTGTTTGAAGCGGCGGAAATAGAAGGATTGATTGTATAAAACGATTTTAGCCGCAAAAACCAAGGCGGGGGGCCGAAACCCCCGCCTGATTCTATTCATAAGGCAATGTCGATTTTCGTCAAGACATCCAGCCAAACAAAAAATTCCAAAGCAAACCGGGTCCAAAGAACATGAAAGGCAATAAAAGCGCAAAAGGCGCAATCGCCCAATAAAACAAAGTTGTGTACCACGGGGCAGGATAATCAACCCGCTCTGATACATAGTACATGGAACGGGCAGCTTGCGTCTGGCCGTTTTCATCGACATAGGTGTTGGTCGCGACCACGCTGAACAGGGCGTTCGGATACATGTCCTCCGTGACAGGGATATTCAGCGTCTGCCCGGTTGCGACGAGTTTCCCGTCAAGATACCATTCAACGCTTAACTTGCCGCTTACCTCAAGAAAACTAACGGAGGTATTGAAGCGTTTGCCGATAATGGCGGTATTATGGTGGTTGCCCCAAAACATCGGCGCGTTGCGCTCCGACACCAAAACTTGCAGGTCCTGCGCCGCGCAGGCCGTTTGCTCCTGGCCGCTTTCATCAATATATGTGTTGATCACAACCGCGCGGAACCAGGTTTCCAGCGGCATATCCGGTGTGGCGGTGATCTCAATACTTATGGCGCCGGTGGGCATAGCCCCGCTTGCGACAAGCGTATCGCCGTGGTACCATTCAACGCTCATTTCGCCGTCCGCGCCCTCCGGCAGATGCGCGTAAACCACAAGCCCAAAGGTGTTGCCGTGAGTGACGGGCTGGCCAGAGGCGTTAACATATGTGATCATCGGCGCGTAGGGGTTCGCATCGGATGCCGATGCGGGATAACCTGAGTCCTCCTTAGCCGACGCGGCAACGCTTACCGGTACGCAAAAAGCCGACAACAGGACAAACGTCATAAGACAGCACATAAGCTTTTTCATAGCAAAATCCTCTTTTCCATTATTTGCTTACATTGTATACGAAAAACGCGGCCCGTACAAGGGCGTCCCCGAAATTTTAAGAAAACATTAAGGTTTTTGGGACGGCGCGGAAACATCTCCTTGCCAAGTGAATAAAGCAGGCCCATAAACACAAAAATATGGTTATGATGTTTTAAAGGTCTGATGTGATGAACAAGCGTGTCGTAGCCGTATTTTTCACGTTCACTTTTTTCGTGGGCGCAACCATCCTGCGTCTGCTGACGCTGATCTCCGGGGAGTACGCCCGGGCCGGCGCGGTCAACAGCACGCTGTCCGTCGAGGCGGGGACGAGCCGCGGGTTTATCTACGACTGCGAGATGCGTCCGCTGCTCAACGAACAGCAGTACAGGGTCGCGGTGGCGCGTCCGACGGAGCAGGCCGTCGCGGCGCTTCAGAAGGCGCTGGACAAAAAGACGTTCGAGTACGCGTACAGGCGTTTGAGCAAGGGCTACCCGGTGGCGGTCACCGTCCCGAAGGATATCGACTGCCCGGACATCATCATGCTGAGCGCGGTTCGGCGTTATTCCGAAAACCAGACGCTCGCACACCTCATCGGCTACCAAAGCGGGAGCGGCGAGGCGGTCTGCGGGCTTGAAAAAAGCTTCGACGAGCTTTTGCGTGACGGGAATCGCGTGTGCTCCGTGACGTACACGGTTGACGCGAGGGGCAGGGTTCTTGTGGGGGAGCCCGCCAAAGTCAGCTATAACGGCTATTATTCGCCGGCGGGTGTCTGCCTGACCATCGACAGGGAGATTCAGAAAATAGCGGAGGACGCGCTGAACAAACACAAGCTCGAGTGCGGCGCGATAGTCGTGCTGGACGTGGAAACCGGCGCGATCAAGGCGTTGGCCAGCGCGCCCGGCTTCGACGCGGCCAATCCCGCCGAAAGCCTGGGGGACGGGAATTCGCCGTTCCTGAACAGGACACTCAACGCGTTCAGCGTCGGTTCGGTGTTCAAGATCGTCGTGGCGGCGGCGGCGCTTGAAAGCGGAGTGAGCAAAAGCTTCACCTATGAGTGCACCGGCTCAATCGAAAAAAGCGGCGTGACGTTTCACTGCCACGAGCGCGGCGGCCACGGCAAGCAGGACATGCGCGACGGCATGAAAAATTCCTGCAACACGTATTTCATCGAGCTTGCGCAGCAGTTCAAAGCGGAGGAGATCATTGAGCTTGCGTACTATATGGGCTTCGGCGGGCGGATCGAGCTGGCCGGCGGCATCGTCTCCGACAAGGGGGTACTGCCAGACGCGGAGTCCCTTGACTCGGCGGCGGCCGTCGCGAATATCTCTTTCGGGCAGGGGAAGCTCACGGCGACTCCGCTGCAAATCGCCGGGGCGACGCTGTGCGTGGCGTCGGGCGGGGTGTACCGGCAGCCGTATCTCGTGAAATCGCTCATAGACAGCGGAGGTATGCCCTATAACGTGACGGAGCCGCCGTTTTCACAGCGCGTCATATCAGAAAAAACGGCGGAGACGCTGCGCGAGTTTCTCACGTACACACTGGAGTCCAGCTCACTGAAAGGCCCGAAAAAAACGGACGCCGGGGGCAAGACCGCGACGTCGCAAAGCGGCGTGTACAAGGACGGCAGGGAGCAGTTGAACACGTGGTATTCGGGATTCTTCCCGGCGGAGAAGCCGAAGTATGTGATCACGGTGCTCAAGGAAAAGGGCGCGTCGGGGACGTATGACTGCCAGCCGGTTTTTAATGAAGTAGCTGATAAAATAGAAAAGATGGGAAAAATTAAGAATTAAAAATGAAGAATTGTTGACAGGGTTTCACCCCGCGCCCCATTATAATGGCGGTCAGGCAACGCACTATGTTTCCTGACCGCCAAATATAATGAGGTACGGGGGAAGCCCGTCAACAATTTTTAATTCTTAATTATTTAAAACCACATCCGCAATCCGCTCAAGCACATCCATCTTAAACCATCCCGTCTTGTGCGTCTTAAACTGCGCCGCGGACATAATCGTGAACTTCATCCGTGCAAGCCCCGCCCTTTTCAACAGGAAGTTCGTGTAGATACGCACGTCCTGAATATCCCCGATCTTGACGGTGTACTCGTACCGCCCGAAGATCCCTTTCGTGTAGCGCACGAGCCGTCCGTCCGCCGCCAGCGTTTTGCCGCGGTACTCAAGAATTCCGCCGATGAGCAGCAACACGAAAACCGACGCCGTGATGATCAGGTAACTCTCGTACAGCGCGGCGGTGACCAGCATAAGCAAGCCGACCAGGATCGCGCGGAGCAGTGACGTAAACAGCGTCGGCCAGCGTCCCTTGAGCGTTTCACCGCCGCAGATAAAATCGGGCGCGCACAGCTCCATTATCCGGGAGATGTTTTTTTTGTCCGTCATGAGCGACAGGTGTGTCGTCTCGTTTTTCTCGTTACCGAGTCCCACCACCGCGATATCCACGGAAGCCAGCCGCAGCAGCCTTGCCTGAAGCGGCTGGCGGATCAGCAGCGCGGTGATCTTTTCCCGCTCGAACATGTAGTTTCTCTTGTTCAGCGCGCCGCAGTCTATGTAGATCATGGAGCCGCTTTGCGTCACATGATAGCCGCTCAGGTTGACCGCGCCCATGATAATTGATCCGGCGACGCCGGCGAGGGATATAAACATCACGAACCACAGGCGGCTCATGTCGGTATTTTCGTCGGCCTCAAGCATGGGCAGGATGAAAAGCATAAGCATGGAAATGAATGTCTGAAAAACCGGGAAAGTGAGCAGCTTGTGAAGAAGCGCCTGCGCCGCTGAAAACGATACGGTAGGCGAACGCTCGGGCTTGTCCGTCGCGCTTTGCGTGACTGACGCGCCGGAATCAGCGGCGGCTTCCTCACCAAATTTCTCCCCGAATTCTTCCCGGGAAGAACTTCGCGCGGTTTCCGCGTGGTTTGCCTTGAGTGTCATAAGCGCGTCTTTCAGGGCGTGCGCCTCGGCCAGCTTTAGTACGAGCTTAAAGTCAGTCCTGCTTGCCGTGCGCGAAGAATGCAGGTCGATCTTGACCCGCGCCGTCCCGATGAGCCGCTCGACGATCGTGCGCTCCACGTTCACCATCGAGATATTTTGGACCGGCAGGCGCGACTCTGTTTTGAACATTGTATCGCGGCTGAAAATGAAGTCCGTGCCCTCCATATAAAAAGTCGTCCTGCGCCAGTAGTAACAGGAGAGGATCAGGCAGAAAACAATAAAGGCAAAGAATGCCAGGAACAAAAGGAGCGCCGTTCTTTCGCCGCCGTCCGATGCGGGATGAAAAAGGTCACGGTAAAAGCTTACGGTGAAGATTTCCCAGCCGTAGCTTTTAAGCTGGTTCACGGCAAACACCGCGAACACGGTCAAAACAGCGGCCAGCCGCTCAAAGATCACGGAAAAATGGTTGCGCCTGGGGGAGTCAAACATCTTTCTCGGCTCCTTTTGCGTTTATCTTTTTCAGGACGCGCTCATTGAGGTGCATGGCGATCCCGTCGGCGATCTCCAGATCAAGAAAACGGAACGAGGCGAAAGAGCCCGCCGTCGTCACCGCCACCTTGGCGACGCCCGTGAGGTTGTCCAGCGGTCCGCGCTTGACGTCGATCTGATATATGCGGTCAATCGGGACGATGGTGCGGCGCGTGAACAGGATGCCCTCGACAACTTCGATACGGTCGTCAGAGAGCAGGTATTTATACCGCTTCCAGCGGATTTTCGGCACGATGATAAAGCAGAGCAGCGCAGGCAAAAGCGCGGCGGAGAAAAAAATCAGCCCCACGGAGCTCGAAAAGTAAAGCCCCGCATAAACAGCGAAAACGCCGGCCGGAATGACGACAAGAATCATCATCTTGATAGCCGACGTGATCCGCATGAGCTTGAGGGCGTTTTTGGATAGGGACTGGTAGGCGGTTAAATCTGTCATCTTGTTGTTCCTTTTTTACTAAACTTTGTCTTTTTTAGATTTTTCTTTTTCCGAATCTTCCCCGCGCGGAAGTATCTCGACCTTAATCTTGCCGATGCGCCGGTCCTCCACGTTCATCACGGTAAAGCTCAGGTTTTCGTACTCAACCACGTTCATGTCGCCGTCCTGCGGCAAAAATCCCAGACGGCTGATCACAAAGCCGCCGATGGTTTCAAAGTCACCCTCGGGCAGGGTCACGCCGACGAGATCGTCAAGCTCGTCGATAAACGTCGTACCGTCAACGGTGAAGGTCGTGTCGTTGATCTGCGAGATTTCATCCTCCTCGTCGTCGTACTCGTCCTGCATGTTGCCGACGATGGACTCAAGCAGGTCCTCTATCGTGACAAGCCCGGCCGTTCCGCCGTACTCGTCCACGACGATGGCGATTTGTATGTGGCTTTCCGTCATCTCCTTGAACAGGTCGCCGCAGCGCTTGGATTCCGGGACAAAATACGCCTTGCGCATGAAGTTTTTCAGCGTGTTCTCTTTGGGAATTTTCTGGCCGATATAGGGGAGCAGATCCTTGATATAGATGATGCCCACTATGTTGTCCGGGTCGTCCTCATACACGGGGATGCGCGAACGCCCCTCCTCAATGGACAGCTTGACGACGTCCTCCAGCGGGTCCTCCGCGTCAATGGCGACCATGTCCGTGCGGTGGGTCATGATATCGCCCGCGCTGATGTCGTCAAACTCAAAAATGTTGTTGATCATTTCCTTTTGGACGTCCTCGATCACGCCCTTTTCCTCGCCGACGTCCACCATCATGAGGATCTCCTCCTCCGTGACGGACTCAAGCTCCGCGTCCGGATCCATGCCGAACAGCCGAACGATGCCGTTTGTGGACAGCGAAAGAATCTTCACGAAGGGCGTGGTCATCTTCTTGAAAAACAGCAGTATGCCGGCTACCCTGTAGGAAATTTTTTCGGGATACTGCATGGCGATTTTTTTCGGCACAAGCTCGCCCAGCACCAGCGTGAAGTACGACGTTATGAGCGTGACGATAATAAGCGCCGCGGCGACAACGACGGAATCCGGTATGAAGTCCAGAAGCTTAAGCGAGGTCAGGCGCGCGCTGAACATGCCGACGAACTTGTCGGACGCGATGGCGGAGGTCAGAAAGCCAGCCAGCGTTACGCCGATCTGTATCGTCGATAAAAAGCCGCTTGAGCTTGAAAGCAGCCTGCGCACCCGCCGGGCGCGTTTGTCTCCCTCGTCGGCCAGCCGCTCGACCTTTGTGTCGTTGAGTGAGATGATGGCCAATTCGCTCATGGAAAAAAAGGCGTTGACGCCGATCAGCGCGATCAGCAATATAATGGTCCAGGATAGCGGAAGATTCGCCTGAAGCGCGGCCAGCGGGGTACTGCCGGGGTCGTCCATGGGGGATTATCTCCTTTTGAATTTAGTATAGGATGTTTATTTGTTGCTTGTAACGCACGAATGCGTTTCCTGCACATGTTATTATACAGCATGATGAAATTTTTGTCAACGTATGAATTATGTAAAGTCGATCTGATATTTCGTGCCGTGAGAGAGCAGTACGCCGTCCGTCAGCCGTATACGTAAAACACATGTGTGCGGGTCGCTCTCATCGGTATGCCCATTGCCGTACCATTCGGCGAAAACGGTACGCAGCTTTGCCATAATCTCCGCGTTTTTTCCATCAAGGACATGACCGAGATTCTCGCCGACGCCGTGCGCAGTAAACCACTCGCCGCAGACAGCGACCTCGGGGTTCTTTTTGATTTGCTTCATCTTGTTTGAGAGCGCATAGGTGACGGTGTAGAACGATCCGTTTTCGTAGTAGCTGTTCACAATGCGCACGGACGGATGTTTTTTGTCCATCGTCGCAAGTGAAAGAAGCGTGTCGTGGCCGAAACGCTCGTCCATCAGGGACAATGCTTTTGGGTCGGGTTTTTTACGCATGGTTATGGTCATTCCTTTCAATATGGATTATCTCCAACATTCTCAATCACCGCGAATGCCCCCCGTATCCCGTCAACCGCCGCAGAAACAATCCCGCCCGCATATCCCGCGCCCTCGCCGCAGGGGTAAAGCCCGATGATATTCGCCTGGCGGTATTCGTCCCTGAGCACGCGCACGGGTGACGAGCTGCGCGTTTCCGGCGCGGTCAGCACCGCCTCGGGCATCGCGAAGCCGTCGAGCATACGGTTCATTTTGACGAGCGCGGCAGCCATGGTGTCGGTCACATTTTTGGGAAGGATAAGCCGGATGTCGGACGGCACCGCCCCTGTCGGACAGCTTGGCCGTACGCCGCCGAACCGCGCCGACGGACTGCCGCTCAGAAAGTCGCCCGCAAGCTGCGCCGGAGCCGCGTAGCTGCCGCCGCCCAGTCTGAACGCAGCCTGCTCGATCGTTCGCTGAAGCGCGAATCCCGACAAAACATGCTCGGACGGGAAGTCCTGCGGTTCAATACCGACGAGCAAAGCGGAGTTCGAATTTTCAGCGTCCCGCGCCCACTCGCTCATGCCGTTGACGACAACGCCGCCCGCCTCCGACGAGGCCGCGACCACGGTTCCGCCGGGACACATGCAAAAAGTGTACGCGCCGCGCCCGTGGGGCGGATGGCACGCGAGCTTGTAGTCTGCCGCGCCCAGGGCCGGATGCCCCGCAAATTTCCCGTACTGAGCCTTGTCAATGAACTCGCGCGGATGTTCGATCCGTGCGCCGACAGAAAAGGGCTTTTGTTCCATGCGGACGCCCACGCGGTGAAGCGTTTCGATGGTGTCACGCGCCGAATGACCGACGCACAAAAGCAGCGCGTCCGTTTCAATATCGGCGCTTTTGCCGCTTGCGTCCTCATATGTCACGCCGTGGACGGCCTTGTTTGCGATGATAATATCGGTGAGCCTGCTCTCAAAAAGCACCTCGCCGCCCAAGTCTATAATTTCTTTACGAAAATTCTTTACCACACTTTTAAGCCGATCCGTTCCGATGTGCGGCTTCGCGTCATACAGAATTTTCCCGGGCGCGCCCTTGTCCGCCAGTTCGAGGAACACCTTGCGGCACAGCGGGTCCTTGATGCCCGTGGTCAGCTTGCCGTCAGAGAAAGTTCCCGCGCCGCCCTCGCCGAACTGCACGTTGGAGTTTTTATCGAGTCTGCGGGTTTGCCAAAAGCGTTGGACATCGGCGGCGCGGCGGTCGGCGTCCCGGCCGCGCTCCAGCACGATGGGCCTGAGTCCGGAACGCGCCAAAGTCAGCGCCGCGAAAATACCGGACGGCCCGAAGCCCGCTACCACCGGGCGCAGAGGGCTTGTCCTGCGGAGCTCCGGCTCCGGGAAAACAATCGGATCGGCCTTGGAAACTCTGGGCGAACCGCTTTTCGCGAACCACTTTTCATCTCCAAAGCGCAGTTCAACTTCCGCGTTGTACACGAAAAAAATGTCGTCTTTTTTGCGTGAATCGACGGCCTTTTTTGTTACGCTTACGGACAGGATATCGCTCTCCGCGCACCGCAGCAGCTTGGCCGCGCTTCTTCGCAACGCGCCGCTGTCCGCGTCAAGGGGGATTTTTATTTCGGTGAGTTTAAGCATGATGATGACGATACCTTTCAAATTTCAAGCATAGCCGCGCTTCTTCCCGCCAGCCGTCCCGACGACCACGCCCATTGCAGGTTGTACCCGCCGCACCCGCCGTCAACGTCGAGCAACTCGCCGCAGGCGTAAAGGTTCTCGATTTTACGCGACATCATCGTGGCGCTGTCGAAGCCGTCAAGAGCGCCGCCGCCCGCCGTCACCTGCGCCTCCGCAAAACCGTTGACGCCTTGTACATCAATGGATTTGCCTTTTATCTCGTTGGAAAGCGCGAGAATTTGCGGCGTCGTGAGCTTCCCCGCCGGATCGGTGAGCTTATAGGGCAAAACGCCCTTGCATACAGCTTGCGCGAGCCGTTTCGGCAGCACGCCGGTGAGCAGATCCTCAATCGCGAGGGAGGGATCGCGTCGCGTGGTTTCGGCGATAAAGTCAGTGGCTTCGCTCCGTGTAAGCGCGGGAATCATACACAAAACGGCGGTGCATCGCTCCTTTTTTGAGCCGTTTTGCCAAGCGGATACAACACGGCTGACCTCCATGGCGGCAATGCCTGAAAGGCCGTAGTCCGTAAACAAAATCTCGCCCGAGGATTCATCCGCACACCTGCCGCCGATATGAATCTCAATACCCGCGCTGACCCGAATGCCCTTGAGCGGCCTTGTGAACGCGGAGTCTGCCCTGATTTGCACGAGCGACGGGAAAACATCGGTCACCCTGTGTCCCAGGGCGGCCAGCAGCTGATAGCCGCTTCCGTCAGAGCCGTGAGCGGGGGAGGCGCGGCCACCTGTGGACAGAATCAGCCGCGCGGCTTCATAATCGCCGTTCAGCACAAAGCGGCCGCCGGATTTTTCGGCCGAGCTTACGGGTGTGTCACAGATCATTTCGACATTCAGCCGCCGCGCCTCGAAGCGCAGAGCGTCCACGACGGAGGCGGCCGTGCCGCTCATCGGGTAGACGCGGCCCTCGCCGTCGCTGACCGTCAGAAGCCCCATTGAGCGAAAAAAATCGAGGTTGCTTTTCACGGAGTACACATTTATCGCGTGCCGGACAAAATCGGGCGCGTTGTAGTTCTTTTCGGAGGCGTGAAAGTTCGTCATGTTACAGCGGCCGTTGCCTGTGGCTAACAGCTTTTTGCCGGCGCGCGGCAGCTTCTCAAGCACGGCAACGCGTAGGCCGGGAGCCGTCCGCTTGGCCTCAATCGCCGCGCAGAGTCCCGACGCGCCGCCGCCGGCAACGATTATATCATAGTTCTTCATTTGACTTCTGCCGTGTAAACCAGTTCAAACTGTCCGCCCTTTACAAGCCGCTGAATGCCCTCTTTTTCGGAGATATCATCTTTTCTGTCGCGGTTGTCGTTCACGCCGAACCACGGCTCAATGCAGACATACGGTGCGCCGGGCTTTGCCCAAATGCCTAAAAATGGGACGTCGCCGAAGGTGAACCGCACGGTACGGTCATGGTTCCGGCTTTTCAGCGTCACGGCTTTGGACGTAAGCCCGGACAGGATCAGCGCATCGTCGTTGAAGATGTCCCCGGTGATCACGATCTCGCGTCCGTCGCCGGGAACTGGCGTTCTGTCAGGCAGGCGCAGGGCGTCATCCGCGCCGATGGTTTCGGTGAGGAGCGTTTCGGTTTCGTCGAACACCAGCGAGTAGCCGAGCTCGCAGTTAAAGCCGGGATGCCCGCCGATGGAAAAATACATGTCGCCGTCATTCTTGTTCACGACCGTGTGAGTTGCCGTAAGGGAGCGGCCGTTTAGTTCGAATCTGACATAAAGCTCGAACTCAAACGGATATTGCGTCCGAGTTTCATCGCTGCTTTTCAAAAGAAACACCGCCGCGTTACCCTGCTGTGAAACAGCCTCGAACGGCATTTCACGCGCGAAGCCGTGCTTGGCCATTTTGTATTCAGTTCCGTTGTAACGGTAGCTGTCGTCCATCAGGCGGCCAACGATGGGGAACAAAATCGGGGAACGCCCGGACCAGATTTCCTCGCGCCCCTGCCATAAAAACTCATGGCCGTCGGTCTTGTCGCGGATGGAGTAGAGTTCCGCGCCGAGGCCGCTTATTTCCGCTGTCAGAAATTCGTTTTCGATTTTTACTATCATGATTATGATCCATCCTTTATTAAAGTTTTCGCGAAAGTTTTATTGTATTATATGCTATTATCAACATAAAAGCAAGCAAAAAAGATATCAGCCAGGTAAAAAGTAGGGCGCGACGCCCCGGCGCGCCGAAAAAAATGTTGATTAACGGCGTACCGGGAACGTCGCGCCGAAAAAACGTTGATCAACGTCGCGCCCTATATCCTCTTCTATTTTATGCAAAAAAAAATCTTGAACTCCGGCAAATAAAATTGTATAATGATCTCATACAGTGTATAGGGGGTATTGATCATGAAAAAAGTTTTTTTGCTGACTTTAATATTCGCGTTGCTGATCCCGCTTGCCTCATGCTCCGGCGGCGGCGACTCTCCCGCCACGCCGACGGCGGGAGAGAATACAACGGCGGAGACAGAAACATACGCGGACGCGCCGCTCGAAACATACGTTGAGACGGAAACGGAAACGCTAATAGAACCTGCAACCGAGGCTCCGACGGCAACAACAACTACCGCTGTGCCGTCTGCGACATCAACCACAAAGCCGGCAGTCTCATCTGCAACAACCGGCAACGCCATCGGTACGACGACAACCACAAAACTGGCAGCACCAGCCACAACAACTACGGCAACCACGAAGCCTGTGACGCCGGATTTTGGCCCGAAGCGAAACGATATCGTGGCGCTGACAAATAAGGAGCGCACGAAAGCAGGTTTTTCGGTGCTGACGGCGGACAACGCGCTCATGGCGGCGGCGCAGATACGCGCGGAGGAATGCGCGAGGCTGAATGAGCTTAAAGTGAACGCTCAGGGGCAGCATCTGCGCCCGGACGGTTCCAGGTGGACGACCGTGCTGACCGGCAATTACATGTCGTGGGCCGAGAACATCGGTCAGGGTTACGCGATGCCTCAGAGCATGATGGGCATGTGGATGGGTTCAAAGCCGCACAGGGACAGTATTCTCAAGCCGGGCTTTACGATGATCGGAACCGGTTATGCGCAGGCGGCGGACGGAACGCATTACTGGGTGCAGATCTTCGCCAGTTACTAATTGTAAGGATGAATGATTTGTGTTTCTGAAAAAATGGATGTCCTATCTCAGCGACGGCGCGAAGCTGAACAAAATCGCCATGCCCGGCTCGCACAACGCGGGCAGCTACGGCATGACAGCGATGGCCTGCTGCCAGGACGGCACGCTTTACGATCAGGCGGCGATGGGCGTGCGCCATTTCTGCATCCGGCTCAACACGGACAGAAAGGGCAGGATCGCGCTGAGTCACGGTGTCGCGAAAGGCAGACCCTTTGCGGAAGCGTTGGCCGACATGCGCAAAGCCATGGACGACTGCCCGGCGGAGTTCTTTATTTTTGACATACGGGAATATTACCCGACATCCTACGGGCCGGTGAAGCTGACGTCAAGAGCCGACCCGAAAGAGGTCAGCCGCATGATCGCGGAGGCGCTCGCGCCTGAAAAGTACGCGCTTCACGAATTTGGCCATATTTCGGACGTGACCATGGGCGGCATACGCCGCGCGGGCAAGCGTTATATGATCATCAACTACGGGGCCGCGTATGAATACAGCGTGGACTGCGAGCAGATTTTGCCCTGGGAGGCGAAACTCCACGGCTTGGAAACAGAGAAGTTCATAAAAGAGATCACAAAGCAGTTTGACAACCATCAGACGCAGGGAATATACTGGTTCCAGACGCAGCAGACCGCAGGCTTCGGCACGGAGCTTGGTCTGAAAACGCCGCGGAAAATGGACGCGATGCAAAGGCCGTTTTATCCGCGGCTGATAGAGTCGATCGCCGCGAATCCGTTTTATCTCGGCAACGCGAATGTGATATCGGGCGATTTTATGACGGCGGATGACAGGAAGGCGAAGCTGATTGTGGGATTGAACCTCAACAAAGGCATCGTTCGGGATGATTGCAAAGAGGAATTTTCAAGAAATATTCTAAGGGGAGATTGATTATGAAAATACTCGTAACCGGCGGCGCCGGATTCATCGGAAGCAACTTTATTTTCTACATGCTTGACAAGTACCCGGACGTGAACGTGGTCTGCCTGGACGCGCTGACCTACGCCGCGAAACTCAGGACGCTTGACAGGGCGATGGGCGACCCGCGATTCAAGTTCGTGAAGGGCGACATCACGGACAGGGAAGCGGTGTTCGCGCTTTTCGAGCAGGAACGTTTTGACAAGGTTGTCAACTTTGCGGCGGAAACCCATGTGGATAACGCCATCGCTGGCCCGGAAATTTTTCTCACAACGAATATTTTAGGCACGCAGGTTTTGATGGACGCGTGCCGCCGCTTCTCGGTGAGCCGATTTCACCAAATTTCCACCGACGAGGTGTACGGTGACCTGCCGCTGGACAGGCCAGACCTGCTGTTCACGGAGGAGAGCCGCATCGTCACGTCAAGCCCGTATTCCGCGTCGAAAGCGGCGGCCGACCTGCTCGCGCTGTCCTACCACAGGACTTACGGCCTGCCGGTGACGATCTCGCGCTGCTCGAACAATTACGGCCCGTACCAGCACCCGGAAAAGCTGATCCCGCTGATGATTTCCCGCGCGCTGGACGACCGCAAGCTGCCTGTATACGGGAAAGGTGTAAATGTACGGGATTGGCTGTTCGTGACGGACCACTGCGCCGCCGTCGATCTGATCCTGCAAAGCGGCAGGCCCGGCGAGGTGTATAACATAGGCGGATCCTGCGAAAAACGTAATATCGACGTCGTGCGTGTGATCCTGCAAAAGCTTTCAAAGGGCGAGGAACTGATCGAGTATGTGGCGGACCGCGCCGGGCACGACCTGCGCTACGCCATTGACGCGTCGAAGATAAAACGCGAGCTTGGCTGGGAACCGACGGTTGATTTTGAGCGCGGCATGGACGCGACGGTGAAGTGGTATGCGGAAAACCAGAATTGGCTGAAAGAGCTGTAGACATAAACCGGAAACCGAAATGTCAGTGAGGTATACTGAATGAAAAAAAACGACATCTACCTGGGGATCGACGGCGGCGGCAGCAAAACCACAGCCATTGCCGTGAATAGCCTTGGCGAGATTCTGGCCCGCGAGGTTGGCGGGAGCATCAACTATTATTCAAACGAGCTGGCCGTAACGCGCACGAACATGACTGAGATTTTGGAACATATCGCCGAAAAAACAGGTGTGCGCGAGTACAAGGGCGCGTTCATTGGTATGTCCGCGCTGAACAGGCGGGCGACGGAGGAGGAGCTTGAAAGGTTCGCGGGCGGCGTCATCGCGGCTGAACATATCGGCATGGACAGCGACCTGTACGTTGCGATGGAGACGCTGCTGACCGGCGGCTCCTGCGCCGTCGTCATAAGCGGTACAGGCTCTATGGCCATTGCGCGTGACGGCGGCGGGCGGATCACGACGGCGGGCGGCTGGGGGTATCTCCTCGGCGACGAGGGCAGCGGCTACGCGATTTCGCTGGCAGGCATCCGCGCCGGGATACGCGGCTTTGAAAGCTCCGGCCCGGCGACGGCGCTGACTCAGGCGTTACGCGGCTTTTATAAAACCGACGACCTGTACAAACTGATCGACATGTTTTACGACCCGCCGATGGATCGTAGCTCGATCGCCCAGTTTGTGCGCGAGGTTCGCGCCTGCGCTGAAAGCGGCGACAGCGTCGCGGGACAGCTCATAGCGTCGTCGGCGGACGATTTGGCTGAAACAGCGATGTCGGTTCTGCGGCATGTGGAAGATGACGCGCCCATCGGGCTGTGGGGCGGCGTGTTCCAGCATACCCCCATGTTTACCGGGAGATTTACAGAAAATCTGGCGCGGCACGACAAAAGAAACGTGTTTCTGCTGCGTTATCCGCCGGAAATCGGCGCGGTATTCGCGGCGTATAAGCTGTGCGGCGTGGAGCTGACCAGTGCGATGCTGGACAATATAAATGCACATATATAATGTAATATAAGGAGAATAAAGCATGATCTTTTCAACCCCGCAAAAAACCAAAGACCTGCGTGACGCGCCGCCCCTAAGCGGCACGCCCAAGGTATCACTGCCCGAAAATGAGAGGGAATTGGCGCAGCGCATTCTGCTTGATTACGGCGTCGAATGCGGCGCTGGGGGCACAATTACACTGTCCTGCGAGCATGAAAACAGCCGGCTCATGACGTATGTCGAGGAAAGCCGCGCGGTCACGGACGAAAAGTACGTGATCAGGTCGCGCGAAACAAAGCAGGGACTGAGCGTTGAAATCGTGTACGGCGGCAGGCGCGCGCTGTATTACGCGCTTCACGAAATCGCCCGGCGGATCAAGGCTGACCGGCTGTTCATCGGCGAAATCGAGGATTATCCGCTTTTTTCCAGACGCGGATATATCGAGGGATTTTACGGTCAGCCCTGGACTTTTCCGCAGCGCAGGGACATGCTCAGGCTCATGTCCGCGCACCGCATGAATACGTATTTTTACGCGCCGAAAGACGACGAGTACCACCGTGACAAGTGGCGTGAGCTGTACCCCAGCGATCAACTGGATTCCCTGCTTGATATCATTCGGACGGCGGAGGAATGCTTTGTTGATCTGTGGTTCTGCATCGCTCCGGGACTCAGCATGATTTATTCGAGCGAGGATGAATTCAGCGCTTTAATGGGCAAACTCAAACAGCTTTACGGGATCGGGGTACGGCGGTTCGGCCTGCTTTTGGACGATATTCCCGCGCAGCTCCAGTACCCGGAGGACATCGAAAGGTTCGGCGGCGAAACGGTCAACGCGCACATTTACCTGGCGAACCGGGTGTACGACGAGCTGAAAGCCCTTGACCGCGCCGCCGAGCTGACGGTCTGTCCGCGCCAGTACCACGGCCGTGGCGACGAGTATTTCATCTCGAAGCTGGGACAGGGGATTGAGCCGGACGTGAACCTCTTCTGGACGGGCAGGAACATCTGCTCACAGGAGATAACCGTGCCCGAGGCCATGAAGTTCATCGACGCAACAAGGCACCGACCGCTGTACTGGGACAACTTCCCTGTGAACGACGCGGAGATGTTCAACGAGATGCATTTGGGATACATACAGGGGCGCGAGCCGGAGCTGTACAGGTACTCCGCCGGGC
Source organism: Oscillospiraceae bacterium (assembly GCA_009779495.1). Classification (GTDB taxonomy): domain Bacteria; phylum Bacillota; class Clostridia; order Oscillospirales; family Acutalibacteraceae; genus UBA1425. The sequence continues at coordinate 24,865 of WRED01000011.1, read as the reverse complement.
TGATCTCAAACTGTATGGAGTTCTGCGAAGCCTCGAAGATACCGTTGCTGACGGTGGCCGGCTATCTGTGGAACCCGGTGGGATATGACCCGCTCGCGTCATGGGATTACGCGCTGAAAACGGTCGTCGGCGAAGAATTCGGGACGTTCAAGTTTTTCGCCGAGCATCTGCTGACCTCATGCCTGCACGCGTCAACCTCGCCGATGCTCAACGAGGCGCTTTCGTCGGCGCGTTCGGCGCTCCAGACCGGGAACGCGGCCGGCGCGGCGGATATACTGCGAGAGTACATCGACAATGTTGACGAATGCTGTGCCTTATTGAGAAATCGCAAGGGCGAAAAGCTTTACGCTGAGCTTTCACGCTGGGCGGAGAAGTTTTTCCTGTGCGCGGAGGTTTTGAACCTGTGCTACGGCTTTTTCTGTACGCAGGACGTGGAAACGGGGCGGGCGATGCTCCAAAAAATGGAGGAGTACAACCGGATGCCCGAGACGCTGACCGATTTTTCGCTGCGCGAAACGGTTGATACGCTGGCGCGGGGTTTGCAATAATTTGTATGTTTTCCAACCCCTCCGGCACGCAGTGCCGGAGGGGTACAACTACAAAACACAACAAAATATTACATCAACGCAAAGGTCAAAAACAATAAAAATTCACATTAAAAATAACGGAGGAATATTCTACAAATGAAAAACGCTGTGATTCTCTGTGCCGGTGAGGGCACAAAATTCTGGCCCTACGCGTCGGTACGCTGCAAGGTGATGATGCCGATATCGAACAAACCCATCGTCGCGTATTCCGTGGACGCGCTTGTGGAAATGGGTTTCGAGAACATTGTGATCGTCGGCAACCGTTTTATCGAGGAGATTGTTGCATATTTCCGCGACGATACGCGCGTGAAAGTGATCGCGGACGACAAGCCCAAAGGCACGGCCTTTTCCCTGCTGAAAGCCCGTGATCTGGTGGACGGCGACTTTTTGGCGCTGCATGGCGACACGATCGCCGCGCCGGAGGACTTGCGCGCGCTCGCGGACACGTTTACTTCGTCCGGGGAAAATACCGCACTGGTCGACGTGATCCGTGACAGGACGGGCGATGTGATCGGCTGTGACCTGAGTGACGGTTGCGTCAGCGGGATACTCGGTCATCCGCGCGGGAAAATTACGCACTTTTTCGGCGGCTTTGCGCTGAAGCACAGCTTTTTTGATTCACTGAAATTTAGCTCGAACCGCTTCCGCAGCACAGAGGTCGGCATGATGGTGCCGGTTGAGAGCTACCTCGAAAGCGCCCTCGAGGAGGAGATGCGGCGCGGTATGAAGCTTTTGGCCGTCGAGGCGAAACAGCGTGTCTTTGACATCGACAAGCCCTGGCACGTCCTTGACGCGAACAGCGAAATCAACAGCAGAAGATGCGGCGCGCTGACGAAAAATGAGCTTGCGCAGGGCGCGTCCATCGACCCGACGGCGGTGATCGGCGGCTTCGTGAAACTGGGCAAAAACTCCACAATCGGCAAAAATGTGATCATCGAGGGAAACATCATCGTCGGCGACAATACCGAGATCAAAAACGGCGCGATCGTCAGCGGGGATGTTGTCATCGGCGACGAATGCAAAATACGCAACGCCTGCTTCATCGAGGGCGCCACCACCATCGGCAACGAGTGCATCGTCAGCCACGCGGCGGAGGTTGACGGCGTGATCCTCGACCGGGTCTATCTTTACCATTATATGGAATGGGGCGGCATTATTGGCACGAACACCGACCTGGGCGCCGCGACGGTTTGCGGCAGCCTGCGCTTCGACGACTTCATCACCATGCAGAAAGTCAAAGGGCGCAGGGAGTTCCACCGGGGCAGCGGCGACGCGGTTTTTCTGGGCGACTACTGCCGCACGGGCGTCAACGCGATTTTGATGCCGGGCGTGAAAGTCGGCGTCTACAGTGTTGTCGGGGCGGGGGTCACGCTGAACAAGGATGTGCCGGACCGCACGCTGATCTACAACGAGCAGACACTTGTCGAGAGGACGTGGGGGCCGGAGAAATACGGATGGTGAGCGCGGCTTTGCTGCGAATTGAGAATTGTTGACGGGACTATCGCCCCGTACCCCATTATATTTGGCTGTTAGGAAACGCGGTGCGTTAAAATGTAGGGCGTGACGTCTCGGCACGCCGCACTTATTAAGCATTTTGACTACATCCAAAAAAGAAATTTATGCAAATGTACAGAGAAATATTAAAAAACAGTTAAGAAATCCTATAAGCTATTGCAAATATCGTTGAATTGCCTTACAATAAATCATGTAAGTTCTATTTTTGTATAAATTTTGAAAAGGAGATTATTAAAATGAAGAAAGGGACAAAATCAAGGCTCTGCGTTGCTCTGGCCGTATTGATGGCGCTCGCGGCTGTACCCGCGCTGATGTTTGGTTCTTCCGCGGCGGCTCCTGTGCCTAGGGAGGAGCCGATAGCGGCTGAGAACATCGGGGCGGTGTCAGGGGACTACAACTACGATGTCATCAGCGAAGCGGCAAAAACCTGTAAGATTACGCTATACACCGGGATGTCCGGCACAGTGACGATCCCCGACAAAATCGACAGTAAGTATACAGTGACAGCAATCGGCGAAAAGGCGTTTTCAGCCACTAATCTTACAAGCGTGGTAATTCCGGGAACGATGGAGGTCATTGCAAAGGACGCGTTTTATAACTGTCCGAACCTGAAAGAGATTACGATTCCTAAGGGCGTCATAGAAGTCGGCGCCAATGCTGTAGGCTTTACCCACGTTAGCGGGGCTTACGCCAAGATAGCCGGTTTCAAGATCTTTACGTATGATTATACCGCGGGCGCAAAATACGCGTCGACTTACGGTTTCGCGCTGGATTATCTGGACGGCGGCGATAATGAGGCAACGTCAATCTCCATAACTCCCGCGACAGTTGCGCTTGATGTAAGCGATGCCGCCAAAGTCTCAGCGCAGCTTAACGCGGCCTTTATTCCGGCAAGCGTGTCAAACCAAGTCGTTCGCTGGAAGTCAAGCAACGAGAACGTAGCCTATGTCGGTCAGGACGGCGTCGTCCACGGCGTAAACAACGGAACCGCCACGATCACGGCGACCTCCGCGAACAGCCTGAAAACCGCTACTCGCACGGTTACGGTGACGGGCGGAACGGTAGCCGCAACCGGCGTCAAGTTCACGTTCGTCAATGACACAGAAATTATTGTCAGAAGAACCTATCGTTATGAGGTCAAGTTTGAGCTTACGCCCGCCGACACGACCGAAGCTGTGACCATAACGGCGTCTCCAACGGGTTTCATCTCCCAGCCGGAGAAAGACACCACGAACGGCAAATATTATTTCACGGCCGATGCGGTTGGCATAGCTACGCTTACCATAAAGGTGGGGGACGGCGCAGGCCCCAAAACGGCCACCATCAAGGTCAATGTACAGAATCCGATAGCGGTTACCGGCGTGAAATTCACATATGCCGGCGCTGACGGAGCCGGATTTTACATTGATTACGGCAACCAATACGCGATCAAGGTTGAAACGATCCCTTCAAACGCGACGAACCAAAATGTAACGCTGTCATCGTCGGATGAAAATATCGCGAAGTTTAACGTAACCAAGCTTAATTTGGCGGACGCGGCCGCTGTGGCCGCCGGCCGGCTGATTCCGGGATTCAACGGCACGGCCAAGATAACGGTGACGACCGAAGATGGCAACAAAACAGCAACGGCGACGGTTATCACGAGGGGCAACACCGCCACAGTACCGGTCACTAAGGTCGAACTGACCCCCGCGACTTTGAACTTGAATTACAAGGACGCGGCGACTCTTGAGGCAAAGGTCACGCCGGATCACGCGACGAACAAAAAGGTTACGTGGAAAAGCGACAACGTGAAAATCGCGACCGTGGACGAAAACGGTAAAGTGACGGCTGTCGGCGCGGGTACGGCGAAGATCACCGCGACGTCCGCCGCCGATTCGACGAAAAAGGCTGAGTGCACGGTAACGGTCAAGATGCAATGGTGGCAGTATATCGTGTCGTTCTTTGCGATGCTGCTGGGGATACAATATTAGAATATTGGCACTAAATAAACAGGGCAGGTTCAAAACCCGCCCTGTTTTTCCATCTGCAATTCCTAATTCCTAATCAATAAAAACCCGCCACCCGAATTCATCCGGCAGCTCGCCCAGTTGTATGCCCGTAACCGTGTCGTAAAGCTTCTGGCTCAGTTCGCCGATGCCGCCGTCCTGAATCGTCATAACGTCGTCCTTATAGCGCAGCTTGCCGACCGGGGAGATAACGGCGGCCGTACCCGTGCCGAAAACCTCCTCCAGCGTGCCGCCGGCCTGTGCCGTGAGCAGCTCCTCGACAGACACCTTGCGCTCCTCCACGGTGATGCCCCAAGATCTGCAAAGCTGTATGACGGAATCGCGCGTGATGCCGGGCAGGATGCTGCCGCTTAACTCCGGCGTCACGATTTTTCCGGCGATCTTGAAGAAGATGTTCATCGCGCCGACTTCCTCGACGTATTTGCGCTGGGCGCCGTCGAGCCAAAGTACCTGCGAAAATCCCTCGTCGTGGGCCTTGACCTGCGCAATGAGACTGGCCGCGTAGTTGCCGCCTGCCTTGGCGAAGCCCATGCCGCCCTTGACCGCGCGGACATAATCGTCCTCGATCCAGATGCCGACGGGGGCCAGGCCGCTGTCATAGTACGCGCCGCTGGGGGAGAGGATGATGATAAACATGTAGGATTTGGACGGAGCTACGCCCAAAAACTCGTCAGTCGCGATGATAAAGGGGCGTATGTAGAGCGACGTGCCCGGCGCGGTGGGGATCCAGTCCTCGTCTACCTTGACGACGGCTTTCACGGCCTGCACGAAATCCTCCTCCGGGACGCGCGGGATGACGAGCCTGTCGTTTGAGGCGTTTGTCCGCCTGGCGTTCATGTCGGGGCGGAAGAGGCAGGCCTTGCCGTCCGCGCACCTGTACGCCTTGAGTCCCTCAAACATTTCCTGGCCGTAATGGAAAACCATGGTAGCGGGGGAGAGCGACAGGTTCGCGAAAGGGACGACTCTGGGGTCGTGCCAGCCCTTGTCCTGCGCGTAGTCCATGACGAACATGTGATCCGTGAACAGCTTCCCGAAGCCCAAGGGCTCTCCGGAGGCGGGCTTTTGCTTCGGAGACGTCGTTTTTTCGATTCTGATGTTTAACATACTTCTTACCTCCGTTTCAAATTATAAAAAATATTATAACATTTTTGAGGGAGGAATGCAAGAAAAATTTTTTGTTCGTGCGCTTGAAAGAAAAGCTTAACAATGTTGGCGATATGACGTATATTAGAAATACAGATGGTGGCGTGGCTGATAGATGGTACGCCTCCGGAACAAACAGCTTAAAAGAATAAGACGCCGACCTTGAAAGTTGGTATACATAATACTGTTAAAAACCCCCTAAGCATGTCGGTCAGAGCAATTGAGCCGCCACTTTTTTCGGCTTTTTGTAGGCGCGATTTGCTTTGCGGCCCTCAACAGCCCATACAAAAAACACCTTGTAAAATGTAAAATATTATGCTAAAATGATGGTATTACATAAGAAAGGTGGAAACCTGATGAAACACCATGCTGCGGGGATCAGAAAACTGGGATGCGTGTTGCTGGCACTCTGGCTGGCGGCGGGGGCGCTTGCGCCGCTTGCTGCGGCGTTTAGCGGCGACATCGGCGCGGACATTATCGCGAAAACCAGCCAAACGGCGGTTGACCTGGAGGCGGAGGGCATTGTGCTGCTGAAGAACGAGGACGACCTGCTTCCGCTGGCGGGCAAAAAGCTCAACATTTTCGGTTCCGGTTCCGTGAGCCCTTTCTATGGCGGCGCGGGCTCCGGGGCGATCACGTCCGAGAATCCCGTCTCGTTCTACGGCGCGCTGGATGCCGAAGGAATCTCTTGCAACGCGGAACTGCGGAAGATCTATGAGGCGAACGACAGCCAGATTCGGGCTCCCAAGACCGACAGCACGCAGATCAATAATTTGCTGTCACTGGCCTTTTTCCAGAACACGATTAAAGAGATGCCGGTCAGTAAGTTGACGGACAAGATCATGCAAAACGCGCGGGCGTATTCGGAAACGGCGCTGATTATGATCAGCCGCACGAGCGCTGAGGGCAAGGACCACAGCGCGGACACGCTGCGTCTGAGCGGCGCGGAAAAGGCGCTGGTCGAAAAAGTTGCCGCTGCGTTCCCTCAGGTGGTGGTGCTGTTCAATATCGGGAACATCATGGAGATGGGCTGGCTGGATGACTATGACAGCATCAAGGCGGCCGCGATTATATGGATACCCGGCGAGTTCGGGATGACAGCTGTGGCGCGGATGTTAAGCGGCCAAGTGAATCCCTCCGGCAAACTGGCAGATACGATTTCCTACAATATTGACGACCATCCGTCGAGCGCGTGCTTCGGCGATTATGCCTACAACGGCGGCGGGAACTACGTGGAATATATCGAGGGCATCTATGTCGGGTACCGCTACTTCGAAACTTTCGCGAAAGAGCGGGTGCAGTACCCGTTTGGCTACGGGCTTTCGTACACTGGCTTTAAGCAGACCCTGTGCAGCCACAGTGTCAGCGGCGGCAAGGTTACGCTGAAAGCCGAGGTGAAAAACACCGGCAAAACAGCCGGGAGAGATACCGTGCAGGTGTACTATAGCGCGCCGTACACAAAAGGCGGCATCGAGAAGAGCGCGATCGAGCTTGGCGGCTTCGCTAAGACGAAGCTGCTGAAGCCCGGCGAGAAGCAGACCGTCACCGTAACGTTCAATATCAACGACATGGCCTCCTACGATCAAGCCGGGCGCGAGGCCTGGGTGCTCGAAAAGGGCGCCTACGAGATCATCCTCGGCAAGGACGTGCGCACGCACATCGACAGCTTCACTTATACAAATAAAAAAGATGTTGTAATCAGTAAAGACCCCGTGACCGGGACGGAGATCAAAAACCTGTTCGGCGACGTGTACAGCGGCTTCCCCGTTCTCTCGCGAGCGAACCCCGAGGACCTGCCCGAGGCGCGGAACCTCACGGCGACCGACGCGGTCAAGAACGCGGACAAGTGGCCTGAGCCTGCGAAAACAGGCGCCGTGCCGAAGCTGGGGGTGCGCTACGACAAGGCGATCACTTTACAGGATGTCTATAAGGACAGCAACAACGACGAGCTTTGGGACAGGTTCCTTGACCAGTTGACCCTGCAAGAGATGACGATGCTCGTGATCAACGGCGGGTATGAGACACATGGCGTGCCGCGTCTTGGGATTCCCCACACGATGGACAACGATGGCCCGTCGTCGGTGAAAGGCCGCAACGGCCTGCTCTATACCGACTCCGGGACAGCCTACCCCTGTGAGACGGCGATTGCCTGCACATGGAACTTCGAGCTGGCCGAGCAGATGGGTAAAAGCGTCGGGATTGAGGCGCGCGACATCGGCACGGACGTTTGGTATGCCCCGGGGGCGAATATCCACCGCAACCCGTGCGGTGGCCGTAATTTTGAGTACTTCTCCGAGGACCCGCTTCTTTCCGGCAAAATGGCCTCCGGCATTGTCGGCGGCGCGAAAGCCGAGGGGCTTGTGACGACGATCAAGCACTTTGTCCTCAATGACCAGGAGGCCAACCGCAACGGAATCTTCACTTGGGCGGACGAACAGGCGATGCGCGAAATTTACCTCAAGGCCTTTGAGATACCGCTGAAAGAGACGAAGGCCGCCGGGGTGATGTCGGGCTACAACCGGCTGGGTACGGTCTGGTGCGGCGCGAGCTCCGTGCTGCTGAATGACCTTCTGCGCAAAGAATGGGGCTTTGTGGGCTTTGTGGTATCGGACTTTTCGTCGAACTTTACCGGCACCGGGTATATGAGCCCGGTTCTGGCGGTGTATAACGGCAACGACACGATATTGGCCGGCATCAACCTCCTCGTTATCCCCTCGCATTTTCTCGCGGTTCAAGTGGCCTACCTGCGTGACCCGGTCGGCTTCGGCGCCGCGTTGCGCGTTGCCTGCAAAAACATCTGCGTCATGAAGATGCAGTCCCGCGCTTTCCTCCGCCCGGAACTGACCTATGACGATTCACTCCTCAATGCGCTGACCACGCCGGACGAGTGGAGCTTCACCTTTCCCTACACAGTCTCGGTTTTCCGCTTCGCCTTGGCAAATGTCGCGGACGCGTTCTTGTGGTTCTTGCGGGTGTTGTTCTGATTTTTATACGGAATTCAAGGCTGAGTCAAGGTGTATTCATGTTAATGAACAAAAATTTTGTTTTTGCACCACGTAACCGCCCAATGCCCTTTCAGCTATGAAGCCACCCCTCCTGTGCTGTAATGAACGCACAGGAGGGGTGAAAACATGGGAGCGAAGATCGAAAGCGTATGAAAAACTGCGGAAAGGCTTTTACACAGGAACGCAAAAAGGTGGGTAATCGGTACAAGAGTTTAATCTCTTCGGGTCTAATTCCCCGCCGATCTGCGGCGAGACTTGCAAACCAATAGCAGAAAGAGTAAAATAGGAGAAAAAGCTAAAGGTGAGCGAATACATACACAAGTCGCACAAAGATATCGACATGGAGCACACGGATCACTTTTTTGACTCGTTTCCGATCATCACGGCGAACGGAGCGGCGCTCCGGCAGCGCGAAAGCCTTATGTGACAAGGGCTATTGCTCGCCCAACTGTTTTATGTAAACTTCAACCCAAATTCTTCCCCTAAACATCCTGTGATTTCATTGGGAGCCAGTTCCTTTATAAATATGATCTCTTCGCTCTCGAATTCCTTATAAACATTTCCGTCAATGGTTTTTCTTCCTGTTTTTGTTTTTATCGCTATCATCAAATCCTTGTTGAAAATAGAATCCGGGTGCTTTTCGCAGTAAAACGACGGCATGACATAATCTATATCAAGCTGTTTTTCGGCGGTAAATCCGAACATGTCACGCCATTCGCCCTTGTACAGCTCCTCAAGCACGGTGCCGTAAAAACCGTCAGTGCGCAAGCGGTAGGTCTCGCCGAACTGGCGGAATTCCTCCAAAAAGCGAAAGGGTATGGGGTGGCGCGGGGCGATGGTTCCAACCCCCGCGTCGCAGAGAAAGGTTTCTCTGCCTGGGCAGGAGGCAAGCAGAACCCTGTGACGGCGCATGGGTATTTCCGTTTCGTTGCGAAGAAACCTCGCCATATAACTTTCCACCTTGAATCCCAGCTCCGTGAGCAGGCGGGCGTAAAGGCAGTTCAGCTCAAAGCAGTAGCCGCCGCGCCCGTTTACGATCATCTTTTCAAACAGACTGTCCGCGTCCAGTTTAAGCGGCAGGCCGTTTATGATGTCGATATTTTCATACGGTATCCTTGTCACGTGCGCGTATTGTATACGATTGAGCAAGTCCGCGCCGAGGGGCGGGACTTCGCTGTAATCAAGTCCCAGCCGCTTAAAGTATCTGTTGATGAATTCGTTCACGCAGCAACACTCTTTCATTTAGTATAATTATATCAAACAATCTCTTATTTGCCGTATTGCGTCTGACGACAGTTCCAATATATAATTCCAGACAGCCTGAAACCACTCGGCGGCTCTCTCAAAGAAATTCAAGGACGGCTGCGTGATCGGGCGGAGGTCAATCTCCTCACGGTACTCGTAAATGAGATCTTCACCCCTCTTGGTAAATTCCTTTATGGCACGGTATGTCATCCCATTCTCGCCAAATACCGCCGCAACGCCTCCATTATCCGTAGTCACATATTGAACAGCGCCTACTCTGTTTAAGTTGTTATAGCCGCTTAATCCTTTTTTTACCCCGAGAGTTACGTCTTGCGTATCGGCCTCCCAACTGCTGCCGCTTGTGTAAACGGCGGCTTTGGGACGTACATGATCCGCGAATTTTCTTCCCGTCGAATCGCTTTGGCCGTGGTGCCCGACCTTCAGAAAATCAACCGTACCGCCAATTTGCGCATACACGCCAAGCTCCTTGCTCTCCGTAACCATATCGGCCGCAAGGAGCGCTTTGAAGCCGCCGGCCTCAACCAGCTGGCACAGCGAGTCCGGATTAGTCGAGCCGCCCGTCAACGGCGCCCCGTTCAAAAGAGTGACCTTCATGCTTCCCAGTGAAAGCTCAAGATTGTCAAGACCGTCCTGAACGATTTCAATTCCACCGCTCTCACAGCCCGCTATAAATTCACGGTAATAAACGCTCCCGAACAAGCCGTCCCGGTCTTGATTTACCTCGCGCTTCACATACCCCTTGCCCACCGTAATATCGGGACAGCTTAAAATATATTTGAATCCGCCCATGTGGTCAATGTGCGAGTGGGTGCCTATAACGAAATCCAAGTGCACGTTTTCACAGCCCGTCAGGCGCCTTAGGTAATCTACGATATACGGGCCGCGTCCGGGTTCTCCCGCGTCGATTAAAGCGTAGCGTCCGCCGCTTTCAAGAATAACGGCGTCCTCCCAGCCCGTATTGAGAACATGGATGCGGCCCAGTTCGGCTCCGATATCCTCCTGAAGATTTTCCTCCGCAGTTGCTAAAAGCGGGAATGCCAAACACAACAGCAGCATTCCGATCAAAACAGAGAACAGCAATCTTTTTATGAACTTTTTCATTTTTACGGCCACAACCTTTCTTATACTTCTCCGCAATTAGAAACATAGAAAAAGTCAAGCAAAAAACTTTAATATATGGATTTTTGCGCAGACGTTTTCGTTTATGTTTCTTATTGCGGATGTAGTATTATAGTCAGACCACTTGAAAACTGACTTGTATTTGTGGTCCGACTATATAAGCACAAAACGGCAATGACGCCGGGTGGTGCTTTTTTATGCTTTATTATACCATAAGTTATGACGCGGGGCAAGAAAAATCGCAAGAGGTTTATCACAATAAACGACCCCGCCGCTTGCGGCGGAGTATTGTGCCCAGTCGCACCTTGCTAAAATAATGAAAGTTGTTCTATTTCTTCTGTTTTGTGTAACTGCTTATATTCTTCTCCCTGGCTTCTCACATATTTCGCTATTATCTCTTCGTTCCCGTGCTGACTGACCGTATTCACAAAATATCCATCTGTCCAGATATCATCTAATCCGTAAACCAGCACGCTCACATTCGCTGACTCTTTGACAAACCGAAAAAAAGCCCTGAAAACATTACACATCAACGTTTTCAAGGCTTTGAATAATGACTGGATTTATAAACATTCTCTGGGAGGAGAAACGTCCCGTCTGCCGCTTACGGTTTCCGCCACCACGCGACAGCTTTCGCCATCAAGTAAAACTATACAGTTTATGACGCTAAAAGTCAATGTTTTGTCTTTTGATTGAGCCTGTGGACACAAGAGATAAATACTCAAAATCTGAGCATTTATCTTTCGTGTCCACAGGCTCTAGTGAAATTTTATGGGCTTCGCCGGTACCCCCACCGCCGTACAATCCGCCGGAATATCCCGCACGACAACAGCCCCCGCGCCGATGACAGCGTTCCCGCCGACGCGCTTTCCCTGAATGATATTCGCGCCCGTGCCGATTTCCGCGCAGGCCCCGATATGCACGTTCCCGGACACGACCGCGCCCGGATACAGCGTCACAAAATCGTCCAGCGCCGCATCGTGCCCGACCGTGCAGCCGACACCCGCGACAACGAAATCGCCGAGCGCGATGTTGACCGTCAGCACAGTTGACAGGCAGATCACGCATCCCTGACCGAACGTGACAAACGGTGAAAAGCGGACATTATCCGCGATAACCGTCGGAAAGCTGACGCGAGGGTTCACCTTGATTTTGTTGTAGATATTTTTGCGTACCTGTGAGTTTCCGACACAAATCACGGCGCAAATTTCTTTCGGATAGTCTATTAACCACTGAGTGTCGCCGACGACGGGAAGCCCGTTGACTGACGCGCCTTGCAGGGAAGGCGCGTCGTCCACAAATCCTAAAATATCATATCGGTCGAGCGCGTCAAGCTGCCACAAAACCTCACGCCCCAAGCCTCCCGCGCCGATCAGCACAAGCTCCTTACGTTTCATCAAAAATCCCTTTCGGCACCTTTGCTGTCCAGGTATCGGGCGCGTCAATTCCCAGAGCGTATGCCGTGACCGCCGCGATATCCCGCACATGCATGTCCCGGATGACGCCTTTTTTCACGCTCTTGCCCGCGCAGCCGATGAAGATCAGCTTTTCCCTGTCGGACTTGCCGCCGTGTCCGTGCAGTCTGTTTCCGCCGTGATCCGCGCTTATGATGAAGAGCGTATCCTCCAAAAGACCCTTTTCACGGTACTTTGCAACAATCTTTCCGATCAGTGCGTCAATCTCGGTGATCTTCTTGAGGTACAGCTTATTTCCGTAGCCGAACTTGTGACCCGCGCCGTCCACGTCGTCAAACTGTGCGAACAGCAGGACGGGATCGCCGCCGCCGTCAAGGCAGCCGAGTATCTTTTCGCAGACGCCGGCGTCGTTTTCCGCAGCGAGCTTTGTGACGCCTACATTCTCCTCGATAATCCCCGTGTTGATGGGATTCCAGCCGCAGACGGAGAACATCTCCGCTTGAGGCCGCGCGTCCCTCAGCACGCGGAATATAGACGGATATTTTGACTCAACGTCATAGGCTTTGGTGGATACAATCTCGTTGGTCAGGCCGTGGGTTTCCGGCCCGACGCCGATAAGCATCGAGCCCCAGCATTCGGCGCTGATCGTGGGGATTGAAGTCAGCGCGTCATAGGTCACGGCCCCGTCCCTGAACAGATCATCCATGCAGGGGGTGTCGGTTTGCCTGAAAAAATTGCCCGCCCCGTCAACGCCCAAGATAGCGGCGCGTTTATATTTGTACATAAAACATAATCCATCCTTTTTAAGTTTTGTAAATACAAAACTTGCGGTTTGAAAAGATAGCCAACGGCATAAATGCCGGGCGTAATTTTTCAAACCTAACCTCTGATGCTGTCCACGATCAGCTTCCAGCCGCCTGACAGCAGCTCGCGCGCGCTTGTGAGCAGCGTGACCTCAGCCGCCGGCGCCTGAGCCACTGTGGGGACAAAAGTCTTATCCGGCAGGCGCGTGGTGAACTGCGGGAAATTCTTGTCCGTGAACACGGTGGGCTGCTTTTTGCTGGAGGCCAGGAAATCGAGCAGCTCATGGTGTTCAAAGCTGAAGTGCGGATGATCTTTGATGAACCAGGTCTGATCCGGCAGCAGGCAGGTGCTCGCGTCAATGCGGCGGTCGGGCGAGATATGGTCATGCCCGGCAACCTTCTGCTTGTAATTTTCCGGGAAAGTTTTTCCATATCCGGCGGTGGTCGCGCCGCTGCTTGCGCGGGCGGTGTCGATCAGCGCGTCTGTATCGTAGAATTGCGCGACAACGGGGATCGGCGGGAAGCCATACGCGGCGATGATGCTGACCTTTGTCGCCTTGTTTACCCTGGCGATGATTTTATCCGCCGTGCCCGGCCCGGCCTTGTAGTGGAAATTGTCGATGAGCTTTATAAAGTCCGCGTACTTCGGGTCGGAGAGCATGAAAACCTTCGCGTCCTCGTAGTATTCGTCCGGCACGAAGCCCCACAAAGCGGGCCACTGGCCGAACAGCGGGATGAGCGTGTCCGCGAACACCTTGTCCTGCACGTTTTCCAGCAGCAGGCCGACGGCGCTTATAAGCGGCCGCGCGAGTCCCGAAACATCCAGCATGTCTGAGAGCGGGGCGAGGATAGCCTGGAAGCCCCCGTCCGATGTGCCGCCGAAAGCGCGGAGATACGCCGTGAGCTGCGCGGCATCCAGCTGGACGTTGCCCGTGAATAACTCGCCGATCATATTCAGGCCGTTGTGCGCGCTGAACTCAGGAATAAAGTGCTCTATGGCGGAATGGCCGAACTGCGCGAAATACGCCATACAAATCAGCCCGCCCTCACTGTGGGAGGTGAGGATGACCTTTTTGTGGCCTGTAGACGCCATCACCTGCTTGATGAACTCGTTCAGCTCCACGGCGATCTCCATGGGATCAAGCCGCCAGTCGTATCTGAACTTGTAGCTCGGACTTTCCCTGTGATCCTGATCCTTGTTGAACACGGGGGGATTGGAGATCGGCATTACGCTTTTGCCGTACTCGTCCACCTGCAAATGCGCGAACATGCCGTTTGCGAGTGCCGACAGCGCGTCCGCACCCTTGTCCCAGCTCCGCGTCGCGGCGGCCGAGATGACGTTTTTAATGATGGGAAGTATCTGCTCCGTCAGCCCGTCCGTATTGACCACGCCGACCTCCGACTGTTCGGACGTGCCGAAGTTCATGTAAAGCGCGTCGCCGATGCCGGGCAGCGTAACGCGCGGGATACTGCCGCAGTTACAGGCTTTCGCGGACCCGGCGGCGTGGGAAAACAGGACAAGGCCGCCGATAAGCAAAGAGAGGCTGAGGAGGATGCACAGGACTTTTTTGAAAAGCTTCATGACACAAGATCCTTTCTGTTAATGTAAAATACGATGGTTATCTAATTGCTGATACCTGATTCCTCGCGAAGCGCCTCCATCATGGCCTGCACCTCGCCGGACATGCCCGTGCTCTTGGCTATCATGGCGCGGCGTTCGTTGAGCGCGGCGTACATCTCTTCCTTTTTCTTGCCTTCAAGGTCAAAGAGGAAGTAGGCCACGTTTTTGAAGAGTCCGGATACCAAGCCATTGGCTCCGATGGTATACAGGAAGAAGACCCTGGAGTACATGGTGATGTTCGCCCGCACGGTCGCCTGCGACCACCGTCCCGCACCGATTTCGGGCTTGTATCCGGTCCAGCGGAATACAGCTATCGTTACAAGCGCCTTGACAGGCGCCATTACCCTCCCGATCATCCCCGTGATAAGCCCCACGGTACCCTCGGGGCGCTCGCCGGTCATGTACTCCGTATAGTCCTCGATCTCACGGTCGATTTCCTTTTCCAGCACGGCGGAGGGCGCGTCATTGGAAACGCGCAACCCGTCAAAGATAGCGAAGAGCAGTCCGGCTTTCCACCATGTGCCGACAATAGCTTTCGGGAATACCATGTTGATAACGGCGGGTATGACGGAAAAGCTAAGGTCCCAAAGACGCATGAACAAAACGGTTTTGCGGTAGCTGCCGCCGAACATTCTCTTGAATCGATCCACGAGCTTGATGCTCACGAACTGCATGGTCTGTCTCGGAATCATCCACGGGAAAGAGCGGAACGCGCCGCCCCAGATCTCTATCTGCGTCACGACGTCCCAGCTGTATTCGGCGCCCCACCACGAGCTAAGGAAATCGGCGAGGAACATGCGCATACGGTATTTGTTTTTGAGGATATAGAAAAGGGTTTTTATGGTAGGCGCGGGCTGTGGCTGGAGTATGATGCGCTCACGGCATTTGACGGCCATCATCATGGTACCGATGGTGCCCAAAAAGGCTGACAGAATCCCGAAGAACGCGAATATATAAGAGGCTGAAATATTGATGATACCGGAACGCGCGAGGTCAAGCAGAGGCATGAACATGGCGGCCACAAAATCGCCGCTCCACTTTTCGGAAAAGGTCTGCCACAGCACGAGCGAGGAACGGTCCTGGGGGTTCGGGCTGATCAGGGAGACGAAGTTGTCTGTGGGAATCTTGTAAATCGTCTCAAAGGTTTCCCGTAAAAACAGCAGAACAAACACGAAAAGGATCTTTTTCGGGTCGGAGGTATCGTCGTTATCAATGAATATGCGCCCGCAAAAGAGCATGGCCGTAGAAGCAAAATAAAGCAGGGGAGACAAAAATACATAGGGACGCGATTTGCCCCAGCGTGTGCGGGTCCTGTCGTAGGCGATGCCCATGAGTGGGTCGTTGAGCACATCGTAGATGGCAATAAGAGCCAGAATCGACGCGACGTAGACCATATCGATTCGGAGCACGTTGATGAGATAAAGGTAGAAGTAGTGATCCTTAATCGCCACGCCGAGCTTATGACCGGCCTTGGCGACGGCGGCCGACGCGACCTCTCTGGAGGAAAGCTGCGGCGTGCGGTACATCTTTTCGGCGATGTCCTGGAACTGGCCGAGCTTTTCGGGGTCGAGCTTCGCGGCTGAGTTTTCCTCCGCGCCGAAAAGCTGTTCTTTCAATTGCTGTTTGTCGATAGCCATCAGCTTACCCCCCCAACCTCAACGGCGCAGGATGCCTTGTGGTAGCCGTCATTTGTCACGGCGTAGACGGTGGTCTTTCCGGCGGACAGGGCTGTCACCACTCCGTTTTCGTCCACCGAAGCGATAGCCGCGTTCTCCGTTTTCCAAACGACCTCCTGATAAGTCGCGTCGCGGGGAGAGAGGTTTACCGTCAGCTGTTTTGTTTCCCCGGCGTTCATTTTCAGCCGCCTGCTGTCAAGCTTCGCTTTCTCTACCGGGATTTTCACATGTACGGCGCATTCGGCAGCGTATGTTTCGCCGTGCAGCTCGAAGCTGGCCGTAATGACGGCCTCGCCGAATTCCCGCCCGGTCTTGACATAGCCGTCCTGATCAATCTCGCATATGGACGGGTCGCTGCTTTGCCACGTAAGGGGCGTATCCTGTCCGTCAGGCGCGCTTATGGCGGCGGTGATCTGTACGCTTTGGCGCTTGCCCAGAGTCAGATCATACTCGTTCAGAGCCAGTCCCGGCCAGGTGAAGCGGTAGCTTCTGCTCTCGCTTAAGACGCAGGTGAGGGTAGTCGTCAGATCCTCAAGCTCTGGATTCACGCGCAATAAAAGTTCAACGTCTATATCCTTTTTGAACTCAAGGGACACCGGCTTTTTTGTTAAGCGGTTGACGGAGGCGATGATCCGGGCGTTTCGGTAAACCGTCCGTATGCCGTCAACGTCGGCGTAGCCGTCCAACTGGCCGTCGAGCATAGCCATGATCTCGTCCTGCGAGAGCGGAGCGAAAACATTTTCAAGGGCAGGGGAACCGTCCGCAAAATAAAGCGTCAAGGTGTAGTTGTCACGATAGCGCAGCTCATATAGGGGCGGCTCATCCGGCTCCTGCTCCGAATCGCAGTTGGGGCACTGATTCAGCGGTTCGCTGTCGCTTCGTCCGCAGACGGAGCATCTGTAGTAAATAAAGTCGCATTCCGCGCTTTCGAGGGCTGCGGGATCAATATCTATTTTCGGCAGAAGCCCGCTGAGATCGTCGCCGTACTGCGTTTCGTCATGCGGGAGGGCGTTCTTCAAATGCCCGGTCAGGTCAGGCGCGAGCATCAAAAGCGCGGCTTTCAGCCGTTCCGCCGGGGCTGTGTCAGCGTCAGGGGCGGAGAAAGAAACGCTTCCGCCGTCAAGCCCGAAGCTTGAACCCGTGACAAGCTTCGGCCGCTTTTCCAGCGCCATGTTGATCGCGTTTTGTATGTAAGCGTAAATTTCCGCGTCGCTCTTCGGCGGATTCGTAACGCTTTCGTCAGGCTCCATAGCGGGAGGGTCGGTTCCCTCACGGGTAAGCAGGTCGCTCGCGCCCCACGCTATGCCGCCCAAAAATGTCAGCACAAGGAATATGACAACGCCGCGCATAAGCCATGTACGCAGCAGCTGACTGTTTTCCAATCTTTCACTGAAGCTCATGTAATCGCACCTCCAGTCTCTTTTTCAGCTGTAAGCTCGCGCTCGCGGTCGGATTCCGTAACGATCACGGGGAAAGGGAGATCGTCCAAACTGACCTCGCCCCGTTTGAGCTTTGCATAGATTTCGGCGCGTTCCACGTCGCCCTCATTGTACTCGACCGGCACGCCTTTTTGATAGAGGATAAAATTGAGCGCGGCAATGAACGCGAATGCCGCGAAAGAAATCGGTGCGCCCATCCCCAAAGAGCCGGAGAAGAACGCGCTGTCAAGCGCGGCGGAGCTTCTGAGCACCATGATTCCCGCCGCGAAGCCCCCCGCGCAGAAAAGCGCGCCCAGGGTACTCACGATAGCGCCGGACAGCGACCAGCGTTTGAGATTTAAAAAGCAGAACATGGAAGTGACGAAAGCGGCCAAACCAAAAACGGCGGCCGCCGCCATAGCCAGCAGCATCGCGGCTCCCGCCTTAAACAGCGGAGCCTGTGCCGACGACAGCATCAGCCGCAGATAGGCAATGTCGTTTGCGCCGCCGCTCATCACGAGGTTGACAAGGTACATGAGTCCCGCAGACCACTCTTTTTCAGCGAAAGGCAGATTTGCGCTTAAAGTGCCCATAGGTACAAAAAGCGAGATCAGCGGCAGAATACAGGTGAACAGCCGCGTTTTGGCGGCGGCGTTTCCTTTCATCGCCGCTTTCTTTTGCTTCGAGCCGACCCTCATGGACGCGAAACTCAGCTCCGAGCGTTTAGCGTCCTCATAAAAGCGTTTCTCAAAGCCGTGGAACATCAGGTTCACGCCGCATTGCGGGCAGTTCTGGCGCCAGTCGGTAATACGCAGCCGCCGGTTGCAATTAGGGCAATTGCTCATGGATTGGCCTCCTGTTCTAGATTTTAGATATTAGATGGTAGACTGTAGATGTGGTCAAGGGAAGCCATGATCTATTATCATAACTCAATTATGAACTATTCGCGAACAAAAATCAAGTGCTTGCCGAAAAATATCTTGATTTTTGTCCGCGAATAGTTCATAATCATTCTATAAGTAACCACATCTACCCTCTACCGTCTAAAATCTAGAACAGGAGTTGTCTTTATGCTTCCACTCGCATTGCACCTTGATCAGATGTCGAAAACCGTTCCCGCGATGAGGTATCGCGGAGACATACCCTTTGAGCAGTGGCAGGCCGCCGCCCGTGAAAAGCTGCGGGATCTGCTGGGTATGGATACCTTCCAGTTGTGCGATCCTGACTTTGAACAGCAGGCCGCGGAGGACATGGGCGCTTACCTGCGGACGAAATTCAGCTTCCAGAGCGAGGAGGGCTACCGTGTGCCCGGCTGGTGGCTGAGGCCGAAAGCGCTGACCGGTTCGGGCGTGGTGATCTGCCTGCAAGGCCACACGACGGGGATGCATATCTCTCTCGGTGAGGCGATGTATCCCGAGGATTCCGAGACCCTCGACGGCGACCGGGATTTCGCGGTTCAGACCGTGGGGCGCGGCATGTGCGCCCTTGTGATCGAACAACGGAATTTCGGCGAACGCGGCCGTGAGGACGACGGCTGCTACAGGCCGGCGACGACCGCGCTTTTAATGGGGCGCACCACCATAGGCGAGCGTGTGTGGGACGTCATGCGGGCGATAGACGCGGCGCGGGCGAATCTTGTACAGGAGCTGCCGGGTGAAGCCGAATTTTACTGCATGGGCAATTCCGGCGGGGGAACGGCGACGTATTATGCGTCCTGCCTGGAGACGCGCATCGTAAAATCCATGCCGTCCTGTGCGGTGTGCGATTTTGATGAGTCGATCGCGCCGATACGCCATTGTATATGCAACTACGTGCCCGGCATACGCAAGTGGTTTGAAATGGGCGACATGGGCGGCATGATCGCGCCGCGCCCGCTGCTGATCGTCGCGGGGCAGGAGGACAGGATATTTCCCATTGACGGCACGCTCGCGACGTTTGAACGGATCAAGAGCCTGTATGACGCGGCGGGGGCGTCCGATAAATGCGTACTGCATATCGGCGCGGAAGGGCATAAGTTTTATCGGGAGGCGTGGGAAGCTTTCGAGGAACTTCCGAGGGGTTAGGCGTCAGGCGTTAGGGATTTGGATTAACCCCTCCGGCGCTTCGCGCCACCTCCCCTTGCATGGGAGGGTTTGGAAATCGAACCTTGTTCCCAAGCCGCCCCTGCAAGGGGAGGTGCCCCGCAGGGGCGGGGGGGTTGCGAAACTCAAAGTAAATATAAAAATCTAAAAAAGCCCATAAAAAGGAGCGCAATCAAATGAAATACGCAGTCTGGTCAAACTACCTGAACGAATCAACCGCGACATCGCCCGAAGAAATGGTCGTCGCTTTCGCTAAAAAAGGCTGGTTCAATCTCGAGCTGTCCACCGAGCACGCCGAGGAGCTGATCATGCGCGGCGATCCCATGGCCGTCGGCGCGGAGTTCAAGGCGTTCGCGGACAGCCGCGGCGTCACGTTCCCGCAGGGGCATCTCTGGCTTGGTGTGGACATCGTTGGCCCGCAGCCGGAAGAATCTGTTAAGTTAATCAAAAGCTGGCTCGATCTGTTCTATGCCGTCGGCGTTAAAGCGTGCGTTTTGCACGCGGGCGGCGGCTGGATGCGCAAAAACGGCGCGTCCGAGGATGAGATCGACGCCGCCAACGTTAAATCGCTGAAAGCCCTGTGCGCTCACATCGAGGGCCGCGATATGTACATCTGCCTTGAAAACCTGATCGCGTCGTACACCCGCGTGTCGGACTTGCGCAGGCTGATCGACGCGGTTGGCTCGTCTCAGCTTAAGATTTGCCTGGATACGGGGCACCTCAACATCACCGGCGGCAGCCCGGCGGAATTTGTAGGGGATGCCGGCCCGCTGCTGAAAGCGCTGCACATTGACGACAATGAGGGCGAGCATGACCAGCATTTGATCCCATACGGAACGGGCAATGTGCTGTGGGACGAGTTGCTCTGCGCGCTTGCCGCCATGAGCGAGCCCTACGACGGCCTGTTCAACTTCGAGATACCGGGCGAAAGCGGCGCGCCGCCTGAAATCCTGCTGGCGAAGCTTGACTACCTACGCGAGGTGGCGGCGTATATGATCGGTAAGATCAGATAGGGTCACAATCATGCTCAACATATTTTTCCTCGGTCTGGTCAGCTTTTTTACCGACCTCAGCACCGAAATGGTCTATCCGCTTATTCCGCTGTATCTCGTATCGGCATTCGGCGTGAAGCCGTCCGTCGTGGGCCTGATCGAGGGGATCGCGGAAAGCGCGGCCAGCCTGTTAAAGGTGTTCAGCGGCTATTTGACAGACCGCTTCCAAAAAAAGAAGCTCATCGCGTTTTCGGGCTACTCCACGGGCGTGCTGTATAAGCTGGTGTTATTGGCCGCCGGATCGTGGTCGGGCATTTTGGGCGCGCGAGTGCTTGACCGCTTGGGCAAGGGCGTCCGCACCGCGCCGCGCGACGTGCTGGTCAGCGAAAGCGCCGATAAAGACAAGATGGGCAAAGCGTTCGGCCTGCACAAGGCGCTTGACATGTCCGGCGCGGCGCTCGGCCTGCTGATCACATTTTTTATCATGCGCGGGATGGGCGGGGGCTTTGAATACAAAAGGATGTTCTTGATTTCCGTCATTCCAGCCGCGCTGGGGCTGTGCATGTTCTTGTTCATCAGGGAAAAGAAAGAGCCGCGCCAAATGAAGCAACGAGAGCCGTTTTGGAATAACCTTGGGAAAGTGGACGGCCAGCTGCGGCTTTATCTCGTCGTCGTATTTTTGTTTACGCTGGGCAATTCGTCAAACGCGTTTTTATTGCTCAGGGCAAAGGACGCCGGGTTTGACGATGTGAACTCGATCCTGCTGTATTTCCTTTTCAACATAACCGCCGCGATCCTGTCGATGCCGCTCGGAAAGCTGTCCGACAAAATCGGCCGCAAGAAGCTGCTGGTTCCGGGATACCTGCTTTTCTCCGTGTGTTACCTGGGATTCGTGTTCGCGTCAAACAGACCGGCGATGGCGGCGGCATTTTTGCTCTACGGCGTGTATACCGGCATGATCACGGGTGTGGAACGCGCGTTTGTGGCGGAGATATCGCCGCCGGAGCTGAAAGGAACGATGCTGGGGCTGCATTCCACGGTCGCGGGCGTCGCGCTGCTTCCGGCAAGCGTTATCGCCGGGGCGCTGTGGGACGCTTACGGCGCGGCTGTGCCGTTTGTTTTCGGGGCGTCGCTTTCTTTGGCGGCGGCGGGGATATTGATTGTTTTTATGCGCAACAGGGATGTTGACAAAATTGATATTGAATAAAAATACACAACAAAAACCCGCCGACGCGCAAACCGGCGGGCTTTTGCTGTGGTGATTTGAATTGACGTTAATTCGCGGCAAGCGCCTTTTCGACCGCCGCTTTATCAAGGCGTGATTCCCAGCCAGGGTTGTCCTTTTGCCACTGCGACCAGAAAGCGTCCCATTTATCTTGGCCGAATACGGAGATGACATCTTTGGCTGTGAATGCGGGGATTTCGCGCTGTGGCGTGCTTGCGGCGGAAGCTTCAGGGGGTTCCACGACATTTGCGCCCTTGCCGAATGGATTTTTGAGGTTATGGATGGATTGGGCAGGATACAAAATTATAAGAACGTCCGTTACTGTGGATTTTTTCAGCGCAAATAAATATGTTTCCCCTATTCTAAACCTTGCCATTCCGCTATACACGGGGATTGTGTCATACGGCCACACATCCATCTCTTTCTGCAATTTGATCTGTTCTTCTTCGCGGTAACCCATCACTCCGCCAAACACCTCAATTTGAGCGGGTTCGGGCACATCTCCCTTGTATACTGTGATAACATCAATATCATATATGGTATTCAGGCAGCGATCCCTCTCGTCAGTTCCTTTTGTGGGCGGCAAAGCCGTTGTCATATCAAGAACTTGAAATGATATATCGGTGACTGTCGCGACAATTACGACGTCAGCATCCTCAGATAATTCTTCCGCGTCAGAGTAGAAACTCCAATGGGCATTCATTGTGGCATAACGCACCTCTGAATTTGTTGATTCGGTTTGGTCTGCCGTACCGTCCAGGTCTGTATGTGGGGCACAGGAGGTAAGCAGGGAAGCAAGGATTATTACAAGTATAAGCGCTGTTTTCTTTATCATAACAAACTCCATATCGCCGCACCTTTGGTTTTTGCAATTTGAATCATCGTTAATTCGCGGCAAGCGCCTTTTCGACCGCCGCTTTATCAAGGCGTGATTCCCAGCCCGGGTTGTCTTTTTGCCACTGCGCCCAGAAAGCGTCCCATTTATCTTGGCCGAAGACGGAGATGACGTCCTTGGCGGTTATCGTGGAACTGCCGCGCTGATTTTCTTGGGAGGCAACAGCCTCGCCTTTTCCGAATGGGTTTTTGAGGTTATGGATGGATTGGGAGGGCGTCATAACATTAAAAAATTCCCAATTTCTTGATTGACTTAACGTAAATAGATAGGTTTCTCCCATTTTAATCATAGATGTTTCACCGCTGACAGCAATGATATTGTTGGGTGGCGTCAAATCTTTGATCAACTCCAATTGTTCTTCTACCCGATAATCTTTCAAACCTCCGTCTGTTTTTATTTTAAGAGAGGAGGACTCACTCCCCTTATAAGCGGTAAGAATATTAATATCATAGATAGTCCACAGGCGACGATGTCTTTCCTCTGTTTTTTCATCAGGCGGCATACCTGTCGTCGCGTCTAATATCTGAAATGATATTCCTGAGACTTTTCCGATAATAACTGCGTCGGCAGATTCAACCAGTTCCTCCGCATTTTTGTGTGGATACCACATAGAACTAATATTTCCGTAAAGAACTTCTGTTGTGGAGTTTGGGGTTGTCGCATTGTTTCCCTGAGATGTGCTGTTTGTTGTGGAATTTGGCTGAAATTCTATTGACTCCGGCTGATTAGGTTGGGATTCCGTTGATTCTAGTTGAGCCATTGTTTCTTCTGTTTCCTGTTGCCCAGTCGGGATTTCTTCAGACGGCGCAAAAGTGTTCGCATCCGTGTTTTTAACGCACGATGCAAGTGAAAAAGTGAGAATGATTGCGATAATAAGCGCCATTTTCTTTTTCATAATAATATTAGCTCCTTTTCAAACTTTAATACTATGAGTATCATCTACTCATATATAAACTTCACATTGTTCACATCAAATGATTGCGGTGTGTATATACCTCTTTTATACACATCGTCATATTCCATAAGTGAGCGTACCGTTGCGTTCGAACGTGAAATGGGATTGTCACTCAACCAAAACAAATGGCCCATTTCATGGGAAACAGCAGCTTGCCTCAAGTTGTTATTTGTGGTTGTATCCAGATTGCTCTCTCCCCAAAGGTTTATCTCAATTCTGCTAAAAACCGTAACTCCATTGCTATCGCAATACTGTATACATTTTCCATCTTGATCTCCTTCAAAGATAGCAACTTCAAGAGTGTGATTCGATGAGGCTGTTTCAGTCGTTGTTATATTAACGCTTGCCTCGGAATTGTTCCACACATTACGACTTGTTTCGATAATGGGTGACCATATGGAATTTTTTGTCGTCAATCCAATTAATCGAATTGTAACGGCTTGGCTCGCAAGGCCACATACATTACCACTTTTTTCGTCCAAAAACGCATTTGCTAATGCAAGCTTCCATTTCTGTTGGCTGACGTCCATCCAGTCCCACAGTTGTATTTGAACATCGTCATACGGCAGGGGGCCTCTAACATCTAACACCTTGTCCTGAGCATTCTGCGGCACGATCCGATAGGTGCCGGAGCCACTGCTGATAAACCGAAATCGTTGCGCGGTACTTGAATCTCGGGGGAGCGTTTGTACATCCGTCCCGTTTGTTGTACCCGCATTTTCAACCCAAAGAGCAAATCGGTTTGTTGGCGAACCGCCCAAAATTATCTCATAATAACCACTGCTTGGCTTATAAACAAGTGTCCAATGATTATAAGAACCCAACGAATACTGCACAGCTTTGTCCTTGCTCGGATTATCTGATAAAAATTTCTTACTGAACATATTTTTTATGACGTATGTATCGTCTGAGAACGTTCGTGCGGGCACTGTTGGTTGTGTCGTAGGTTCTGTCGTCGATGGCTTAGTCGTTGTCGTCGTCGGATCAGGCGTCGGGCTTGTAATATACACAAGCAATTTATGCATATACCCTGTTTTCACTTCGCCGCCGATAAGAATCCTTACATGATAATACCAGCCTTCTTCTCCTAAAACAGTTAATTCTTTTCCGTTTAAGAACCCATTCAAATAAGTCCCCGAA
>WRED01000010.1 GCA_009779495.1 Oscillospiraceae bacterium | reverse complement strand
TTAGCTGACCACTCAAAGGATAGCAGATTTTTTTAGGTGTGGTAACTGGCTCATTTTTTAACCCTTTCAGGGTGCTGCACTTTTCAACGCCATTCGCTGCATTTTTATTTTATCAAAAACATGAATGTCTTGAACAACCGCCGCTATATCTTCCTCGGTAGCGTTCATAATAAGCCCGATAATAACTTCAAGCTCATCGTAATAAGCCGCTCCGTCATCTGTGCCTTGGAGTTTATTGACGGCTTCAAGAATCTTGTCCTTGTTCATTTCCAAAACCTCCCTCCGTGCGTAATACCAAAATTATACTTGGAGGGGAGTATCGCCGCAAAGGTGCGAATATGAAAAACCGTCCGTTCATAAAGACAGAACAGACGGCGCATATTTTCGCGGCTTATGCAATTTTTACTTTTCTTACGGGTGCGGTCATCACCTTATACATAACCTCGTCCACCGTGTCGGTATATTGCCCCTCGCTGTGCAGTTTGGTTTTTAGGGCGTTAAGGCTATGTATCAAAAATCGCCATTCGGCTTCGGTTAAATAAATACGGTTCTTTTTCATGGCGCAATCCCTCCGTGTGATTCCATTATATGTGGAAGAAAGGATAGCCGCAAACGTGCGATTTTGAAAAGCTGTCCGCTCTTAACGCAAACGGACAGCTTTTCAATAGGGATATTATTCCTCGTCCTCGATTTCTTCCAACTCGCCGTCAATATCCAGCCAGTCCTCAATGATTGCGCCGGACAGAATAGGTATTGCCAATTCTCGCTTGCTGTACTCGAAAAACTGTGGAGGCAAAGTAACCTCTACCGATTCCGCCAGCATGACAAGAAGGTAGAGGAAGCCGTGATATTCCTTTTGGTCATACAAAGATTCAAGGTGTTCGGTCAAGCTCTCCATTGGATAATCGTTCAGCCAAAGCAATTCATACAGCCGATAAAGAAAGCTGCCGCTTACCAAAGACGACGCTTCATAGACAGCTTCCTCGTCTATGGCTTCCTCCGTTACTATCGGTTCTTGAAACAAATACCGGGTATAGTCGCTTGCGGTCATAATGATATGCTCCTTTCAAAATTTATGGGGGGCAAATGGGGGGCAAACGCTTATTTCTGACTTTTTTCAACCGCCCCATAAAATAGTGAAAACCCGCAAAGCCTTACGCCATGCGGGTTTTTGATGGAGCTCTTAACCAGATTCGAACTGGTGACCTCGTCCTTACCAAGGACGCGCTCTGCCGACTGAGCTATAAGAGCATATTCAATTTTTCGGGCTAAAATTCTGCCCCCCATTTTGCCCCCCACGGGGATGAACTTAGATGATACAAGATAAAACAGGATATAATCTTCATTCCCGAAAACCCGCTTGTATCAGGGTTTTATGAACTCCTTGACATCAGATGAACCTATCTGATATACTCCTGACATCCTTACCAAGGATGCGCTCTGCCGCCTGAGCTATAGAAGCACAAAGGGTTTGCGGGTTATTAAATTAAAAACTACTGTCAAAATCACCTCAAATTACTGTCAAATTCATTTTATCGAAAATCGCTACCTGTAGCCTTACCAAGGACGCGCTCTACCGACTGAGCTACAGCAGCAAGGGGTTAAAATGTCGGTTATTCGGTTGTTTGCTCAAACTGCCGTGAACGAATTACCAAGGACGCACTCTGCCGACTGAGCTATAAGAGCAAACAGGAATCAGGGGGGCAGGATGCCCAACCCCTGTTTCCTAAATTTGGCGACCCGGAACGGGCTCGAACCGTCGACCTCTAGCGTGACAGGCTAGCGTTCTAACCAACTGAACTACCGGGCCAAAGCTCAAATATCATATCACATAATCGGAATTTTTGCAATAGCTTTTTGAAAATTTTTTCAGTGTGACCTGCCGGTATATTTACCTGCAACCTCGTCGCTCCAAACATGCGCTTCCACATGCCGCAAGGTGTCGTTGATATGCACGCCTTTTGGATATATCCCGCGCTTGAAATCATACTCCACATGCGGCGGCAAACCGATGCGGTTGATTAACGCAAGCATTTCATCCGCGAAATAGGCCCTGCCCCAGTATTCTTCCTTACCGAACAACGCAGGGTTGAAAATCGCGAATGAATCCCCATAGGTGAAAGACACAGTCAGCGGGTCAAATTCGCTTAAAGGGATTTTTACGCAGGCCGGGTTTTCATAAGCCGAAAGCCATTGGCGCTCTTCGCCGAGAAAGAAATAATAGGGCGAAGCTCTCTCTACGCGCCCGCCGCGCGCGACAAAAGCCTCGCGCAAAAGCTTTTCGCGGCCATAGCGCTTATGCAAAAAATCTTCGATATTGGGATTGCCGATCTTATCGGCCGCTTTTCGGGCGAGCAAAATCTGCCGGGCCTCCTCCATGGGAAGCTCTGTAAATGATCGGAACGGCCCGAAGCCATTGTTCCGTTCAAAGTAGTGGTAAAGCAAGACGTTGTTTACGGCTTTCGCCCCCTGTTCATCTGCATTGATCTTTTTCTCGCCCTCTGGAATTGCCATTCCCTACCCCTCGAACTCACGCGACAGCATATCCATATAAAGGTTATCGATATACTTTCTGTCTTTGAATATCCACTCGCGCCGCCGCCCGGCTTCCCGGAAGCCTACCTTTTTATAGCAGGCAATGGCCGCGTGATTGTCCGCTTGTACGGAGAGCATGATGTTGTGAAGGTTCAATGTGTTGAATCCAAAATTGAGAACCAGGCGGATGGCCTCGGCGCCGTAGCCCTTGTTCCTGTGCTTCTCCTCGCCGATAGCAATGCCGAGGAAGGCGTGGCGGCAGAGATGGTCGATGTCGTGCAGGCTGATGTGGCCGATGAGCACGTCGCCGTCGAGGAGCGCTATGGCGAAGCGGCAGCCTTTCAATTCCTCAAGGGTCTTTTTCGCGCTGGCCAGCGACACGAGATTGTGATACCCGCCATAGTAGTCGGCGACGGTTCTGTCATTCATCCACTGCGCCCATTTGGCAATGATCTCTGTGTCGTCGGCGTCAAACGGCGAGAGATACAGCCGCTCGCCGACGATTTTACGAAAATAACGCATGAGTAAACCCCCGTTTCTTTCAATCCAATCAATTTATTATAGCGCAAATAAGCGTAATCAATCAAGCGCTTTTTTCATGAATTGAAGTGAGTAAAAAAATTTTTTATCGTTTTTCACGATTTAGCTTGCAGATAAGAAAAATATCGGTTAAAATAGATTCACAAAAATAAAAGGAGCTGATGTTTTGTCCATACATTACGACGTCCGCAAAACGCCCGGCGATACATCCTGGTTCACGCGTGACCGTTTCGGCATGTTTATCCACTGGGGGCTTTACGCGATGCCCGCGCGGCACGAATGGATCAAGAATATCGAAAAAATGACGGACGGGCGGTACGAGCGCTACTTCAGGCACTTTGATCCCGACCTTTACAACCCTCGGGAGTGGGCGCGCGAGGCAAAAAACGCCGGCATGAAGTATGTTGTCATGACGGCCAAGCACCATGAGGGATTTTGCCTGTTCGACTCACAGTTTACCGATTATAAGGCGACGAACACGCCCTGCGGCAAGGACCTGTGCGAGGAGTACGTCGAGGCTTTCCGCGCGGAGGGGCTTCGCGTCGGATTTTACTATTCGCTGCTGGACTGGCATCACCCCGACTACACCGTTGACAGCAAGCATCCGCAGCGCGACGAGGAGAACCGCGCGGAGCTGAACGAGGGGCGCGACATGAAAAAGTACGCGCAGTACATGCGTGACCAGGTGACTGAGCTACTGACGAATTACGGTAAAATCGACATTCTTTGGTTCGACTTTTCCTTTGAGGACAAGGGCAGGGACGACTGGGAAGCTGAAAAGCTGATCGAGACCGCGCGGAGTATCTGCCCCGATATCATCATAGACAACCGCACGCAGCTTGAGCAGGACCTGTGGACGCCCGAGCAGTTTCAGCCGCGCGAGTGGGTGCGCGACGACGAGGGGAACCTGGTTGTGTGGGAGCTTTGCCAGACTTTCTCAGGTTCCTGGGGCTACCACAGGGACGAATCCACGTGGATGAGCGACGAAATGCTGATACGTATGCTCGTCAACACGGTTTCCCGCGGCGGAAACCTGCTGCTGAATGTCGGGCCGACGGCGCGGGGCTATTTTGACAGCCGGGCGGTATCAAAGCTGCGGACGATAGGCGGGTGGATGAAGTACAACTCGCCCAGCATTTACGGCTGTACGCAGGCGGAGTTTACGGCTCCACCGGACGTCCGCTACACACGCAAGGCGAACCGGCTGTATGTCCACCTGTTCGCGTACCCGTTCAAGTCGCTGTATTTGCCTGAGCTTGCGGTCAAGGTTGACTACGTCCAGTTCCTGCACGACGGGTCGGAGCTGCTTTTTGAATGCAGGGACGGCGAAGTGGAAATCCATTTGCCAAAGGTCAAGCCGGATCAGATCGTGCCGGTTATTGAAATTATATTAAACGAGGAGTAATTTTACATGCAAATCAAAATTTTCGCCTGGATTCTCAGCATTCTCTCTTTTTTCGCGTTTTGGAACCCCAACGCCCAGCCCAACAACATCCCCGAGACCCGTACATACGAGGGCGAAGCGCCCGACAAGTACGGCATTTGGCCCACGGAAGAATTTGAGACAGGCCCCAGGCCGTTATGGTTCTCTCCGACTCTTGCCAAGATCATCCTGCCGTTTCAGCGGCCCGTAAACGGCAATGTGTTCAGCGACAGCGTTTTACTTTTGCACGAGGGAAAGCTGGTGTACGAGTATTACGCCGACGGCTGGGACAAGGACACGCCGCACCCGATGTTTTCCGTGACGAAATCGCTATTGTCAACACTGGTGGGCATCGCTATCGGCGAGGGAAAGATCGAGGGCGTGAATCAGAAAGTCATTGACTTTTTCCCGGATGCTGAAATCGCCCCCGGCCAGGAAAGCAAGCGGAATATGACGATTGAACATCTGCTCACTCATACCTCCGGCCTGCCGGGGGACGGCGACAAGGTGGCGAGCGAATACCCCTGGTGGGACGCGCCCGACAGCGGCATAGCGGCGTTTGAAATCCCGCAGCTCGCCGAGCCGGGCAAGGTACATTCCTACAGCAGCGGCCCCGGCAGCCAGACGCTGGCCTGCCTGATCAGCCGCGCGGTTGACCAAAACCTGCTTGAATACGCGCAGGAGAAGCTGTTCGGGCCGCTTGGCATGACCTCGGTGAGATGGGACGCCGCGAAAGACGGCAACACATACGGCGGCTTCGGCCTTTTCCTGACGCCCAGAGACATGCTGCGCTACGGCTATCTGTACCTCAATTACGGCCGCTGGGAGGACAAGCAGATCGTTCCGGCGGATTTTGTGGCGATCACCCCGCCCAGAAGTAAAGCCGCCCAAGCCTACGGTTATTTATTCTGGAACGCCTCTCTCACGCCTTTCGACAGCTCCTATGAAGCCAGCGGATCATTCGGGCAGATCATTTGCATTATGCCCGAGCGTGACGCCGTATTGGTGCGCACGGGCAGTCCCGGCCCGGTGACGGGGTTCGCGTACAGGACCTTTGGAGATATTCTCATGCCGCTGCTGCCTGTGCAGGGGACGCCGTTTGAGTATTTCAAAGATTTAATCTAGGGCTGTTAACCGCCCTGTGAACACTCCCACTCCATAAACCCCGACGTAAACGGCAGGTGCGGGAATTTCTTTGCGCCTGTGTAAACAAACCCGTTTGCGATGTACCAGGCTTTCAGCGCGGAGTTCTCCTCAATGAAGCTGAGGACGAGCTTCGCGCCGCCAAGCTCGCGCGTCTTTGCCTTGCAGAGGCCGAGAAGCTGTATGCCATAGCCCCTGTGACGGCAGTCAGGCAGGACGGCGAGGTGGTGCAGCTCGAACGCGCTGCCCTCATCCGACAGCGCGACGGCGCCGGCCATGCGGCTCTCATCGTACAATCCATATATGAGCCAGCCCGAATCAAACCGCTTTTGCAGCGTTTCCGCTGTGATGAAGCTGGTGTGATTCGGGCAATTTTGTTCGGTTATAGAGAACTTCGCCGCGACAGTCGCGAAGCTCGCGCGGATCACTTCGGCGGCGGCGGGAATGTCGGCGCGGTCGAGCTGACGTATCATTTTGTGACCTCCCTATATGTCAAACAATACCAGCATAACCCCGCAAGCCAGAATCGCGAATCCCGCCAGCGCGCCCGAATACCGCTCAAGCCTGCCGACCTTGAGAAAGCTCAGGCCTTTCACGCCCAAAAGCGTCGTCAGCATCATGACCCCGATGGTCAGCACGGAAAAGCAAACCACGACGCTCCAAAGGGAAAGGGCGTTTTCTGCGGCGGCAGGGTACATGATCAGCGGAATCAGCGGTTCGCACGGCCCTAAAACGAACAGCACGAACAGCCCCCACACCGCGTTTGGACTTGCGGACAGCTTTTTGTGCACGTGCTCACGGTCGCCGCCGTGCTGGTGGACGAGCGTCTCGCCGTCCGATAGGACGTGGCGGTGCGGCTTGTTCTTGTAGGCTTTCCACACGCCGTACACGGTGTAGACCGCGCCGAAGCCCACCAAAAACCATGTCGCCATCCCCGCGCGGGCAGTCTCGATATGAACGAGCCGCTCGATGGATTCCGACAAGAGAATCCCCAAAAAGCCCAGCAGAACCGAGCTTAACACGTGGCCCAGGCCGCAGACGAATACGATCAGCATCGTCTTTTTCAGCGTCCAGCGGTTCGCGTGGCTCATGGCGATGAAAGGGATGTAGTGGTCGATGCCGATTAACGTGTGGGTCACGGCGATGGAGGCGGTAGTGGCAAGTAAGACAGTATTCATAATCCAATATCCTTCAAATCATATGGTGTTCCCTGATACACAAAATAGTTCAGCCAGTTTGAAAACAGCAGATTCCCGACGCCCCGCCATGTCACGACAGGCTCCTTGGCCGGGTCATCGTCCGGGAAATAGTTGCACGGCACATTGATCAAAAGCCCCTTGTTCACGTCGCGGAAATACTCCCGGGACAAGGTGCCACGGTCGTACTCGGAGTGGCCCGTGGCGTAGAAGTTGCGGCAAGCCATGTCGGAAATCAGGTGGACGCCCGCGATATCGGAGTAAGACAGCACCTGCAAATCGCTGACCAGCGCGATATCGCTCATGCGCGTTTCGGTGTGGCGTGAATGCGGAATGAAGTAGACGTCGTCAACGCCGCGCAGCAACGGATGAAAGGTGTCCAACGGCCTGTGCGGGAACACGCCGAACATCTTTTCTTTCAGCTCGTACTTCGGCACGCCGTAGTGGTAGTACAGCGCGGCCTGCGCCCCCCAGCAGATGTGGAAAGTCGAGTAGACATTCGTTTTGCTCCACTCGAATATTTCGCAAAGCTCAGGCCAGTAATCCACATCCTCAAAGGGCAGCAGCTCCACCGGCGCGCCGGTCACGATCATGCCGTCGAAGCGCTCGTGCTTCACGTCGCCGAATACCTTGTAAAATTTTAACATGTGCTCCTGCGCCGTGTTTTTTGAGATATGCGACGCGGTTTGAAGCAGCTCTACCTCGACCTGCAAGGGGGAGTTGCCGAGCAGACGCAGCAGCTGCGTCTCCGTCTCGACCTTGGTCGGCATGAGATTGAGCAGGATGATCCGCAGCGGGCGGATGTCCTGCGTCATGGCGTGCGATTCGGTCATGACGAAAACGTTTTCGGATTCAAGTGTGCCGCGCGCGGGCAGTTCGTTGTCGATTTTGATTGGCATGGATGAAGTCACCGCCGTAAATTAATAATACATACTATCTATATATTTTAACAAGACTTAGGGACGAAATCAAGTGCATTTTTTATTCCAGACAGTTTTTTTAGATATTTAATTGAAAAATTTTTCAAAAACCCTTGACAAAATGCATTTTACCGCATACAATAAATATAACAGTTGAGTAATCAATCAACTGTATCGAAGAAAGGATAGGTGACAATCATGGCCGGAAAAGGGCAGGCAAGCTATTCGAGATACAGACTCAGCAGTACGCCCGTGCGTAACGCGAACCAAACGGCGTGCGACTGCGACGTGATCCATGAGGAGGTCGTGAACAGGGTAAAGGCGCAGATGCCCCACGGTCAGGACTTTTATACTCTCGCGAACCTTTACAAGACGTTTTCCGACAGCACGCGCCTTCGGATACTTTGGGCGCTGAACGCCAGCGAGATGTGCGTGTGCGACTTGGCGGTGCTGCTCAATATGACGAAGTCGGCCATTTCCCACCAGCTGAAATCCTTGCGTATGGCCAATTTGGTCAAGTACGACAAGCGCGGGAAAGTCGTGTACTATTCGCTGACGGACAGCCATGTTAAGGATATTTTCGTGCAGGGATTTGAACATATCAAGGAATGAGAAAATAAAAATGACACAAACGATTGAATAAGTGAACAACTATTAAATAATATGGGAGGGTTCTGTGTGGTTAAAGAGAGCAGCTTGAATGAACAGAGCTGCGGGTGTGAGCATTGTCACGGCAATGAGCGTGATGAAATCGGAAAGGCAAAAATAATTCAGACAGCTGTCGGCGCGGCGGTGTTCGCGGCGGCGATTGCGCTTAAATATATCGTGCCTGGAGTGCCTGAAAGCGCGGCGGGAAAATATATCGTGTTGGCGCTGTGCGCGGCGGCGTACCTGATTTTGGGCGGCGAGGTTCTTTTGAGGGCGGTTCGGAACATAGTTCGCGGCAGGGTGTTCGACGAGAATTTTCTGATGGGCGTCGCAACGCTCTGCGCGTTTGCGATCGGCGAGTATCCGGAGGCCGTGGCCGTCATGCTTTTCTATCAGATCGGCGAGTATTTTCAGGCGTCGGCTGTGCGGAGGTCAAAAAAATCCATCGCGGAGCTTATGGATATCCGCCCCGATTACGCCAATCTGCTCAAAAACAGGGAAGTTGTTTGCGCCGCACCGGAAACCGTGGCCGTCGGCGACCGCATCGTTGTGAACCCGGGCGAAAAAATCCCGCTGGACGGGGTTATTCTGGAGGGCCGCACCATGCTGGATACGTCGGCGCTGACGGGCGAATCCGTGCCCAGGGAGGCGGAGGAGGGCGACGCGGTTCTGTCCGGCTGCGTAAACCAAAGCGGCGTGATCACGGTGAAAGTTACGAAGATCTTCGGCGAGTCAACGGCGGCGAAAATCATTGACCTGGTGGAAAACGCCGCCTCCCAAAAAGCGCCCGCCGAAAATTTTATCACCGCTTTTTCAAAGGTCTATACCCCGGTTGTGGTGGGACTTGCCGTGCTGCTGTCTGTCGTTCCGCCGCTGTTTCTGGGCGGCTTCAGCGAGTGGCTCAGGCGCGGGCTGATCTTCCTCGTCATCTCCTGCCCGTGCGCGCTGGTGGTGTCCGTGCCGCTTGGATTTTTCGGCGGAATCGGCGGCGCGTCGAAGAGAGGTATCCTCGTCAAGGGCGGGAACTACCTCGAAGCATTGGCAAATCTGGACATCGTTGTGTTCGATAAGACGGGCACACTGACCGAGGGCGTGTTCGAGGTCACGGACGTTGCGGCGGAGGACGGGTTTACGAAAGACGGCGTGCTGGAATACGCGGCGAACGCCGAGGCGTTTTCAAATCACCCCATCGCGCAGTCGGTGCGCGGCGCGTTCGGGCGCGAGCCTGACCGAGAAAATATCAGCGACTACACGGAGGAAGCCGGGCACGGGATCAGCGCGCTGGTCGGCGGCAAAAGGGTTTTCGCGGGGCGGTTTGAGCATCTGCGGGACGAGGGAATTTCCTGCCCGGAAAATAACGCGCCGGGGACGAAAGTTTATGTCGCCGTGGACGGCGTGTACGCGGGCTGCGTCGTCATCGCGGACAAAATCAAGGCCGACAGCCGCGAAGCCGTCAGCCGGTTGAAGGCGAGGGGAGTGCGCAAAACCGTCATGCTGACGGGGGACGATCCGGCCATAGCCGGCGCGGTGGATGAAAAGCTCGGCGTTGACGAGGTGTACGCGGGACTCCTGCCGGGCGACAAGGTTGAGATCGTCGAGAATCTGGCAAACCAAAAACAGGGCAAGGGCAAGCTCGCCTTCGTCGGCGACGGCATAAACGACGCGCCTGCGCTGGCCCGGGCGGACATCGGTATCGCCATGGGCGGTATAGGGTCCGACGCGGCGATCGAGGCGGCGGACGCGGTGATCATGACCGACGAGCCATCGAAGCTGTGCGAGGCCGTCGACATCGCCCGCCGGACGAAACGCATCGTGACGCAGAACATCGTGTTCGCGCTTTCGGTCAAGGCGTTTTTCCTTGTGCTCGGCGCGTTCGGGCTGGCGACGATGTGGGCGGCGGTATTTGCGGATGTGGGGGTTTCGGCGCTGGCGGTTTTGAACGCGATGCGCAGCTTACGAGGGATCAGGGATTAGGAATACAGATCGTCCGGGAGTTCGATTTTGCCGTCTTTATCCTCGAATTCCTTGATGCACTTGCGGATCAGGTATAAAATTTGCCCGTTCGCGGAACGGCCCTCGTATTGTGAAATGTAGTGGAGCTTGTAGTGAAGTTCTCTGTCAACTTCTATGCCAAGATGCTTATCTTTTTTGTTTCTCATAAAAAAAATCACCTCAAAATAATCTTAAAGTAAGTTTACTTTAAGATTATTTTGTGCTAAAATATACAAGTCTACTTGGTATGTGTAGACTTTATTTTGAGAGGTGTGTTTTTATGAAGGTCGCAATTATTGGCTCAAGAGGCTTACAAATTTCAAATTTAGAAGAATATTTGCCGGAAGATGTAACGGAAATCATAAGCGGCGGCGCGAAAGGCATAGACACATGCGCGAAGATATATGCGCTGGAAAACAACATCAGCTATACAGAATATCTGCCTGAATACGCGAAGTACGGGAAAAGAGCCGCGTTAATACGGAACCGGCAAATAGTTGACCGTGCTGATCTTGTCTTGGCTTTTTGGGACGGGATCAGCGGCGGGACGGCGTATACGATTAAATATGCGAAGAGCATTGGGGTGCGAATCAGTGTTTATATAAGGAACAGGTGATAGTGAATAGTGAATAACTGTGGCTGCAAAAACCTATTCACTATTATTTATTAGTTTGAACTACATCTCAACCCAGACAGAACCCTTTTGAGAGCTTTCAACGCATTTGTGGATGAATCTCACGCCGTCGATCCCGGCCTCCGCGTCTTGATAGTCACACTCGGCGGATGAAACACTTTGTCCGTCTTTTTTCAGCAGCAGCGCCGTTGCGAAGCTGTTATAGACATTGGCGAAAGCGTCGTTATATCCCTCGGAGTGACCCGACGGCAGGCGCGACGACGCTACGTCGTCCAGATATCCGTTGCCTCGGCAGTAGGTCTGCGTCGGCTGACCTTTGAACGTGACGGACATGACATTGGGGAACTCCTGCGCCCACTCAAGGGAGCCTTTTGTGCCGAATACGCGTACACGCAGGCCGTTGTCGTATCCGGCGGCCACCTGTGAGGACCAGTACATGCCCGTCGCGCCGTTTGCGTATTCAAGCAGGACGGAGGCGTTCGTGTCAAGGACGCGCTCCTCGCCGATGATATCCAGTTTGGCGCACAGAGATTTGATTTTCATTCCCGTGATGTACGCCACGGTGTTTTCGATGTGGCTGCCGATGTCGCCGACGCAGTTAGACACGCCGCTCAAACCGGGGTCGGTGCGCCACGCGGCCTGACGCTGGCCGCCGCGCTCGACGGTATCCATGAGCCAGTCCTGCGGATACTCGCCCATGACCATAACGACGTCGCCTATTTTGCCGTCACGCACGAGCTTGCGTGCCTGCTTCACCAGAGGATAGCCGGAGTAGTTGTACGGCACGCACAGGATGAGGTCTTTTTCCCGCGCGAGATCACGCAGCGCTCCGGCCTGCTCCACGGTACAGGTCAGCGGCTTTTCGCACACGACATGGATGCCCGCCTCCAAAAACGCCTTTGCCGCGAGAAAATGCGACGAGTTCGGCGTGACGATCACGGCAAAATCAATGCCGCCGTCACGCTCTTTTTCCCTTTGCGCCATTTCATTGAAATCACGGTACAGCCGGTCGGGAGAGATGCCGAGGGCCGCGCCTGTACGTAGGGTGTTTTCGTAGTCGCGGGAGAAGCACCCGCACACGATTTTGCATTTGCCGTCGTACATGGCGGACTTGCGGTGAACATCGCCGATGAAAGAGTCCTCGCCGCCGCCGACCATGCCGTAATGAAGCACATTGGCGCCGGACAGGTTTTTTGAGCTTTCGATCATTTTTACAGTCATTCCTTTCCTGAGTCTTTCAGCATACAAATAGAGTATAATATAAATCCGGCGTTTTTACAATAGACTTCTTGAATAACGCTCAGAGAGATTATGCAAGAAGTCTATTATCAAATTCCACAAACTGAACAATATTGCAAGCCCCGCTGTGAAGTATATTCTATCATAATGCCAGTTGACTTTTGTGCGGTGGCTGTGTTATAATCTTTCTTGGTTAGGGGAAAACGTCATGGAAAGGTGGAATTCAGTTGAAATTCATTGTTTCAGGTCACGCAGAATCCGGCCATTGTCTTTCACGTGTTCCGCAGCCTTTGTATTCGCACAGGGTTTTGCCCGATAAAAATGATCATAGTATTATTGCCGCTTTTTAGGTTTTTCTACCTTGAGCGGCGTTTTTTTTAATCTGGAGTTCGGAATGGAGGCACGGTTAGCCGGATGTTTACTCAATCCATGTTTACCATCATTGAGAATAAGCCGATCGTGAGGGACGTTTACCGGCTCGCGCTGTCGGGCGACGCGTCCGCGGTCACCGCGCCGGGGCAGTTTGTCAACATCCGGCTTGAGGGCTTTTACCTGCGCCGCCCGATATCCGTGTGTGACTGGGACGCAAGCGGCGTTACGCTCATATACAAGGTTGTCGGTAAGGGGACGGACTGCCTGTCGCGGCTCCTGCCCGGCGCGGAGCTTGACCTGCTTGTCGGCTTGGGCAACGGGTTTGACGTATCAAAAAGCGGCCAAAAACCGCTTCTCATAGGCGGAGGCGTAGGTGTGCCGCCGCTGTACGGCCTTGCGAAAAAGCTCGCGGCCGGCGGCAAAACGCCCATCGCGATCCTGGGCTTCAACACGCGCGGGGATGTGTTTTACGCGGACGAATTCCGCGCGCTGGGAGTCGATACGCTTGTTTCGACGGCGGACGGCTCGATGGGACAAAAAGGCTTCGTGACCGACGTGATGCGCGGACTGACCGATTATACATATATCTATGCCTGCGGACCGATGCAGATGCTTCAGGCGGTACACGGCCTGACCCGGACGGGCGGCCAGTTCAGCTTTGAGGAGCGTATGGGCTGCGGCTTCGGGGCGTGCATGGGCTGCAGCTGTCAGACGA
Organism: Oscillospiraceae bacterium; assembly: GCA_009779495.1. Classification (GTDB taxonomy): domain Bacteria; phylum Bacillota; class Clostridia; order Oscillospirales; family Acutalibacteraceae; genus UBA1425. The sequence goes on along the minus strand of WRED01000010.1, from coordinate 41,935 downwards.
AGTACGGCTCAAGGCGCATATGCCGTGAAGGCCCGGTGCTTGAGAGGGAGGAGATCATATGGTGAATACGGAAGTGACCCTCAGCGGCCTCACGCTACAAAACCCCGTGATCCCCGCCAGCGGAACGTTCGGCTTCGGCTACGAGTTCGCGGAGCTGTACGATATCAATATATTAGGCTCGATCGCACTCAAGGGCACGACCATGGAGCCGCGCTTCGGCAACCCGACTCCGCGGATCGCCGAGTGCGCAAGCGGAATGCTCAACTCCGTCGGGCTGCAAAACCCCGGCATTGACGCCGTTATAAACGAGGAGCTGCCAAGGCTCGGAGAATGCTTCCAGAGGCCGGTCATCGCGAACATCAGCGGCTTTTCGATAGATGAATACGTATTCTGTTGCGAGAAAATCGACGCGTGCGGGCAGGTCGGGATCATAGAGGTGAACGTGAGCTGCCCGAATGTCCACAGCGGGGGCATGAGCTTCGGGACATCGCCCGAGCCGGCCGCCGAAGTCACAAGGGCGGTCAGGGCGGTCACAAAAAAGCCCGTATACGTCAAGCTGAGTCCGAACGTGACGGATATCGCGGAGATCGCCAAAGCGTGCGAGGACGCGGGCGCGGACGGCATAAGCCTCATCAACACGCCGCTTGGAATGCGCGTTGACCTCAAAACGAAGCGGCCTGTCATACACAACAGGATGGGCGGACTTTCCGGCCCGGCGGTGTTCCCTGTGGCGCTGAGGATGGTGTGGCAGGCATACGAAGCCATCTCGATTCCCATAATAGGGATGGGCGGCGTTTCGTCGGCGGAGGACGTCATAGAGATGATGCTGGCGGGCGCGGCGGCTGTGCAGGTGGGCGCGGCGAATCTGGTTGACCCGTTCGCCTGCAAAAGGATCGTGGAAGAGCTACCCAAAGTAATGGGGAAATATGGTATCACTGAACTTAAAAATATAACAGGAGGATCGCACTGATGGGAAAAGACATAATAATCGCGTGTGACTTCAGCGGCAGGGAGGAGCTTTTAGGATTCGTTGAAAAATTCGGCGAGAGGAAGCTCTATCTGAAAATCGGCATGGAGCTGTTTTTCGCGGAGGGGCCGGGGATCGTCCGCGAAATGAAAGCAAAAGGGCACAGGATTTTTATCGACTTAAAGCCGCACGACATCCCCAACACGGTGATGAGGGCGATGGCCGCGCTGTCAAAGCTGGACGTGGATCTGTGCAACCTCCACGCCGCGGGAACCATTGCGATGATGGAGGCGGCCGTAAAGGGCTTAACGCGGGCGGACGGCACAAGGCCGCAGCTGATAGCGGTTACGCAGCTGACCTCCACAAGCGAGGAACGCATGAGGGAGGAGCTTTTGATCGAGCGGCCTATTGACGAGGTGGTCATGCAATACGCCCAAAACGCCAAGGCAGCGGGGCTGGACGGCATTGTTTGCTCTCCGCTTGAGGTCCCGAAAGTGAAAAACGCGTACGGGGAAAGCTTTTTGACCGTAACGCCCGGGGTAAGATTCGCGGACGGAGATATCGGCGATCAGTCCAGGGTGACGACGCCGGCGAATGCACGGGAGCTTGGGTCTGACTACATTGTGGTTGGCAGGCCGATAACGGCGGCGGCCGATCCCCTCGCGGTATACGAACGTTGTATGACAGAATTCGTGGGTTAACGCAGGAGCGTATGCATACGCCCTTACACAGTGGTTTGACTATATCTGAAAGGGGACATGACAATGCAAACGACAATCGCCAAAGGCCTCTTATCAATCGGCGCGGTATTTTTCAGGCCGGACGAGCCGTTCACATGGGCGAGCGGCATCAAAAGCCCCGTCTACTGCGACAACCGCCTGACGCTGACGGCGCCGCAGGTCAGGGACAAAATCGAGAACGCCATAGCCGAAACGGTTCGGACAGAGTTTCCGGACTGCGAGGTTCTGATGGGCACAAGCACCGCCGGGATCGCCCACGCGGCTATCGCGGCGCACATACTGGGAATGCCGATGGGCTATGTCCGCTCGGGCGCGAAGGATCACGGGCGGCAGAATCAGATCGAGGGTAAGCTCGAAAAGGGGCAGAAAGCCGTCGTGATAGAGGACCTGATCTCCACGGCGGGCAGCGTCATAGAGACGGCGGAGGTCCTGCGCGCGGCGGGCGCGGAGGTGCTCGGGATCGTCAGCATATTCACCTATAACATGCAAAAGGGACTTGACCGTCTCAGGGCGGCGAACCTGAAAAACGTCAGCCTGACGAGCTTCGACGCGGTGGCCGCGGTTGCGGCGGCGGAAGGGTATATCGCCCAAAGCGACATACAAAGGCTGATCGAGTTTCGGGATAATCCGTCGGACGAAAGCTGGATGGTAAAATGAGAACCTGTATTCAGTCAGGAGGAATAAAATATGTGTAGTCTTATTGATATCGTTGACCTCAGCACCGCCGAAATAGATGAGCTTATAGAAAAGGCCTGTGACATCATCGGAAACCCGTCGGCATACTCGCAAAAGTGCGCAGGGAAACGGCTTGCGACGCTGTTTTTTGAGCCGTCCACGCGGACGAGACTCAGCTTCGAGGCGGCGATGTACGACCTGGGCGGCACGGTCATCGGTTTTTCGGATTCAGCCAGCAGCTCGGCGTCCAAGGGGGAAAGCGTGGCGGACACGGCGCGCATGGTCAGCTGCTACGCGGACATCATCGTGATGCGGCACCCGAAAGAGGGCGCGCCGCTGGTGGCGTCGATGAAAGCGGGCGTGCCGGTGATCAACGCGGGGGACGGCGGCCACAACCACCCGACCCAGACGCTGACCGACCTGCTGACGATCAGCCGCGAAAAAGGACGTCTCAGCGGCATGACGGTCGGCCTTTGCGGCGACCTGAAATTCGGCCGCACGGTGCACTCGCTTATCGTGGCTTTGGCGCGGTACGAGGGCATCAAAATCGTGCTCATCTCGCCTGAGGAGCTGCGGTTGCCCGAGTATATGATCCAAAACGTGCTGGGAAAGAGCGGGATGGACTACGTTGAGACGAAAGATATGGATTCTGTCATCGGCTCGCTGGACGTGCTGTATATGACGCGCGTTCAGCGCGAACGCTTCTTCAACGAGGCCGACTACATCAGATTGAAAGACAGCTATATCCTTACGCCGGACAAGCTCGCCCACGCCGGGGACAGCCTGTGCATCATGCACCCGCTGCCAAGGGTCAACGAGATTTCCGTCGCGGTGGACGACGACCCAAGGGCGTGCTATTTCAAGCAGGCGATGTACGGGAAATTCATAAGAATGGCTCTCATACTGAAGATGCTGGAAATCGAAAGTTAGGAAAGGGGCAGTTGACAAATGATTATCGACGCTATCAAAAACGGCGTGGTTATCGACCATATCAGGGCCGGCATGTGCATGGAGATCTACAGGATACTCGATTTGGAACGTCTGGCGTGCTCCGTGGCCATACTCAAAAACGTGTCGAGCCGCAAGATGGGCAAAAAGGATATCATCAAGGTTGACGAGATGTTCGACATTGATTTGGAGGTGCTCGGGTATATCGATCCCAATATCACGGTCAGCATCATCAAAAACGGCGAGATCGCCGAAAAGCGGAAGCTTGAGCTGCCCGATAAGGTGACGAACGTCATTAAGTGCAAGAATCCGCGCTGTATCACGTCAACGGAGCAGGAGCTGCCGCACGTGTTCAGGCTGACGGACAGGGAGAACAGGATTTATCGGTGCATATACTGCGAATCGAAACCGGGCTGACAGGGAATTCAAAGTTCGGGAAAAGAGGGTAAAAGAATCGTATAAAATTGAAAGGAAATATACAAATGAAAAAAGTAGCAATTGTCATGGGCAGTGACAGCGATCTGCCTGTCGTTGAAAAGGGCATCGCCGTGCTCCGGGAGTTCGGCATACCGTTTGAGGTGCGCGTCTGCTCCGCGCACAGGACGCCCGAGGAAGCGCGGGAGTTCTCCAAAAACGCGCGGGCGAACGGCTTCGGCGCGATCATCGCGGCGGCCGGCATGGCGGCGCATCTGGCGGGCGCCGTCGCGGCCAATACGACGCTGCCGGTGATCGGCATCCCGGTCAAGGCGTCGCTTGAGGGCCTGGACGCGCTGCTGTCAACGGTCATGATGCCGCCGGGGATACCCGTCGCCACGGTGGCGATCAACGGGGCGGCGAACGCGGCGTATCTCGCGGCGCAGATTCTGGCGGTTTCCGATGGGGAACTCGCGGGGAAGCTCAACGAAGCGAGAGTCAAAGCGGCGGAGAATGTGCGGAAAAAGAACGCAGAAATAGAAAAATTATACCAGTAATCTAAATTTGGAGGAAAATAATATGAAAAAGATCTACATCGGCAAAACAAAGGACGTATTCGCCCTGGAAAACGGCAACTATCTCCTGAAATTCAAGGACGACGTGACGGGTACGGACGGCGTGTTCGATCCCGGCGCGAACACCGTCGGACTCAGCATCGAGGGCGTGGGGAACGTCAATCTGAAAATGTCCGTGTTTTTCTTTGAAAGGCTCAAGGAGGCGGGGATCAGGACGCATTACGTCGCAGCGAATCTTGAGGACACCACAATGGAGGTTATCCCGGCGAAGTTCTTCGGCAAGGGGCTTGAGGTCATCTGCCGCCACAAGGCTGTGGGAAGCTTTATCCGCCGCTACGGCGACTATATACAGGACGGCGCCGATTTGCCCGACTACGTTGAAATGACCTTCAAAGACGACGAACGCGGCGACCCTCTCGTGACGAAGGACGCGCTTGTGGCCCTGGGCGTCATGACGGAGGAGCAGTATGACGAGATCAAGGCTATGACGCAGAGGATCACCCGGATCATCGCCGACTGCCTGCTGGAAAAAGGCGTTGTACTGTACGACATCAAGCTTGAATTCGGTTTCAGCGGCGGTGAGGTCATTTTGATCGACGAGATCGCGTCGGGGAACATGCGGGCGTATAAAGACGGCAAGTATGTTGAGCCGATGGCGCTTGATGAAATCGTAATGAAGAATTAAAAATGAAGAATTGAGAATTGTTGACGGATTTCACCCGTACCCATTACAATTGGTACGGCAACTCGTGTACGTTAACGTTGACATTTATGTTCTTGATTTTACAATGGTTAATTTAGCGAATAACGTTACCCATTCATTTTATAATTGCCGCGAAGCGGCCACCAAAATTCTCAATTCTCAATTAACAATCAACTTTCCGGAGGAAGATAAAATGGGCAAGCTTCACGAAGAATGCGGCGTATTCGGTATCATCGGCACAAAAAAAACAAACGTGGCCGCGTCGGTCTATTACGGCCTGTTCGCGCTGCAGCACCGCGGGCAGGAGAGCTGCGGCATATGCGTCAACGACGACGGCGTGTTCGCGTCCTACAAGGATTCGGGCCTGGTGAACGACGTGTTTGTTCCCAAGCACTTAAGCGGCCTCGGCGACGGAAACATGGCGATCGGCCACGTGCGTTACGGGACGGCCGGCACGAAAGGCAGAATCAACGCCCAGCCGATCGTGGTCAATCACGTCAAGGGGCGCATGGCCCTGGCTCATAACGGTATGCTGACGAATTATTTCGAGCTGCGCGAGGAGCTTGAGCTTGAGGGTGCGATCTTTCATTCGGACAGCGATGCGGAGCTGCTGTCGTATCTGGTCACGCGGGAGCGGCTGAATGCGCCGTCCATCGAGGAAGCGGTAAACCGCGCGGCGTCGAAAATTAAGGGCGCGAGTTCGCTTTTGGTGATGTCGCCGACGAAGCTGATCGCTTTACGTGACGAGCGCGGCATAAGGCCGCTGTGCTACGGCAAAACCGAGAACGGCAGCTACGTCGTCGCGTCGGAGAGCTGCGCGCTGGATGCCGCGGGGGCCGTGCTGATACGTGAGCTTCGCCCCGGTGAAATCATGGTGTTCGACGGAGAGACAGCCCGCTCCATAGACGATCACTGCGGCAAACAGGAGTCCGCGCTGTGCGTGTTCGAGTACATCTATTTCGCGCGGCCCGACTCGGTCATAGACGGCTGCTCGGTACACGCCGCCCGCCGCCGCGCCGGAGCGTTTCTGGCGCTGGAGCACCCGGTTCACGCCGACGTCGTGATCGGCGTGCCGGACTCGGGGCTGGACGCCGCGATGGGCTACTCCGCGCAGTCGGGCATTCCCTACGGGCTGGGCTTCATCAAGAATAAATATATCGGAAGAACCTTTATCGCGCCGAAGAAATCCGTGCGCGACGACAAGGTGAAGATCAAGCTGAATCCCGTATCCGAAACGGTCAAGGGCAAGCGCGTCGTGCTGGTGGACGACTCCATCGTGCGCGGGACGACCTGTGCCCGTATCGTGCGGCTTTTGCGCGAGGCGGGAGCCACGGAGGTGCACATGCGTTCCTCCGCGCCGCCGTTTTTGTACCCGTGCTACTACGGTACCGACATCAGCTCCGTGGAGGATCTCATCGCGACGAACCATTCGATAGAGGAGGTCGCGAGGATCATCGGCGTGGACTCGCTGGGCTATCTCAGCGTGGAAAACGTGTCGAAGCTGGCTGAACGCTCCGACGGGAAAACGTACTGCCGCGCGTGCTTCAACGCGGAATACCCGACGGATATCCCAGATGTGAGGATGCGGAATAAATACGAGAAGAAGATCTCGGAGAAGAATAAAGGCGAATAACGTAAGAAGCAGAGGCGGATAACGATGGAAAAAAGCTACAGCGAATCCTATAAGGCGGCCGGCGTGGACATCACGGCGGGCTACAAGGCCGTCGATCTGATGAAACGGCATATCGCGCGCACGATGACAAGCGGCGTATTATCCGGCATAGGCGGCTTCGGCGGCCTGTTCGAGCTTGATGTGACGGGCATAAAGCGGCCCGTGCTGGTCAGCGGCACGGACGGCGTCGGCACAAAGCTCAAGCTCGCTTTTCTGATGGACAGGCACGACACCATCGGCATAGACTGCGTCGCCATGTGCGTCAACGACATCATATGCTGCGGCGCGAAACCGCTGTTTTTCCTCGATTATATCGCAACGGGCAAAAACTTTCCGGAGAAGATAGCGGCCATCGTGTCGGGCGTCGCGGAGGGTTGCGTACAGTCGGGCGCGGCGCTGATCGGCGGTGAGACGGCAGAGATGCCCGGATTTTACCGGGAGGATGAATACGACCTGGCCGGCTTTTCCGTCGGCGTAGTGGACCGTGAAAAGATACTTGACAACAGCACGGTCACGCAGGGCGACGTGATCATTGCGTTGCCGTCGAGCGGCGTGCACTCAAACGGCTTTTCGCTCGTCCGCCGCGTGTTTGACTTGGAGGGGGACATCGGCAAGGCTGTCCCGGAGCTGGGAAACAATTCTTTAGGCGAAACCCTCCTGATGCCGACAAAAATCTACGTGAAGCCCATGACCGCGCTGTTTGAGAAAGTGGCGGTCAAGACTGTGTCGCACATCACGGGCGGCGGCTTTTATGAAAATATCCCGCGCTGCCTGCCCGAAAGCTTCACGGCGAAAATCGAGAAAAAAGCCGTGCGGACGCCCGCTGTATTCGACCTTATCGCCCATGCGGGGAACATTGATGAGCGTGACATGTTCAACACGTTCAACATGGGTGTCGGCATGAGCGCCGTCGTAGCGAAAGCCGACGCGGACAAGGCGCTGGAGATTCTGCGTGACTGCGGCGAGGACGCTTATGTGATCGGCGAAGCGGTGCGTTCAGATGAGGGCGTGATTTTATGTTAGTCAGGATCGCCGTTTTAGTTTCCGGCGGCGGGACGAATTTACAGGCGCTGATCGACGCGCAAAAGAGCGGCGCGCTGAAAAGCGGCAAGCTTGCGCTGGTCGTTTCGAACAACCCGGGCGCCTACGCGCTGACAAGAGCCAAAGAAGACGGCATCCCGGCTGAAATTATCGAGGGCGCGGATTTTGAAAGCAAGCTGCTGGAAATTCTGCGCGGAAACGGCATAGATATCATCGTGCTTGCCGGGTTCATGCGCATACTCAGCACGGAATTCACGGCGAAATACCCGAGACGGATACTCAACGTGCATCCGTCGCTGATACCGTCGTTTTGCGGCCGGGGCTTCTACGGCCTGCGGGTGCACAGGGCCGCGCTGGAGTACGGCGTGAAGCTGACAGGCGCGACGGTGCATTTCGTAAACGAGATACCTGACGGCGGCGAGATCATCATGCAGAAGGCCGTCGAGGTCATAGACGGCGACACGCCCGAAACGCTTCAGCGCAGGGTCATGGAGGAAGCGGAGTGGGCGATTTTGCCGGCGGCGGCGGAGCGGATTTGCGCGGAAATGGTGAAAAATCAAGTACAGAAAGGGATGTCAAATTGAGCATCCATAAAACACAGGACATCGGTGAGCTTCTGCGGAATAACGCCTACCCCGGCCGGGGGATCGTCATCGGCCAAAGCGCGGACGGCGAAAAGGCCGCCGTGGCCTACTTCATCACGGGCCGCAGTGCAAACAGCCGCAACCGTGTGTTCAAAGAGGAGGGCGGCGGGATTGCCACGCGGCCGTTCGATACGTCCAGGGTTGAGGATCCATCGCTGATCATCTACGCGCCGATCCGCACGATGGGCAATTATCTGATCGTCACAAACGGCGACCAGACCGACACGATATACGAGCATTTACTTGCGGGCGGCACATTTGAGCAGGCGCTGGGGACGCGAGAGTTTGAGCCGGACGCGCCGAATTTCACGCCGCGGATCAGCGGGCTGCTAACGTTTGCGGACGGCGGCTTTACCTATAAAATGAGCATCCTGAAAAGCGCGGACGAACGCGGGACGGCCTGCGACCGCCATACTTTTTCCTACGCGCCGCAAAAAGGCGCGGGCCGCTTTATCCACACCTATGGCGGCGACGGCGATCCGCTCCCGTCTTTCACGGGGGAACCTTGGCGCGTGGCGGTCCCGGACGGCATTGACGGGTGGACGGCGCAAATATGGAATAATCTTAACGAGGAAAACAAAATCTCGCTGTATGTCCGGTTCACTGATTTGCGGACGGGCGAGACGGTCAGCAGATTGTTGAATAAATATTCATAAAGAACAAAGGACGCGTGGACATGAAAGAATTTGAACTTAAATACGGCTGCAACCCGAATCAGAAGCCCGCGAAAATGTATATGCGCACGGGCGGCGAGCTGCCGATGGAAATACTGTCGGGACGTCCCGGCTACATCAATTTCCTTGACGCCCTGAACGGCTGGCAGCTTGTGAAGGAGCTTGCGGCGGCGGCGGGACTCCCGGCGGCCGCGTCGTTCAAGCACGTCAGCCCGACGGCGGCGGCGCTCGGGCTTCCGCTTTCGGACGGCCTGAAACGTGCTTGCTTCGCGGACGACATAGACGGGCTGGATTCTTCGGCCCTGGCCTGTGCCTACGCGCGGGCGAGGGGCACGGACAGGCTGTCCTCCTACGGCGACTGGATCGCCCTGAGCGGCGTGTGCGACAGGGTTACGGCGGAGCTGATCAAACGCGAGGTGTCAGACGGGATCATCGCGCCGGGCTACGACACGGACGCGCTGGAGATACTCAAGTCAAAGCGCAAGGGTACGTACAATATCATAAAGATAGACCCGTCATACGTCCCGGAGGAGATCGAAACGAAGCAGGTTTTCGGCATGACTTTCGAGCAGGGACGCAACAATGCTTTGATAGACAAATCACTTTTGCAAAATGTCGTAACGGCGAACAAAGACATTCCTGAGGACGCGAAGCGCGACCTGATCGTGTCGCTGATCACGCTGAAATATACGCAGTCGAACTCCGTCTGCTTCGCCGCGCAGGGACAGGCCATCGGCGTCGGCGCGGGACAGCAGTCGCGGATACACTGCACGCGGCTGGCGGGAAACAAGGCCGATCTGTGGCATCTGCGGCAGCACGAAAAGGTGTTGTCGCTCAGGTTCGCGGACAAGCTCGCGCGGATGGACCGCGACAACGTGATCGACGCGTATATCTCCGAAAACGACGGCGGCGTCCTGGGAGACGATGTGTGGCGGCGGTATTTTGAGCGGCGTCCCGAGCCGTTCACGCGCGAAGAGCGGGAGGCATATCTGAGCGCCGTCACGGGCGTGTCACTGGGCAGCGACGCGTTCTTCCCTTTCGGCGACAACATTGAGCGCGCGCGCAGGAGCGGCGTTTCGTATATCGCGCAGCCGGGCGGTTCCCTGCGCGACGGCGAGGTTATACAAGCGTGCGACCGGTTCGGGATCGCCATGGCGTTTACGGGAGTCAGGTTATTTCATCATTAAGAATGCGAATTACCAGTTGAAATAATAGATAACAGGTAGAAGTTGAGCGTCATTGCGAGCGCAGAGAAACGTTCTTTTATAACAGGGTTTGGGCGCGAAGCAATCTAGTTATGCAACTTTATTTTACGTTGTCTCATCACTTCTGTTTTTTAACCATTTGCCAGCTGGATTGCTTCGCGCATAAACATTGCTATTATTCAGAGTTTCTTCGCGCTCGCAATGACGTGAACTGTACCCCATATCTATCATGTTTACCCATTATTCAACACGTGATTCGCATTAAGAATACAAGAAAAAAGGAGACGTTACATGAAAATCATAGTCATCGGCGGCGGCGGACGCGAGCACGCCATTATACGGAAAATAAAGGAGAATCCGCGCGTGAGCGAGATATACGCGCTTCCGGGCAACGGCGGCATTGCGGCGGACGCGCGCTGCGCGGACATCGGCGCGAAAGATATCACGGGAGTCGTGGAGTTTGCCGTGGCGAACGGCGTTGATTTTGCCGTCGTCGCGCCTGACGATCCGCTCGTTTTGGGCGCGGTTGACGCTCTGAACGCTGTGGGCATACCCTGCTTCGGGCCGACCGCTGACGCGGCCGTCATTGAGGGCAGCAAGGTTTTCTCAAAGAACCTCATGAAAAAATACGGCATCCCCACCGCGCTGTATGAGACTTTCGACAGCGCGGCGGAAGCGCTTGCTTATATAGAGAAGTCGCCCGTGCCTGTGGTCGTCAAGGCGGACGGCCTGGCCTTGGGCAAGGGCGTTATTATTGCGAACACACGTGAGGAAGCGAGTGATGCGGTTCGCTCCATGATGGAGGACAGGGTGTTCGGCGAATCAGGCAGCCGGGTCGTGATAGAGGAGCACCTCGAGGGGCCGGAGGTTTCCATGCTGGCGTTTACGGACGGTAAAGCGATGGTTCCCATGGTGTCATCGATGGATCACAAGCGCGCGCTGGATAACGACGAGGGGCTGAACACGGGCGGCATGGGCGCCGTCGCGCCGAACCCGTACTACACGCCGGAGATCGCGGCTGAGTGCATGGACCGCATATTTATGCCGACGGTAAACGCGATGAACGCTGAAAACAGGACGTTCAAAGGCTGTCTCTACTTCGGGCTGATGCTCACTAAGGACGGGCCGAAGGTCATTGAGTACAACTGCCGCTTCGGCGACCCGGAGACGCAGGTTGTGCTGCCGCTTCTTAAAAGCGATTTGCTGGATATTATGCTGGCGGTGTCGGACGGTACGCTCGATAAGGCTGACGTGCGATTCTCGGATGAAGCGGCCTGCTGCGTGATTATGGCGTCCGAGGGCTATCCGCGGAAGTACGAAACGGGATTCCCCATCGCGATTCCCGCGGACGTGAGCGCGGAGGTGTTCGTGTCGGGCGCGAAGCTGTCGGGCGATGAGCTGTTGACCTCCGGCGGGCGCGTTTTAGGCGTGACGGCGGTTGCGCCGACGCTCAAAGAAGCGGTCGAACTGGCGTATGCGGACGCGGAGAAAATTACGTTTGAGAACGCGTATTACCGGAAAGATATCGGGAAGAAAGCGCTTGAAATTTAATCAGTGGTTACTTAAGAACCTGTAACTGAAACGGAGGAATCACACATGGTCTACCGCGCATACGTCGAAAAAAAGCCCGGCCTTGAAAACGAGGCGAAAGCTCTGCTGACAGACATCCGCTCTCTCCTGCGCATCGAAAGCCTGACCGCGCTCCGTCTTTTGAACCGCTACGACGTGGAGAATATCGACGGACCGCTGTTCGAATACTGCAAAACGGCCGTGCTGTCCGAGCCGCAGCTTGATATCTGTATCAACGCGCTGCCCGACATGTCCGGCTGCGCCGTTTTCGCCGTGGAATACCTGCCCGGCCAGTTTGACCAGCGCGCTGATTCGGCGGCGCAGTGCATTCAGATCATCTCGCAAAAGGAGCGTCCGGCGGTGCGCACGGCGAAGGTCTATCTGCTTTACGGCGAGCTGACGCAGACGGAAGTCGCGGAGATCAAGCGGTACGTCATCAACCCCGTGGAGTGCAGGGAAGCGTCGCTTGAGCCGTTTGAGACGCTGCATGTCAATTACGATATCCCAAAGTCCGTGGCCGTGCTGGATGGCTTCACCGCCCTGGATGAAGCGGGTCTTGAGGCGTTTTTGGAGGAATACGGGCTTGCGATGGATCTTGACGACATCAGCTTTTGTCAGCGATATTTTATCGGCGAGGGGCGGGACCCCACCGTCACGGAGATACGGATGATCGACACGTACTGGTCGGATCATTGCCGCCACACGACGTTTTTGACGACGATTGACAGCGTGACTTTTGAGGACGAACTGCTAAAGTCCGCATATGATGAATATATAACCGCGCGCCAGTATCTGGGACGCACGAAGCCCGTCAACTTAATGGACATAGCCACGATTGCCGCGCGGTTTCTGCGGGAGCAGGGGCGCTTGCCGAACCTTGACGAGTCGGAGGAGATAAACGCCTGCACGGTGAAGATCGACGTGGACGTGGAGGGCGAGCGGCAGAAATGGCTGCTGCTGTTCAAAAATGAGACTCACAACCATCCCACGGAGATCGAGCCGTTCGGCGGCGCGGCGACATGTATCGGCGGCGCGATCCGCGATCCGCTTTCAGGACGCGCTTACGTGTACGCCGCCATGCGCGTGACGGGCGCGGCCGATCCGCTGAGGCCCGTGTCGGAAACCCTGCCGGGCAAGCTGCCCCAGCGAAAGCTTGTGACGACGGCGGCGGCGGGCTACAGCTCCTACGGCAACCAGATCGGCCTTGCCACGGGGCAGGTCGATGAGATATACCATGACGACTACGCGGCCAAGCGTATGGAGATCGGCGCGGTGATAGCGGCGGCTCCGGCCGAGAATGTGCGGCGTGAGCGTCCAACGCCCGGCGACATCGTGATCCTGCTGGGCGGGCGCACGGGGCGCGACGGCTGCGGCGGCGCGACGGGGTCGTCAAAATCCCACACGGCGCAGTCGCTTGGAACCTGCGGCGCGGAGGTTCAAAAGGGCAACGCGCCGGAGGAACGCAAGCTGCAAAGGCTGTTCAGAAACAGGGAGGCATCGCTGCTTATCAAGCGGTGCAACGATTTCGGCGCGGGCGGCGTGTCCGTAGCCATCGGCGAGCTGGCCGACGGTCTGCTCATCGACCTGAACGCCGTGCCGAAAAAATATGACGGGCTTGACGGAACCGAGCTTGCGATCAGCGAATCGCAGGAGCGCATGGCGGTCGTCGTCGCGCCCGGGGACGCCCCAAGGTTTAAGGAGCTTGCCGCCGCCGAGAACCTGGAGGCTACGGTCGTGGCGTCCGTGCAGACTGAACCAAGGCTTGTCATGACATGGAACGGCAGGGAAATTGTGAACATCTCGCGTACGTTTCTCAACTCAAACGGCGCGGAAAAACGCATCGGCATAACGCCCGCCGCTCCGGCTGAGTTTAAGAGAAAAGTGACAGGGGACTTCGAGTCAGCGTACATGGCGCTGGCGTCCGATCTCAACGTTTGCTCTAAGCAGGGCCTGTCAGAACGCTTTGACTCGACCATCGGCGCGGGCACGGTGCTGATGCCTTTCGGCGGTAAACACCAGCGCACCCCCATACAGGCAATGGTGAATAAAATTTCCGTGGAGGGAAAATATACGGACACATGCTCCCTCATGGCGTGGGGCTATAACCCCTATATATCGGAGAAAAGTCCCTATCACGGGGCATATCTCGCGGTGGTGGAATCCGTGTCCAAGCTCATCGCGGCGGGCGCGGCGTTTCAGGACGTGTACCTGACGTTCCAGGAATATTTCGAGAAGCCCAAAAAGGACGGCAAACGCTGGGGCAAGCCCTTGGCGGCCCTGTTGGGCGCGTTCAAGGCTCAGATGGAGCTTGGAATCGCGGCGATCGGCGGCAAGGATTCCATGAGCGGCACGTTCGAGGAGCTTGACGTTCCGCCCGCGCTTGTGTCTTTCGCCGTGACGACAGACAGCGCGGACAGCATTCTTTCGCCGGAGTTCAAGGGCGCGGGGCACAGGGTCGCGCTGATCCGGCCCGAGTACGATGAAAACGGGCTGCCGGATACTCAGTCGCTGCTCGCGTGCTTTGAAACGTTGAACAAGCTCGCGCGGGACGGCAAGGTTCTGGCGGCGTACACGCCAACCTACGGCGGCATAGCCGAGGCCGTGATGAAGATGGCGTTCGGCAACAGGGTGGACTTCGCGTTCAATGACGTGTTGACGATGGAGAAAATTTTCGGCTACAGCTACGGTTCGTTTCTTCTGGAGCTTGCGGATGAAGCGGAGGATGTCGGCACAATCATCGGCGAGACGACGGACACCCGCGAGATCACCTATAAATCTCACAGAATTTCGGTGGGCAAGCTGGCCGACGCTTATATGAGCAAGCTCGAGCCGGTGTTCCCGTGTAACGTAAATTCCCAACAAGCAAATATAGAGACGTTCTCTTTCGAGGCGAAAATGCGTCCGTCGGCTGCGGTTAAGTACGCGAAGCCGCGCGCGCTGATCCCTGTATTTCCCGGCACGAACTGCGAATATGATACGGCTAAAGCGCTCATCAAGGCGGGAGCTGAAGCGGAAATTTTCGTCATACGCAATTTGACATCGGCTGATATCGCGGAGTCGGCGGAGTTGTTCAGTAAAAAACTGGAGCAGGCGCAGATCGTGTTCATTCCGGGAGGATTTTCCGGCGGGGACGAGCCGGACGGCTCCGGCAAATTCATCACGGCATTTTTCAGAAGCGGCAAAATCAAGGACGGCGTGACGGAGCTTTTGGAGCGCCGCGGCGGCCTGATGTGCGGTGTGTGCAACGGCTTTCAGGCGCTGATAAAGCTGGGACTCGTGCCGTATGGCCGGATTATGGACACGGATGAGAGCTGCCCGACGCTGACGTACAACACCATCGGCCGGCATCAGTCGAAGCTCGTGCGGACGCGCATCGCGTCGAACAAGTCGCCGTGGCTGATGAACACGCAAGCCGGCGACGTCTACACCGTGCCGGTTTCCCACGGTGAGGGGCGCTTCATCGCGGAGGAGCGGCTGATCCGCGAGCTTGCCGAAAACGGCCAGATCGCCACGCAGTACGTGGATTTTGACGGCGCGGCAACCATGGACATACGCTTCAATCCAAACGGCTCCGCTTTCGCCGTGGAGGGCGTAACCTCGCCGGACGGACGGGTGTTCGGCAAGATGGGGCACTCCGAGCGCGTCGGTCCGGGGCTGTATAAAAATGTGGACGGCGTGTACGAGATGGGGATGATGGAGTCGGCTGTGGCGTACTTTAGTTAAGAACTGCATAATATTTAAAAATATCTGGTTTTTTATTCAAAAATCCTTGACAAATTGGCTCTTGAAATGTATAATTATAAAAATGCAGGAGGAGTTGCAATGCAAACGATTGATTTTCGTCTTGACGCCGGAGATAAAAATTACGGCACGGCATATGTCCCGGATAATCCCGCCGGGCGCATGCCCGTAATTCTCTACTGTCACGGCGGCGGTATGGGGTGCAACGGCAACATAGGCGGCGCGTTCGAAAAAATGCGCGACCGGGCGATCGGACAGGGCATGTCTTTCGTGACGTTCGACTGCTTCGCCGGGGGCAAAACGGGCGGCGACTATGGTAAGATGACGTATGCCCGATGGGTGCAAAACGCTTCCGACGTGCTGGACTGGATCAGGACGCAGGATTTTGCGGACGCGGCGCGCATGGGACTTATCGGCTACAGCTGCGGCTCCACAGTGGGGCTTCGTCTTGCCGCGCAGGACGCGCGTGTGCGGTTTTTGTGTTGCGTAGGCGCGTGTGTGACGGTTCACGTTGGCATGGGAGGAGGAGGCGCGGCGAAATGCTTTTGCGATAACCTTGACGCGCTGCTGTCCGGTGAGCGAAGAAATCTCTTCGGCGTGGATTTTGAGAAGGATTTTTTCATAGACGATATATGTAACGCTCCGGTTCACGCTCTGCACGACGGAAAGGTGACCTGCCCGACGCTGTTTTTGCAGGGACTGAAAGACAATGCGTACCGTTGCTCCGACGCACGGCTGGGTTATGATTTGATGCGCAGAAAGGGGCTTTCAGCAAAACTCATAGAATATCCCGACGGCGACCACGGACTGTGGGATGTCGCGGAGCAGGCGGTAAACGACCTTTTTTATTGGTTAGACGAAATTTCTTTTTGAAAGGAATAGATGGTACATGAAGCATTTTTTGAAGCTGCTTGATCTGACAGGCGAGGAGATCACAGGGCTTATTGATCTGGCGGCGGAGCTTAAATACAAGCAAAAAAACAACATCCCGCACCGTTATCTCGAGGGCAAATCTGTCGCGCTGATCTTTGAAAAGGCGTCTACGCGCACGCGCACGTCTTTCGAGGTGGGTTGTTACCAGCTCGGCGGGCAGGGCGTGTTTCTGAACACGAACGACATGCAGATCAGGCGCGGCGAGCCTGTGCAGGACACTGTCCGCGTGCTGTCGCGGTACTTCGATTGTGTGATGATACGGACGTTCAAACAGTCATATGTGGAAGATTTGGCAAAATACGGCACAATACCCATCATCAATGGATTGACGGACTTTGCCCATCCGACACAGGTTATCGCCGACCTGCTGACGATCCGTGAGTACAAGGGCAAGCTCGAGGGGCTGACCATGTGCTATATCGGCGATGGGAACAACATGGCAAATTCCCTGACTGTCGGCGCGTTGAAAACAGGCATGAGCATGACCGTGGTGTGTCCCGAGGATTACCGCCCGGACGCGTCTGTGCTGGAGTTCGCGAAGCAATACGGCGACAGCTTCAAACTCTGCTCCGACCCGAAAGAGGGCGCTGCCGGCGCGGACGTGCTGGTCACGGACGTGTGGACGTCTATGGGGCAGGAGGAGGAGACAAAGAAACGCCAGACGGCGTTCAAGGGCTACCAGGTAAACGAGGAGTTGATGGCGCTGGCGAATCCCGGCGCGATAGTCCAGCATTGTTTGCCCGCGCACCGCGAGGAGGAGATCAGCGCCGAGACGTTCGAGAAGCACGCGGCGGAGATTTTTGACGAGGCGGAGAATCGCCTCCACGCGCACAAGGCAATTCTTGTGGAATTGCTTGGAAGAAACTAAAGTGTAGGGGTCGTATACTAAAAAGCAGGGAGAGGAAATTCCGATGAACAAAACAACGGACAAGGCATGGCTTATTTTGGCTGACGGCACGGTGTACGAGGGAAAAAGCGTCGGCGCGGCCGGCACGGTGTACGGCGAGCTTGTCTGCACGACGGGCATGACCGGCTTTCAGGAGAGCCTGACCGATCAGAGCTACTACGGGCAGATTCTGGCACAGACATTCCCGCTGATGGGAAACTACGGCATAAACAACTACGACGAAAACACGCGCGTGTGGGTGAACGGCTACGTCATGCGTGAGCATTGCGAAAATCCGTCGAACTTCCGTAGCCAGATGGGGCTTGAGGAATTTCTCAAAAAGCAGAATACCGTCGGCATTTACGGCGTGGATACCCGCGCGCTGACGAGAAAGGTCCGTACAAACGGTGCCATGAACTGCGCCATAACGACGGAGTTTCCCGGTGATCTCAGCGCGCTTTTAGGTGAGATCAGAGAATATAAAATTGAGATGACCGCGCCCGATTCCCCGCCTGAAATCTTCGGTGAGGACGGTTTTGAGCGGACGGTCGTCCTGTACGATTACGGCGTGAAAGACGATATGATCAAGAGCCTCGTTTCGCGCCGCTGCAAGGTGGTAAGCGTGTCGCCGGGCACGTCTG
The DNA here is from genome assembly GCA_009779495.1 of Oscillospiraceae bacterium. Lineage (GTDB taxonomy): Bacteria > Bacillota > Clostridia > Oscillospirales > Acutalibacteraceae > UBA1425. The sequence continues at coordinate 23,907 of WRED01000010.1, read as the reverse complement.
TTGACGGCGCGATGATGAAGTATGCGCCCGACGGGTTCTTTATAGCCGACGGCGCGGGCGACCCCGCCGACTACGCGGCGTATCTGAACATCGTCCGCGATATTATGGCGTCAAATAAGCCCGTCATCGGTATCGGACTGGGGCATCAGCTCATGGCGATGGCTTTGGGCGCCCGCGTCGAAAAGATGAAATACGGGCATCGCGGCGCGAATCAGCCCGTGCTGGACGTTAAGCTGGACAAGGTGTTTATTTCGACGCAGAACCACGGGTACACGGTTTGCCCGGATTCTGTCACGGAAAACGTGGGCGCCGTCAGCCACAAAAACGTGAACGACGGCACGTGCGAGGGAATCAGGTACGCGCCGGGAAACGCCGCGTCGCTCCAGTATAACCCGGAACCAAGCTCAGGCCCGCCCGACACGAAATATTTCTACGACGACTTTATCGACTGCATGAAATAAGGAGGATACGCCGCTATGCCGCTTAAAAATGATATCAAAAAAGTTCTTGTGATCGGCTCCGGCCCGATCGTGATAGGTCAGGCCGCCGAATTTGACTATGCCGGTACGCAGGTGTGCAAAACGCTGACGGAGATCGGCCTTGAGGTCGTACTCGTGAACTCCAATCCCGCCACGATTATGACCGACAAAACTATGGCAAGCAAGGTTTATATCGAGCCGCTGAAGCTGGACGTGCTCAAGAAGATCATCATGCTTGAAAAGCCCGACAGCCTGCTCCCCACCTTGGGCGGACAGACCGGCCTGACTTTAGGGATGGAGCTTGCGAAAGAGGGCTTCTTGGAGCGCAACAATGTCAAGCTCATCGGCGCGACGCTTGACAGCATCGACAAGGCGGAGGACCGCCAGATGTTCGAGGACATGCTGGCCGACATAGGGCAGCCGGTGATCCCGTCCAAGGTCGTCAACAACCTGAATGACGCGATTGATTTCACATATGAGATCGGCTTCCCGGTGATCATCCGCCCGGCGTACACCTTGGGAGGAACCGGCGGCGGGATCGCTCACGGTATGGACGAATTCAAGGTCATCGCGGAAAACGGCCTGCGCATGTCCCCCATCACGCAGATCATGGTGCAAAAGTGCATATCCGGCTGGAAAGAGATTGAGTTCGAGGCGATCCGCGACGGCAAGGACAACGTCATCACGGTCTGCTCCATGGAGAATATTGATCCTGTCGGCGTGCACACGGGCGACTCCATCGTCGTCGCCCCGGCGATCACCCTGGCTGACAAGGAGTTCGAGATGCTGCGCACGGCGGCGATCAATATCGTGCGGGCGCTCAAGGTGGAGGGCGGTTGCAACATCCAGTTCGCTTTGCACCCGGACAGCTTCGAGTACAAGGTGATCGAGGTCAACCCGCGCCTGTCACGGTCGTCGGCGCTTGCGTCAAAGGCGACGGGCTACCCCATTGCAAAGGTCGCGTCGCTGATCGCGGTGGGATTCACGCTGGACGAGATCGTCAACTTCATCACGAAAAAAACCTACGCCTGCACGGAACCGACCATCGACTACGTTGTTGTGAAGTTTCCGCGCTGGCCGTTCGATAAATTCGTCTACGGCAATCGTACGCTGGGCACGCAGATGAAAGCAACGGGCGAGATCATGGCCATCGGCAACAGCTTTGAGATGGCGATGATGAAAGCCGTGCGGTGTATTGAGCTGGGACTCAAAACGTTCAACCATCAGAAGTACAGCCTTAAAACAAAGGACGAGCTGTACGAGCTGGTGGCCCATTGCGACGACGAGCGCATTTTTGCCATATACGCCGCGCTGAAAAAGGGTATCACGCCGGAGGAAATATACGAAATCACAAAAATAGACAAGTGGTTCCTTTATAAAATGCTGAATATCGTCGATATGGAGAAGCGTCTCGCGGAAAGCGAGCTGGACGACGAGTTGTACATGGCGGCGAAGCACATGGGCTTCCTTGACGGCACAATCGAGGAGCTGAGCGGTCAGAGGATCAAGTACAAGCGTTACGCGTCGTATAAGATGGTTGATACCTGTGCGGCGGAGGTCGAGGCCGAAACGCCTTACTTCTACTCCACCTTCGACGAGGAAAACGAAGCCGATATCTTCCTCAAAAAACACCCGTCAGACAAGAAAAAGGTGGTCGTCATCGGCTCAGGACCGATCCGCATCGGGCAGGGCGTGGAGTTCGACTACTGCTCGGTTCACTGCGTCAACGCGCTGAAAAAGCTGGGCTATGAGGCGGTGCTCATCAACAACAACCCCGAAACGGTATCGACGGATTTCGACGTGGCGACGCGGCTGTATTTTGAGCCGCTGACACAGGAGGACGTGGAGTCCGTGCTCATGACCGAAAAGCCCTGGGGCGTGGTCGTGCAGTTCGGTGGGCAGACGGCGATCAAGCTGACGAAATTCCTGAGCGAGCGCGGCTTTAAAATATTAGGAACGCCCGCCGACAGCATCGACGCGGCGGAGGACAGGGAACGCTTTGACGAGCTGCTGGAGCGGTGCGCGATACCGCGCCCGGCGGGGCATACGGCGTTTACGACGGAGGAAGCGCTCAAGGCGGCGAACAGCTTGGGCTTCCCGGTACTCTTGCGCCCGTCCTACGTGTTGGGTGGACAGAACATGATCATCGCCTACTCCGACGACGATATCATGGAATATATGGACATTATTACCGGGACAAAGCTGGAAAACCCGGTACTGATCGACAAATATCTGATGGGCACGGAGATCGAGGTGGACGCCGTATGTGACGGCGAGAGCCTGCTGATCCCCGGCGTCATGGAGCATATCGAGCGCGCGGGCGTGCATTCCGGCGACTCGATCTCGGTCTATCCGCCGCAAACCCTCTCCGATGAGGTACGCGGCACGGTGGTGGAATATACCCGCAAGCTTGCCGCGGCGCTGAACGTACAGGGGCTTGTCAACGTCCAGTACGTGCTGTATGAGGGGCAGGTTTATGTCATCGAGGTCAATCCGCGCTCATCGAGGACGATACCGTATATCAGCAAAGTGACGAATATTCCCATCGTTGAACTGGCGACGCGGGCGATGTTCGGCGAAAAGATCGCGGACTTCGGCTTCGGCGAGGGGCTGTACCCCGACCGGGACTGGATCGCCGTCAAGGTGCCGGTGTTCAGCTTCCCGAAGCTGGGCGACGTGGACGTGCACCTGGGTCCCGAAATGAAGTCCACGGGCGAGGTTTTGGGGCTTGACAGGGACTTCGAGACGGCGCTGTTCAAGGGGCTTTTGGCCGCCGGATACGAGCTGCACAAGGCCGCGACGAAGGTGCTTATAACGGTCAAGGACGTGGACAAGCCCGAGATCGTGGGACTCGCGCAGAAGTTTGTGGAGTTCGGCTACGAAATACTCGCCACGTCGAGCACCGCGAAGTATCTGACGGAGCACGGCGTCAAAGCCGAGACTGTATCCATGGACACGCCGGAGAAATTCGCGGAAATCGTGACCATTTTTGACGCGGGCGAGATCGACTTTGTGGTATCAACGTCAAAAATCGGACGCAAGCCCGCGATGCTTTCGGTGCAGCTGCGGCGCAAGGCCATAGAGCGGGCGATCGCGACGCTGACGTCCATAGACACGGCGAACGCGCTGGCAAACTGCCTGCTGACGCATAAGACGGTGGATGATTTGAATATGATTGATATTTGTAAGCTGTGAGGCGAAGTGAAATGACAGAGATACAGCCAAAATCTAAATTAAGGACAGAAGCGGCGGGGCTGTATTACGGCAGCTATCACGCTTTGACGGACATCACGCTTGATATTCCCGCCTGCTCGATTACCGCCATTATAGGCCCGTCCGGGTGCGGAAAATCTTCCCTTTTGCGCCTATTCAATCGGACAAACGACTTGGTGCCCGGTGCGCGGGTAGAGGGTAAGATTTGCCTCGACGACGTTTCGATATATGAAAAAGATATAGACGTCATCACGCTCAGGGAAAGGGTGGGCATGGTTTTCCAAAAGCCCAACATCTTTCCGATGAGCATTTACGATAACGTCGTATTCGGTCCCAGGCATCACGGGATAAGAAACAGATCCGTTTTGATGGAAACCGCGCGGCGCAGCTTATCTCAGGTCGCAATGTGGGACGACGTAAAGGATAATCTGAAAAAATCCGGCTTCGAGCTTTCTCCCGGGGAGCAGCAGCGCCTGTGCATCGCCCGCGCTTTGGCGATGGAGCCGGAGGTTTTGCTGATGGATGAATCGTGCAGCGCCCTTGATCCCGCGTCCACGATGAAGATCGAGGAGCTGATGCTGGAGCTGGCCAAAAAATATACGATCATCATCGTGACCCACAATATGGAGCAGGCGGTCCGCATATCGGACATGGCGGCCTTTATGATGATCGGGGACGACCATGTGGGGACGCTGATCGAGTACGGCACGACCGAGCAGATTTTTTCAAGGCCGCAAGACAAGCGAACCCTGGATTATATAACGGGCAGGTTTGGTTAAAAGCAGCCTCTAAAAACCCGCGTCATTATCTTTGCACTGCCTTTTTCCGTCCATTCCGCGTATTTATCGGTTAAATAAACAAATTATTCGCCCTCAAAATACGCGAAATGGGCGAAAAAATTCAGCACAAATCTAAGTAACCACTGATTAAATCGGATGCCGCCGTCTTGTCGGATCTTTTTCCGTCAGATTGCCCGAAATTTCTTAATATCCCACAGGATTATCCGCAAAATTTCAGACAATCTGACGGAAAAATCTCTCGGCAATACGACGACCCCGATTTAATCAGCAGTTACCTAACGACGGGGGTTTTTATAGGTTGCCTAACATGAAGTTGTTTTATAAATGTACCGCGGCGATAACGGCGATTCTTTTGATCGCTTTAGTATCCGGGTGCGCGCGCTTAAATGACGGCGTCATTCTCGCCGGCTCTACCTCGGTGCAGCCTTTTGCCGAGATACTGGCGGAGGAATATTATTTGTTGCATCCCGAAAAAATAGTGGATGTTCAAGGCGGCGGCTCGTCGGCGGGCATATCGGCGGCTCAGTCCGGCACGGCCGATATCGGAATGTCGTCGCGCAGGCTGAAAGAAAACGAAAGCGCTTTGTGGTCGGTCGAAATCGCCAAGGACAGCCTGGCCATCATCGTTCATCCGCAGAACCCCGTCAATGATCTCACCATGGAACAGTTAAGGGATATATATTCCGGCAAAATCGGCAACTGGAGCGAGCTGGGCGGACATGACGCGAAAATACACATCATCGCTCGTGAGGCCGGCTCCGGTACCAGAAGCTCTTTTACGGACATGGTGATGGGGGACGTCAGGATATCGCCGAAGGCGCTGATACAGAACTCGAACGGCGCCATCCGTCTGCTTGTGGCAGATGACCAAAACGCCGTCGGCTTTATTTCCTCAGGGATTTTGGATCATACGGTGAAGCCTGTGTCCCTTGACGGCGTTTTACCCACCGGCGAAAATATTGTAAGCGGCGATTACAAATTGTTCAGGCCGTTTTTATTCGTCTGCCAGGCCGAGCCGACGGGCGAAACCAAAGCGTTTATTGATTTCACATTGTCCTCTCACGGACAGCGCATACTCGCAGGCGAGGGCTTGATTCCTGTGGCAAAAGGGGTGATTGAACCGTGAATGAAAAAATGATTAAGTTTAAAGAAAAGCTCTCAGGGCGAATATTCTTCGCGCTTGCCCTTTCGTCCATATCTGTTTTGGCGCTCATTACGGTTTTTATCGTCGTAAAAGGCGCTCCCATGCTTGGCGCAGTGGGAGGGCTGTCGTGGGATCCCGAATACGGGGAATTCGGCATTATTCCGATGGTCATAGGAACCTTGGCGGTCACGCTGGGGGCCGCCGTCATCGGCGTGCCCGTGGGAATCTGCTGCGCTATTTTCCTGGCCGAATTCGCGCCGCTTAAAATGAGGAACATTTTCAGGCCGGCGATTCAGCTGCTGGCCGGCATCCCCTCGGTGGTGTACGGCTTTTGGGGGCTGATGTTTATCGTGCCTTTTATACGTGATCATCTGGGCGGAGCGGGACTCAGCATATTGGCCGGATCGGTCGTTTTGGCCATTATGATACTGCCCACCATCATCAGCATTTCCGAGGTCGCCCTCCTTTCGCTGCCCCCCCATTACAAAACAGGCTCCCTCGCGCTTGGGCTGACCCACTGGCAAACGATATATCATTTGATGCTGCCGGCGGCAAAGTCGGGCATCATGGCCGCCGTGATTTTAGGTATCGGGCGCGCCGTGGGCGAAACGATGGCCGTCATATTGGTGCTGGGGAACGCCGTCGCGATTCCCGATTCCATCCTGTCCTCCGTGCGGACGCTCACGACGAGCATCGGCATTGAAATGGGCTATGCCGAGGGAATGCATCAGGAGGCCCTTTTCGCCACGGGGATTGTACTCTTTGTGATGATCATGATCATCAATTCTTTAGCGCAATACGTTGTCAGAAAGAAGTAAGAACCCGTATTTAATATCAGGTGTTGAATACAGGTTCTAGCAAAGGAACGGTTTTTCATATGGATAAAAATATGAAAGCGAAGCCGCGGATCGGCGACAAGGCGGCCAAAGCGGTGATCTGGACGGCGGCGCTGCTGGTCATCGCGGTACTGGTGTGCATTATTTTATATGTGCTGGCAAAGGGCCTGCCCGTGATCAGCTGGAGCTTTTTAACAGAGGTTCCGCGCAACATGGGCCGTGAGGGCGGCGTCGCCTCCACCATTGTCAGCACGCTGCTCGTAACCTTTACGGCGATTGTCATCGCGACGCCGCTTGGAATCGGAACCGCCTTTTATCTGGCCGAATATACCAAAGAGGGTATAATTACCAGGATAATCCGTTTCAGCGCGGAGTCACTGGCCGGTATCCCCTCGATTGTTTACGGGCTTTTCGGTTTTGTCTTTTTTGTGGAGATTCTGGGTATGGGATGGTCGGTCTTGTCCGGCGGGCTTACGCTGGCCATTATGATCCTGCCCACCGTCATACGCACATCGGAGGAAGCGATCATCACCGTCCCGAAATCCTATCGCGAGGTCAGCTTCTCTTTAGGCGGCACGAAGTGGCAGACCATATTCAGGGCGGTGTTCCCGTCCGCCATACGCGGCATTACGAACGGCGTGATTTTAAGTGTCGGACGCTGCGTCGCCGAGACGGCCGCCGTTTACCTGACTTTAGGCAGCACCCTGCGTATGCCCACGTCCCTTTTTTCGCCCGGACGGTCCATGGCGGTGCATTTCTATCTGCTGGCCAGCGAGGACATATCCATGGAAAACGCCTATGGCACGGCCGCCCTTTTGATTATTCTTATTTTCCTCATTAACGTCGTCGCGAATACGGCGGTAAACAGGATGATTGCCAAGAACGCTAAACGCTGACTTGAAAAGGAAATACAATGATGAACAAGATATCCATTGAGCGTTTAAATTTTTTCTATAAGGATAAACAGGTGATCCGCGATCTCAGTCTTGAGATTGAAGCAAACAAAATCCTGTCTGTTTTCGGCCCGTCAAACAGCGGGATCACAACCTTTCTCAGGTCGCTCAACCGTTTGTACGACCTTGTTCCCGAGGCGCGTATGGAGGGCTTGATACTGCTTGACGGCAAGGACATCCACGCGAAAGACGTCAGCCTGACAGAGTTGCGCCGCCGGGTCGGCATGGTTTTTGACGTGCCGACTCCGCTGCCCCTGTCGATATTTGACAACGTCGCCTACGGCCCGCGTCTGGGCGGCGTTAAAAGCAGGGCAAAGCTGATGGAGACCGTGGAAGAAGCCCTGCGCATGGCGGCTCTCTGGGACGAGGTTCAAAACAGGCTCGACATTCCGGCGATGAGCCTGTCAGGCGGCCAGCAGCAGCGGCTGTGCGTCGCGCGCGTGCTGGCGCTGAAGCCGGAGGTCGTTTTATTGGACCGGCCCTGCTCCGGACTTGACCCCATATCCACAGCCAAAATTGAAGAATCCTTGTGCGAGTTGAAAAAGCGGTTTACGATCGTAATCGCGCCGCATAACGTGCAGCAGGCCGGACGAATTTCCGACAGGGCGGCCTTTATGCTGTCGGGGGAGCTGGTAGAGGAGGATTCCGCCCAGATGATCTTTTCAAATCCCAAAAATTCGCGCACGAACGATTACATTACCGGCAGGTTCGGATAAAAGGACATAAGGAGAGGACATTATGCTCAGAATAAACTTTGAAAACAAGTTGAAAGAGCTTCATGCCGAAATCATAGGCATGGGCAGCTTTGTGGAAACCGCGATCAATGATTCAATCAGAGCGTTTAAGACAAACGATATCGGACTTTGCAAGGAAATCATTGAAAACGATCAGGTCGTTGATGAAATGGAAAAAAACATTGAGTCAAAATGTTTGTGGCTGATTGCGCGTGAACAGCCGATCGCGTCCGACCTGAGGCAGATCACCACGGCTTTGAAAATCATAACGGACATGGAACGAATCGGCGACCATGCCTCTGATATTTCAGAGCTGGTGATGCGATTGCCCGGCAAAAACAGCTTTGCCGACTCGATCCATATTCCCCAGATGGCGGCCAACGCAATGGAAATGGTGAAAAACGCGATCACCGCTTACGTGACGTTTAATCTTGAGCTCGCTAAAAAAACAGAGGCGCAGGACGACGTGGTTGACGATTATTTCAACCTGATCAAACAGGAAATCGCCGACGTGTTTAAATCCCAGCCGCAAAACATGGATAACGCGATTGATTATCTGCTTATCGCGAAATATCTTGAACGTATTGCCGACCATGCGGTCAATATCTGCGAGTGGGTTCGTTTTTCGCAAACGGGCGAGCATAAAAACACTCAGATCTTTTGACAACAAAGAGAATACAAAAAAGCCGGTTTCCGCAAAAGAGAAACCGGCTTTTAAAATGGATCAGTGGTTACTGAAGCGCACTATGCCCAATCACTCCTGCCGCCTGATTCCTCTGAACAGCGTCGGCAGCAAAACGATCGCCAACGCCCCGCCAATCGAAGCCGTGATAAGCTGCGTAACGGAAAACATCCCCGAAATCACAGCCGCCTGTTTCTCCGGCAGATCGAGAAGCAAAGGCACGGCGATTTTTACGATCCCGAGGTACAGGGTCAAAAATTTTGCGGCGGCCGCGCAAACCAGGGCGACGACATGCGAGACGTATTTGCGTCCAATGTGCCGATTGCCGACAAAATGCCAGGTCAGCACCAAAACCATATTTCCCACGGCAATAAACGGGATCAGCGACCACAGCGGGCCGATGCCTAAAAGCTTTGCCGCCACGTTCGAAATGGCCGCGACGGTCAATCCCGACGCGAGCCCGCAGGTCATGACCGAGACGATAAGGATCATGTTGACGATCGATCCGGTCACGAGTTGGTTGCCCAAAGGCGCGGTCGCCATCTGCGAGACGATAAGCAGGGCGATAAAAATGGCCGTTTGGGTGATTGGCAGAAGTTTTTTACTCATTATAGGTTTTTCCTTTCATAATAGGGTTGCCCGCAGTTCATCGCCGCTCATTGCCGACAGGTATGCGGGCGGAATGTCGAGCATCGTTTTGCATCCGCTCTGCCCCGCGCACGCCAGACGAAACGCCGCGCGCGCGCAGGCCGTAAGGATGCTCGAGGTGAACTCCGGGTTGGAGTCGAGTTTCAGGCTGTATTCCATGACATGCCCGTTTTCGCCGCTCATGCCCGTGCGGCCTGTCCGCAGTGAAACGCCCGCGTGGGGCATACCGCCGTGGTCGCGGAGAAGCTCGTCCAGTGTGACGAAGCGCACGGTTGTGTCATAGTCCGCAAAGTAGTTTGGCATGGTTTTGATCTCGCGCTCGATCCGCTCAAGATCAGCGCCCTCCTCCGCGGCGACGAAGCATTCGCGCGTCATTTTCTCCCGCGCGGAAAGCACGGGATTCTCGCCTCCGCGCACAGCCGCGAGCGCGCTTTCCACAGGCACGGTGTACTGCCTTGCGTCAACCACGCCGCTGATTCGCCGTATCGCGTCCGAATGCCCCTGACTGACGCCCTTGCCCCAGAATGTGTAGTCGTTTCCCTGCGGCAGGACGGCGGCCGCGTAGGCGCGGTTCAGGGAAAACAGGCCGGGATCCCACCCGGCGGAGATGACGGCCACATGGCCGCCGCTTTTTGCCCCCGCGTCAACATTCGCGAAATGCGCCGGGATTTTCGCGTGGGTGTCGAAGCTGTCAACGACGTTAAAAAACGCGGCCAGCTCAGGCGTTTGCTTCGGAAGATCGGTCGCGCTTCCCCCGCAAAGGATCATCACGTCGATCTTGCCGATGAAGCTTGTCACGTCTGAAGCGGACAGGACGCTCAGACCGGCGGTTTGCGGCGTGATCGACGCCGGATCGCGCCGGGTAAAGATGGCCGAAAGCTCCATGTCAGCATTCTGCCTGACGGAGCACTCCACGCCACGGCCTAAATTTCCGTAGCCGTATATTCCGATTTTGATGCTCATGTTATTCCTCCATTCGATGTCTTGTTAATTAAAAATATACTCCCTGCCGGGCAAACCGACGCGCACTTGCCGCAGCCGGTACATTTTTCAAAGTCAACCTCCGCGCAAAAACCACCGATCGAAACCGCCCCGGCTCCGCACGCCTTGACGCACATTCCGCAGCCGGTACATCCGGCCCCACACTGCTTTTTCGTGACGGCGCCTTTCTCGCGGCTTTTACACAGGACGACGGCTTTCGCGCCGGAGGCAGGCACAACGCTGATCAGATTTTTCGGACACGCGGCGACGCACAGCCTGCAAGCACCGCACTTCGCGGGATCGATCCGCGCAACGCCCTCGCATATCCTGATCGCCTCATTCGGACAGGCGCGCGCGCAGTCGCCGAAGCCGATGCAGCCTTGCACGCATTTCTTCGGCCCGCCGAACACGTCAGCGGCCATACGGCAGCTTTTGGCACCGTCATAGCGCAGTTTATCCCCGGCGTTTTGGGAGTTGCCGCGGCACAAAACAACAGCCGTCTTTGGCAGGATATCAGCGGGCGCGACGCCGAGAACCCCGGCGATCGCTTCCGCCGCGTCCCTGCCGCCAGGGGAGCAGAGCGTCGTGTCATCAGTCCCGCCGCTAGACAGCGCGGACGCGTAATCGTCACAGCCGGAATAGCCGCAGACGCCGCAGCTCGCGCCGGGCAGACACGCTTTGATTTCATCCGCTTTTTCGTCGGTCGGTACGGCCATGACCTTTGACGCGGCGGCAAGCCCGAGTCCGCCCAAAAGCCCGATAGCGGAAACGACGGCGGCCGCGATAAAAATGGCGTTCAATGAAGCTCCCCCCAATTCGAATAGTCAATTCCCGAAAATATTTTCCGCGATGCCGCCGAAGCCTAAAAAGGAGAGCGACACCAGCGCGGCGGCGACCAGCGTGATGGGAAGCCCGCGCATGAATTTCGGAATGTCGCTTGACTCCATTTTCCCTCTTACGCCCGAGAACATCACCATGGCGAGCATAAAGCCCAGCCCCGCGCCCACGGAGTTGAACATTGAGGCTCCGAAACCGAACGCCGTATCCGCGGCGGCCTTTTCAACGTTCAGCAGCACGACGCCCAAAACGGCGCAGTTCGTGGTAATCAGCGGCAGGTAAATGCCGAGGGCGCTGTAGAGCGACGGGACGTATTTTTTCAATACGGTTTCCACGAGCTGGACGAGCGCCGCGATGACGAGGATGAACACGATCATCTGGAGATAGCCAAGGCCGTTCGGCTCCAGCAGCCGCGCGTTGATCGGGTAGGTGACAGCCGTGGCCATCGCCATGACGAAGGTGACGGCGACGGACATGCCCAGAGCCGTGTTCAGCTTTTTCGATACGCCTAAAAAAGGGCATATGCCCAAAAACTTTGAAAGTACAAAGTTCTCCGTTAAGATAGCCGTCATGATGATCGCGAGGTATGGTTTCATGCTAACCTCCATCCCGCCGAATTTATTCGGCGTCCGCATTCGTGCGGCGTAATGTAATCAGGCATGAAACGCGCGTCGGTGCAAATAGGGGATGCAAATAAATCTTTCATGCTGTCACTTCCTCGTTGGTTTTTTCTTTTGAAGCGATAAGCGAACAGGTCGCCGCCATCGGACAGGCTTCACAGCCGTTCAGTCCGGCGGCAGGCTTGCCGCGCCCGGCCGCGATACGGTTCGCGCAGGCCATGAGCAGGCCAAACATGAAAAATCCGCCGGGCGCCATGATCAAAATCAGGATCGGCTCGATTTTAAGCCACGGGGGAAGCCTGGAGAAAACCTCTATCCCTGTGAACGACGTAACTCCGAACAGCGCGAACAGACTGTCCGCGCCGGAAAAAAGCGTGCCGCCGCCGAAGAATTCGCGCACGGTCGCCATGCACAAAAGCGCGGCGGTAAAGCCCGCGCCCATACCCAAGCCGTCCGCCGCGGAAGCTAAGACAGGATTCTTTCCCGCGAAAGCCTCCGCCCGGCCAAGCAGTATGCAGTTCACGACGATCAGCGGTAAAAACACGCCCAAAGCCTTGTCCAGCACAGGCACAAAGGCCTTGACCAAAAGCTGTACGATCGTCGTGAAAGAGGCGATGACGACGATATACGCCGGGATGCGCACTTTCGGCGGAATCACCTTGCGCAGCAGGGAGATCATGATGTTGGAGCACACCAGCACGATGGACGCGGAAATGCCCATGCCGATGGCGTTGACCATGGACGTGGAGGTGGCCAATGTCGGACACGTGCCCAGCACCAGCCGGAGCACGGGATTTTCAACGATCAGTCCTTTGGCAAATTCCTGCCGAAGTGTTTTCTTTTCAGCCATTTTCGGGCACCTCCGTATAGAGCACCAGCGCGAGATTGATCGCCTCCGTGACGGCTTTTGACGATATGGTCGCGCCGGTGACGGCGTCGACACCGTTTTCGGCGGCCTTTCCGGCTTTCGACAGGGCGATAATGCCCGACTTGCCGACGAATCGCCCGAGGAAACCGTTGCCGGCCGCTTTCGCGCCGAGTCCCGGAGTCTCGCTTTGGGACAGCGCCGATACGCCGGTCACAGCCCCGTCCGCGCCCACGCCGGTCATGATCACAACGTCGCCGCCGTAGCCCCCGGCCGACGTCGTAAACGTGAAGCCCGCGAGTTCGCCGTCTTTATAAAAGCCCTTATAATAGATGTATTCCGTGCCGTTATAAGTGATCGTATGACCCGCGTCAAAGCTGTCGGCGCCGGGCAAAACCTTTGCGCGGGCTTCCGCCGCCGTTTTGCTTTCGAGCTTTTCGATGACCGGGGCAGTGACCTGATTCGTAAGCGCGAGCAGCGTCGTCGCTACAAGGCATATGGCGAACAGGATGACGGCCGGAAGCAATATCTCTTTCACGGTTTTCATGCTTTAGACGCCTCCTTTTGCTTTTTTTCGTTTATGTAACCGAAAGGCTTGGGCGCGGTCAAGCGTTCAATATGAGGAACAAGAATATTCATGATCAATATAGCGAATGAAACGCCCTCTGTCATGCCGCCGAATATGCGTATGACGAAAGTCAAAAGCCCGCAGCCCACGGCGAAAACGATGCGTCCCGCAGTATTGACGGGCGAGGTGGCGTAGTCGGTCGCCATGAATACCGCGCCGAGCATCAGCCCGCCGCCGAGTAGCTCATAGATCATAAACGTGAAAGCATCGTCACGCGAGGCCAGTCCGTAAAGAAACATTGCGGCGGCCACCGTTCCGATGAAGCACAGCGGTATGACGGGGGAAATGACCCTGCGTATGACAAGATACACGCCGCCCAAAATCAGAGTGAAAGCGCAGACCTCGCCGAGCGAGCCGGACTTCGCGAACAGCATATTGAGCAGCGACGGCAGTTCGCCGCCGTCTTTCATCAGGGCAAGGGGGGTGGCCGAGGTGACGGCGTCGGCGGAGCTTCTCCACATAAAGGCGCCCGGCCACGAAGCGGTCATGGCTGCGGGGAAAGAAACCATGAGGATGATCCTTGCGGTTAAAGCGGGGTTGACGAAGTTCTGCCCGATGCCGCCGAACATCTGCTTTACGACGACCACGGCGGCGACGGATCCGAACGCGGCCATCCACAGCGGGATCGTTGACGGCAGGTTAAAGGCCAGAATCAGCCCCGTGACAGCCGCGCTTAAATCGCCGACGGTGTTGTCGCGTTTCATAACCCTGCGCGACAGGTATTCCGCCAGCACGCAGGTCCCCACGGTGACGGCGGCCACAGCCAGGGTTCGCGGCCCGAAGATCACGGCGGCCGCCGCGAGCGAGGGCGCGAGGGCGATGATCACGTCAAGCATGATGCGCCTTGTCGTGCTGCCGGACCGAATATGCGGGGAAGCGCCGGCGGTCAGCAATTTTTCGGAGGTCATGTTTATACAGTCCTCTCTTACTTAGAGCCTGTCGACACGAGATGTAAACGCCCATCTTTTGGCGAATTTCGCGCCATACTGCGTAATAACCGCTAAGGCGGTCTGGGAAAAATGCTCCACTGGAGCATTTTGTAACCCATTCTCACAATCCGACAGGATTCCATCAAAAATTTTTCTTGTCTGACACGAAATTCGCTCAAAATCTGGGCATTTAATCTCGTGTCGGCAGGCGCTAACTCTCACTAAGCATACGTTTCGCAAGCCGCATCGTCTGAACCAGCGGTTTTCCAGCCGGGCAGACATACGCGCAGCAAGCGCATTCCATGCATATCGCGGCACCCGACCTCTCCAGCGCGGCGGCGTCTCCCGTTTTCGTGAGGGACTCGATAACCGTCGGGCGCAGCTTGAGCGGACAAGCCCTGACGCACCGCCCGCAACGGATACAGGCCGATTCAGGTATGATTTTTTTCGGCTCCGGCAAGGCGATGATGGCGCTGTTTTGCTTAAGCACGGGCAGATCGGCGCTTATAACGGCGAGTCCCGTCATAGGACCGCCCGTAATGATCTTGTAAGGTTCAGCGGAAAAGCCGCCGCAGAAATCAATCACGTCGCTTATGCTGATGCCGACGGGCACGCGGACGTTTTTCGGCTCGCGTATGGCGGGGCCGCTGACTGTAACCGTGCGGCTTACAAGCGGCCGTCCCGTGCGCATGTACCGGGCGATAAAAGCGACTGTCGAAACGTTGATGACGAGACAACCGACGTCCAAAGGGAGCTGCCCGGGCGCGAGTCTGCGTCCCGCCGCCGATCTGACGAGGATTTTCTCCGCGCCCTGCGGATAACGGGATTTCAAGGTAATAAGACTGACGCCGTCCGCGCCTTTGCTTTGTACTTCGGCGGCCAACGAACGAATCGCCCCGGGCTTATTGTCCTCGATGGCGATTACGGCGTTTTTGATTTTCAGAAAGTCTCTGACGAGGGCGATTCCCTCCAGCACGTCTCCGGGATTTTCTATACATGCGCGGCAGTCAACGGTTATGTACGGCTCGCATTCAACAGCGTTGACAATAAGCGTGTCGATTTTTCCTGCGGGAATCTCAAGCTTCGCGTAAGTCGGGAACCCCGCTCCGCCAAGTCCCACAAGTCCCGACCTCCGCACGGCCTTGATGAAGTCCTCACGGGTGCCGGGTGCGGGAGGAGCGGTCCCGCCGAAAGGACGCGTTTGGCCGTCCGACTCGATCGTGACGGCGGTACAGATGCTGCCGTCTGGCATTTCTATGTTGCCGACCTCCGTGACTCTGCCCGATATCGACGCGTGAATCGGCACGCAGAGTTCCGCCCCGCAGCTGCCCACCGTCTGTCCGACCGTTACGGAGTCGCCAACCTGCACGGCGGGCGAACAAGGCTCACCGATGTGCATTTTCATGGGGATACGCACAAAACGCGGCGCCGGAATGCGTACAGTCTCCAAGCCGGCTGTATTCTTGTTGCGGGGCGCAGATACTCCGGCGCGGAGATTTTTCTTCACGCCGGAGGTTTTGACGCTGAACGGGGGCATTTTTAAGACTCCTTTTGGAACATGTAGTTAATTGTTCGAAAATATGGTTCCGTCATCCTTGATATCAATCGAACCGCCGGGGCAAATCCTTTCGACAAACTTAAAAATCGCTTCCCTTTCGGCGGGATCGGTTTTCAGCTGAGTTTTGCCGCCCGACTGAACGCACGGGTAAAATACAGGCGTGACCATGCCCTGCCTGTCAACGCTTAACTCAAGCAGGCCGGTGTTCATCGTTTTTACGTTGAACCAGAAATTGCCCAGGCTGTAGGCGATCAGCTTCCCCGAATAAAACTCCATGCCCTGGAGCACGTGCGGGTGCGCGCCGATGACGGCGTCGGCTCCGGCGTCAATAAACGCGCGGCCAAGATTCCTCTGCGTTTCGCTGAACCAGTTTGTGTTCTCCGGACCCCAATGCGGGTATACGAAAACGTGATCGCTTTGCGCCTTAGCGGCCTGGATCGCGGCGACGGTTTCGTCCTTTGTCTGGACCGGGAGTATGCCGGGACTTTCGTCTGTGGCTGCGGGAGTCATGAGCCACGCGGCTGTGTCTCCCGCAGCGACATACGCGATTTTGCGGCCGTTTATGATGTAGTAAACCGCTGCCGAAGCCTCCTCAAGGTTCGCGCCCGCGCCGACATGGGCGATGCCCGCGCCGTCCAGCGTCTGAAACGTGTCGTTGAATGCGTCCAGGCCGAAATCGTATATATGATTGTTGGCGGTTGAAACGATATCAACGCCAAGCTCTTTCAGCATGCCGACGTTTTCCGGCTTTGAGCGGAACGTGTAGGGCTTGTTCGCCTGTGCCTTGCCGCCGTTTGAAAATGTGAATTCGTTGTTGACGAACATGACGTCCATGTCGTTCATGATGCGTATCAGCTCCGGCGAAAGGCAGTCGCTTAAACCGCCGGAGGAAAGATAATGCGTAAAAAGAGGCAAGGTGTCGTCCAGATTGATGTCGCCGGTGAAGCCCAGGGTAAACGTGTCTTTACCGTTGTCGCCGAGGTTGTGTATGCGCGGGTCGCTTGCGGCGGCGCCGGAGGACAGGTCGTTCAGCACGTGCAGCGTATGGCCCGTTAGTTCATACCAAAGCTCCGGGGCGTAGGAGCCGTCCAAAATCGCGGAAAGGACCGCTTCAAGCGGTTCCGCGCCGAATTCCCGGCCGCAGTATACAAGTGTTTGTTCCGAAAAGGAAGAATCCGTCCGAATAATTTCGGTCATAAGCAACGCGATCAGCGCGGCGTCCCCCGATTGGGCGGACGGCTCGGCCGTGGGGCTGGTCACCGCGTCCGGCTCGGCGAAAACCACGGGCTCGGGTTTTGGGATCAGTGCGACAAAGACCGCCGAAGCGGCCGCCAGTACGATCAGCACGGCGGTTGCAAGCAGGGAGGCAAGCCTGCTTTTCCTTTGCGCATCAAAATGTTCCACGGACAAGATCCCCTTTATCTTGACAGAAACGCCGCCGTTTCCGTAAATCTACTCAATATATATTATATTTTGAAAAGTGGTTGATGTCAAGGAAATTTAAGATTTTTCATGGATGGCGCAAAAAAAATTTACAAACATAGACAAGGCTGTAGGGTGTAACGCGCCCTATAATCCGCACCAAATACGTTATAAAATTCCTTAACAACAATTACTATTGAAATGAAGGACGGATTTGTGCTATAGTCAAACTGCTATATAAATAAAGGGGTGTCAGTTTGAGGATCGGTTTGGACGTGGGTTCAACCACGCTGAAATGCGTCGCTGTCGATGACAACGGAAATATTGTTTACAAGAAATATGAGCGTCATTACGCGCGGATCACCGAAAAAACGGCCGCAATGCTTTCGGATATCGCGGAGCGTTTTGGCGGTGGAGACATGACAATCTGCGTTTCCGGTTCCGCGGGCATGGGGCTTTCCGAGACTTTGGGACTGCCGTTCGCGCAGGAGGTCTACGCCACGCGCACGGCAGTGTCGGCGCTGCTCCCGAACGCCGACGTTGCCATAGAGCTTGGCGGAGAGGACGCGAAGATACTTTTCCTGACCGGCGGGCTGGAGGTTCGCATGAACGGCTCCTGCGCGGGCGGGACAGGCGCGTTCATTGACCAGATGGCGGCGCTTCTGGAGATAACGCCGATTGAAATGAACGCGCTTGCCGCGTCCAGCGATAAAATTTATACTGTAGCGTCGCGGTGCGGCGTTTTTGCGAAGTCGGACATCCAGCCGCTTCTGAGCCAAGGCGCGCGCAAAAGCGACGTCGCGGCGAGTATTTTTTACGCCGTCGTCAACCAGACCGTGGCGGGACTCGCGCAGGGGCGCGAAATCACGGGGAAAGTAGCGTACTTAGGCGGGCCGCTGACTTTTTTGTCCGAACTGCGCAAAAGCTTCGACAGCGTTTTGGGCGTGGAGGGAATATGCCCGGAAAATTCGCTGTACTATGTCGCCTACGGCGCGGCGATTTCTCCCGAGAGCTGTGAGACCGGCCTTGGCTCGCTCATTGAAAGGATCAGGAGCTGTACCGCGAACACCGGCTACATAAGCTGTATGCCGCTGTTTGAGAGCAGGGAGGACTATGCGGAGTTCCAGGAAAGGCACAAAAAAAACACGGTTGAGCGGGTAAGTCTGGAGGACGTGGAGCGCGAGGTATTCTTAGGCGTGGACGGCGGCTCAACGACTGTAAAGGCCGTAGTGACCGACTCGCAGGGCAGGATCATTTTCAGCGATTACATGAGAAGCAGCGGCGATCCCGTCCCGCTTGTCAAATCGTTTTTGGAGCGTTTTTACGCGCGGTATACAAAATCGAAAATCGTGTCCTCGGCCGTGACGGGCTACGGCGAGGAGCTTTTGAAAAACGCTTTCTCCATCGATTTCGGCGTGGTGGAGACCGCCGCGCACTTCGCCGCCGCGAAAAAATTCCTGCCCGAGGTCGATTTTATCATCGACGTCGGCGGGCAGGACATAAAATGCTTCAAAATCAGAAACAGCGCGATAGACAATATTTTCCTCAACGAGGCCTGCTCGTCGGGGTGCGGCTCATTTTTACAGACTTTCGCGGGCGCGTGGGGCTACGGCATAGAGGATTTCGCAAATCTCGGGCTGTTCGCCGAAGCGCCGGTGGACCTGGGCTCGCGCTGTACGGTGTTCATGAATTCCTCCGTCAAACAGGCACAGAAAGACGGGGCGTCGATAGAAAATATTTCGGCGGGACTTTCGGTCAGCGTTGTGAAAAACGCGCTGTACAAGGTCATCCGCGCGGCTGACACGGACGATCTGGGCAAGCGCATCGTCGTGCAGGGCGGCACGTTTTTGAACGACGCGGTTCTGCGGGCGTTCGAGTGCGAGACAGGCCGGGACGTGGTTCGCCCGGACATCGCGGGACTGATGGGAGCCTACGGCGCGGCGCTGTACGCGCAGTCAAACAGCTTCGGACGAAGCGCTGTCCTGACGGCGGAGGCGCTGAAAAGCTTCAGGCATGAGGTCAAGTCTACGTCGTGCGGGGGCTGCCCGAACAGCTGCCGCCTGACGGTAAACAGCTTCGGCGGCGGACGGAGCTTCATCGGCGGCAACCGCTGTGAAAAGCCGCTGTCAGGGGCGACCTGCGGCCCGGACGCCCTGAACCTCTTTGAATACAAAAAAGAGCTGCTGAACGCTTACCGGCCCGTCAAAGGCCCGCGCGGGACAATCGGTATTCCCATGGGGCTGAACATGTATGAACTGCTGCCGTTTTGGCACACGCTTCTGACGCGGCTGGGCTTTGAGGTGATCGTGTCGCCCGAGTCGAACCGCAAGCTGTACCTGTCAGGCCAGCACACGATCCCCTCCGACACCGTCTGCTATCCGGCGAAGCTCCTTCACGGGCACATCGAGGCGCTGCTGCAAAGCGGCGTGAGAACGATCTTCTATCCGTGCCTGACGTACAATTTTGACGAGGGCTTGGGCGACAACCATTACAACTGCCCCGTCGTGGCGTACTATCCCGAGGTGATACGCGCCAACGTCCCCGCGCTCAGGGATTCGCTGTTCATCTGCGACTACCTGGGAATACACCGCCGCCGGGACTTCACGGCGAAATTCCACGGCGTGTTAAGCGGGTATTTCGGCGGGATATCCTTTCATGAGGTCAAAGACGCGGCGGACGCGGCGTATGACGAATATGAATCATACATGAAAAAAATCCGCTTACGCGGGAAAGAGATCCTGAGGGCGGCGGAAAAACAGGACCTGCCCGTGATCATACTGGCGGGCCGGCCGTATCATCTTGACAGCGAGGTCAATCATTCCATTGACAGGCTGGTACGCTCGTGCGGCGCGGCGGTCATCACGGAGGAAGCGGTGAGCGGAGAAGCGGCGAGGTTCCCGACGCGGGTGCTGAACCAGTGGACGTACCATGCCAGGCTGTACGCGGCGGCGAAATACGCAGCCGAATCCAAAAACAAAAAGCTGAACCTGGTCCAGCTTGTCTCTTTCGGCTGCGGCGTTGACGCCATCACCACCGACGAGGTGCGGAGCATTCTGGAGGACAGCGGGCGCATCTATACGCAGATCAAAATCGACGAGATCACGAACCCCGGCGCGGTAAAGATACGGCTGAGAAGCCTGTTCGCGGCGGCTGGCATCAAGGCGGCGGAAGCCGGAGATATACAGAAAGAAAGGGCGGAGCGAAGTGCCTGACAGTATCGCGAGAGTCGAGTTCACCAAAAGCATGAGAAAAGAATACACGGTATTGGCGCCGCAGATGCTGCCGATACACTTCGCGCTGTTCGAGAAAATTTTCAGGCAGGCGGGCTGTAGCTTCGCGGTTTTGCAAAACGAGGGCCGCGCCGTCGCGGACACCGGACTGAAATACGTGCACAACGACATGTGCTACCCGGCGCTTTTGGTCATCGGGCAGTTTATCGACGCGCTGAACAGCGGGAAGTACGACACAAACAAGACGGCGCTGATCATCACGCAGACAGGCGGCGGGTGCCGCGCGTCGAACTACATACACCTGCTGAGAAAGGCGCTTGTCAAGGCGGGGTACGGGCATGTCCCGGTCATTTCGCTGAACCCGTCCGGCCTTGAAAAAAACAGCGGATTTTCGCTGTCTCTGCCGCTGATACGCAGGCTCATCGCGGCTTTGGCTTACGGCGACCTGCTGATGCTGCTGCACAACCAGATAAAGCCATATGAAATAAACCGGGGCGAAAGTCAAAAAACGGTAGATGGCTGGATCGACAGACTGATATCGCTTTTTGACAAAGGCAAGGGGCTTTCGGGAAAAGAGGTCAGAAAAAACGGCGGCAAGATCGTGAAAGATTTTGCGGAGATCCCTGTCAACAGGACGGAAAAGACGAAGGTCGGCATCGTCGGCGAGATTTACGTAAAATATTCTCCGCTGGCTAATAATCGCCTGGAGGACTTTCTGTTTGAGCAGGGCTGCGAGGTCATGGTGCCGGGACTGATGAGCTTTATGCTGTTTAAGGCGGACAACCGGCTCGAGGACATAAGGCTGTACGGCGGCAGCGCGGCCAAACGGATCGCGGTGAAGATACTGATGAAGTATCTGGCCAAGTTCGAGTCGCATGTGCTCACGGCGGCGGGAAAGCACGGAATTTTCACCGTGCCCGCGCCATACAGCCGAATCAAAGAGTTGGCAGGCGGCGTCATAGGCAGCGGCTGCAAGATGGGCGAGGGCTGGCTGCTGACCGCCGAGATGATGGAGCTTATCGAGAGCGGCTACGGCAACATCTTATGCGCACAGCCCTTTGGCTGCCTGCCGAACCACATCGTCGGCAAGGGCATGATACGGCAGCTGCGGAATATTTATCCTGAGTCAAACATCGTGCCGATTGACTATGACCCGGGCGCGACGAAAGTCAATCAGGAGAATCGGATCAAGCTTATGCTGGCGGTTGCACGGGAGGGGCAGAGCCGCGCGACGCGAGTGATATAGTATACTTTTAATTACTTCTTGTGCAACAGCAAAAGATCGCGGTTGAGCAATCCACTCAGCCGCGATTTTTCTGTTTTGTTTATGATGAACTCTCGTTATAATGCCGCGACCTTTAAGGCGGGTATTATAATCAAAATTTATTTTGATACCCCGACGCTCTGCGGCGGGTGAGAGTTCATTTGCAGCCGCATTTATCGAACGACGGATTGAACGCGTAGAAATTCTTGCTGTCAAGTTTCTCGCAGGCCAAACGCAGGCCTTCGCCGAAACGCTGAAAATGTACGATTTCCCTTGCTCGCAAAAATTTTATCGGCTCACGGACGTCGGGGTCGTCGACGAGACGCAGGATATTGTCGTAGACTACACGGGCTTTTTGCTCCGCGGCAAGATTTTCAACAAGATCCGCGATCAGGTCGCCTTTGCTCTGCATACTCGATGCCGTCCACGGCGTCCCGCCTGCCGCCTGCGGATATATCCCCGCCGTGTGGTCAACGAAATACGCGTCGAAGCCGCAACGCTTGACGTCCTCCACAGACATATTTGTCGTAAGCTGATACACAATCGCGCCGATCATTTCAAGATGGCCGAGTTCTTTCGTACATATAAGTTATCAATAATAATTCATCGAATTTTTCTGCCACCCATCCCCGCAGAACGTTGTTATATGACGCTCTGCGGGGGGCGCTGTTTTTATCTATACTTTTGCTTTAACTTGTCTTACCAGTACCAAAAATAATCATTCGGGTCCAAAGAATTCTGCTTCGGATATCTCCGAAACGTCGTTAGCGTTGACCAAACCGTCGCCGTTCACATCACCGAAGATAACAAGCTTATACACCTCTTCGAAAGTCGAATCGTAGTTACTGTAAAGTTTTACAGTCGCGCCTGTTCCTAACGTACCTTGCTGTACGACAAACGACCTGGGACCTTCAACGTCAAGGAAAATGGTCCGAAGTTCGGACTCCGTTACCACCAGCTTAAGGCCGTAGATAAACTTCCTGTCATGGTCGATGATTGTCGTCGAGTTTGCCATCGGGATCAATTCGGGAATAGGCGGCATTCCTGTCCGCTGGTCTATCGTTGTTAATCCGGCAACGACATCAGTTATTATCGTAAGATCGTCTGTGTCGATAACACCGTCTTTATTCAGGTCGGCGGCGAAGAAATACGGGGTAGTGTTGTCGGCAAGCCGCTGATGGAACGTATTGCTGTTATTTGGATTAGAAATAAAACTATGCTTGGGATTGGAATATTCTGCTTGCCGTGGTGGGTGGCGTAAACACTGCCGTTCCTGCAATATTTAATGAGTCCAAAAAGAAACAAGCATTATGCTGATTAAGTTTTTCTTCCGTATTAACGATAAATTTCGTCTAAAAATTACAGTTAAACCTATGGCTTTTTAAGCGTAAAACCCTTTTGTATTAAGAACTTTATACTTATTTCTTATCTTCAAAAAAATTTTTTCACAATAGGATTGACCTTCGAGTCCTGCAATTAATATAATTGTAAGTAGGAGTGGACAAATCTTCCAACGTGTTAAGTTTTCTCCACTACCAAAGTCTGTTGTTACAAAAAAATTAGGGATGGGGTGATACTTCTTATTTCGTTCAAAACAAAAAACCATTAGGGGAGGTGTTTTTATAACAATTATCAAGGTCAGATCATTAGTTTTTCCGCATACTTTGTAAACCAAAAAGACTTAACAACAAAGAAAAAGGAGAATTATTATAAAAAAGATTTTGAAAAAAGCATTATCAATCTTATTGGTTTCCGTATTTATCATTCAGATTCTGCCTCTAAATATTATTGCTGTTGAAATAAACGACAAAAAGACCTCACCCAATATCACAGGCGAAGTCGAGGAACTCCGCGAGGAATTCGTTAAGCACTTTAAATTTGACGACGGCAGCTACACCGCGGTGGTGTACAACGAACCGGTTCACTACGAGGACGGCGGCGAGTGGAAAGAGGTCGACAACACGCTAACTCTTTCAAAGACCAAGCTCAGCGCGTCCGGCAAAAAGACCTACGTCAACAAAGCAAGCGCCATGCCGGTCAGCATTCCGCAAAACCTTGCCGACGGGCAGAAGATCACGCTTTCA
>WRED01000009.1 GCA_009779495.1 Oscillospiraceae bacterium | reverse complement strand
ATTTTTTCGCCGCACAAGGCGAAATTTTGCAGGAATACGCCCGTATTTCGAAAAATTTTAACGCAGTGCGACGGAAAAAGCACTAAAAAGACATGCGCGTGGAATTTTTCAAACACGCCCTAGATATTTGGAAAAGAACCTGTGAGCGCGTCCGCCATCGACTCGATTTCCGAAAGCTGCGGCGCTTTCAGGCTGGATTTTATACTGATCGACCCATCAAGGAAAGTAATATTCCTGCATTTGCCCAGCTTTTCCCGGATCAGGCCCCCGCTCGCACAAGCCCACGATCCGTTTTCGATGATGGCGACCGTGCGGTTTTGGATGTTGTGGGCGGCAAGGTCGTTGATCAGCGCTTCCATGGTCACAAAAATACCGGCGTTGTAGGTTGTAGAAGCGAATACCAGATGGCTCCACTTGAATGCCGCCGCGACAATATCCGACGCGGGAATGACCGAAACATCGAACATGACCGTCTTTGCGCCCCTGTCCCGCAAACGGCAGGCAAGCAGCTCCGCCGCGTTTTCCGTGTTGCCGTAAACGGAGGCGTAGGCGATCATCACGCCGGTTTCTTCCGGCGCATAGCCGCTCCACAGCAAATACTTCGAAAGAATGTCCTGTATATTCTTCCGCCAGACAAACCCGTGCAGCGGGCAGATCATATTGATCTCAAGGGCGGCGGTTTTTTTCAAAAGCGATTGAACCTGCGCACCGTATTTCCCCGCGATGTTGGCGTAATAGCGTCTGGCTTCATCCATGTAATCCTTTGAGAAATCCACCTCGTCGGCGAAAATGGCGCCGTTCAGCGCGCCGAAGCAGCCAAACGCGTCGGCGGAAAACAGGAGCTTGTCGGCAGAGTCGTATGTAACCATCACCTCGGGCCAGTGCACCATCGGCGCCATGATGAAATGGAGGGTATGCTTTCCGGTATCCAGCACGTCGCCCTCTTTGACGATATGCACGCGGGCGTCAATGTCCGCATCATAGAATTGCCTGATAAAGGCCAGCGTTTTCGCGTTGCACACGAGCGTCATATCCGGGTACCGGACAAGCAAATCCAAAATCCCGGCGGAATGGTCCGGCTCCATATGCTGCGCCACAAGGTAATCCAAAGCCCTGCCGCCCAACGCTTCAGCCAGGTTCTCCGAAAACCTGTGCTGCACGGCCTTGTCAACCGTGTCAAACAGCACGGTTTTCTCATCGTTCAGCAGATATGAATTATATGACACGCCGTTTGGGACGGAATAAACGCCCTCGAACATGGCCAACCGCCTGTCGTTGGCGCCCACCCAGGTCAAATCATCTGTAATTTTTTTAGTACAATGCATAAGTATGTTCACCCTTATTTCTGCGGATATCTCAAGTTGATCAAGTTGATTACGCCTTGATATCCTCAAAGCTTTCCATAACGCCGCCCTTGGCCGTGATTAAGGTTTCCAGCCGTTCTTTGCAGTTGCTCTCTCCGCTGGCGGATACCATTTTAACGGCGGCGGTTTTCCCCTGCGGCAGCCGTTCAAGCATGGCGTAAAAAACCGGCGGCGGGTTGCCAGCCCACACGGGCGCAAGCAGAATCAGCCGGTCATATCCCGCCATATCCGCGTCAAGCGGCCGGATAGGCCATGACTTTCCCCGCATAGCCGCAAAACATCCCGCGGCATAAGCTTTCAGCTTACCAGGACGCTTTACGTCCTTGATTTCCACGATGTCCGCGGATTCTATCGCGGCAAGTTTCTCCGCGATAGCCTTTGTGTGACCGCTGTAAGAATAGAAAATAACCAGTGTTTTCATGTGCATTCGCCCCTTGTCGTTTATTTTGGTTATAATATAACATTATAAAAGGGAGTTGTCCAGCAACTTTTTCGCCAGAGCCCGGCGCTCAATCAGATCTTTCTCCATTTGCTCCCGGCCGGCCGGCGGTTTCCAGAACACCCTGAACAGGAAGTAAACCGTCTCGTCGAACACAGGGCACAGGCATATCAGCGGCCAGACTATATTGAGAAAGCGCTTGGGCTGATCTACGGCGGTCAACTCACGGCCGTTCTTGTCCGTGGTGCCCAAAAATCCGCTCCATTGCATTATCGCGTTGTTGATTACCTGACCTACGTTGTTGGTCACCAGCTTGGTGGTCATGGCGCTGACAGCCATGTTAACCCCTTCGGAGCGCACGCCGGTTTTCCACTCCACATAGTCCAGCATCTCATAGTCGATCACCCCGGTGGCCACGGAAACCCAGTGGTGGGGGATATCCTCAATCATCTCCATCAGATACATGAACAGCAGGCGCGGGAACGTTTTATAGCCCACGAGATAGCGCAGCAGATAGGTGACGACTTTCACGGCATGGTTGAGCAGCACCATGTTCTTCTCGCTGCCCACCCGTTGGATGGCCTTGCGCGCAAAAGGCATCAGCAACGTGCCGGGGATGGTAATGGTCGAATTCTTCAGGGAGAAAATACCCTCGCCCTTAAACTCCTTGCCGAAGATTTTGATGGGCTGCACAAGGAAGCGGTAAAAATACATGCTGTCGATGCTGGGCGTGAAAATCGTAATGAACCCGGCGATGATGTTGCGGACAAACCAGCCGTTGTGCCGCATGATGGAAAAGCTGTGCGCCACGCCGCGCGCCGTGTCCGCCACGAAAAGCCAGGCCCGCTTCAGGGGCTTTTCGCCTCTGTATTTGTCTGGCGCGGGCTTGGCGGGGAATTCCACACGCTGGCGCATGAAGCTGGGCAGCAGGTTGCCGGTCAGGCAAAACGGAAGCGTAATCATCCCGCCGATCAGGAATATCTGGTAGTCCGTGATGCCGAGGACCCCCCGCAGGCCCATGAGAAGCATCGGTATGGAGGAAAGCCCGGCGCCCATAAACCGGCCCATGTTGTTCCAGTTCTGCAGCTTGCTGCGCTCCCGCGAGTAGGGCGTGACCCCAGCCATGAACTTGGTGCTGGAAACGCCGCTGAACGTTTCAAAGGTTTCCTGTATGATCCCCGTCGCCAACCAAACAATCACGCGCGTCAGCGGGGAAAGCCCCAGATTCAGCATATTAAACAGGGAGAAGAAAGGCTTTATCGCGGCGTTGGCACGCATCAGCATAAGGTGCGTTCGCATTTTCCAGGGGTGGGTGTCCATGTAGGTGCCCACCAGCGGGTCGTTGATGGCGTCCCAGGTGGAAGCGATCACTCCTGTTACGCTCGTCATGGCGGGCGTAACCTTGCCCTCGCCCGTGCCAAAATAGAGAAAGTTTCTTTTTTTCGATTCCGTAAATCCGTCCATGAACCCGCTCAGGCCCCGCGAGAGCAGCTGCGTGGCGCACTCGAAAGGCGTGATGTTTTCGGGTTGCAGATTGTCCCCCCGCAGCCACTGGATGGGATGGCGAAACGCGTAACGGACTTTAGCTGTGGATTCTTCGGTCATCTCTTTCCCCTCTTCATTTTAGTAGCCAGGATATTCCTAAACCGTTTTTCATTATATCAAAAGAAATCACGTTTGTAAAGACGCGAAAAGGGCTGTACCACGTCAAACTAATTTAAATATTTTACAAGCGCCCCAAAAGTTTACAGGGGACGTTTATTAACGCAGTATTGTTTCTCAAGCTCAATAATTTTTGTGCCGCTAAATAGGCCAGCAGCCCCGTCCCGAAAAATACGCAAAGCGAAATAACGGTGTGTATGAGCTTGAAATGCGGGCTGCCGGCAAAAGGCAGGCTGACGATAATGCGGATCATCGTCGCGGCAAAGGCTATGATGATCGCACCCGCGAAACAAACCGGCGAGGCGATCACCCTTTTTTTGACGCCGGTAAAATAGCGCGAAAAAACATAAAAAAGAATGGCGTAAAGGCTTACAAAAAGATTGACGCCGCTGCATGTTTTCGTGATGGCGATATTGTTCCCGACGGCCTCATAGAACTCGCCGTTATAATAAAAGTGCAGGCCGAAGAGAAAGTTCAGGACCTTTGTGTGCGGGAGCAGCGTCCACTGCGTATGGCCGGAAAGAAAGATATAGGCGGTCCCAGCCAGCGCGGCGCACAGCAGATACGGCAAACAGACTGTGAATGAACGGAATTTCATGATAACCTCCATAGTAAAACAGTCATTCCTCAAACCCGGTAATCTCTTCAAGATTCACGCCCCGGGTTTCCTTGACCTTCAGCACAATCAAAATACAGCCGATAATCATGCCCGGAATGGCTACGCCGAGACTGATAAGGCCTGCCTTGGCATCGCCGAATATATTGATCAGCAGCAGGGGCGCCAGTATGGCTACAGAGCCAAACGCCCCGCCCACCACAGGCCACAGCGACATCACGGACGACCGGAGGTTTGTCGGCGTGGACTCCGTGCACATGATACCGCAAACATCCTGCGACGCCCAATAGCTTCCGACGGCACTACCGCACAAGAGCCCCGCTATGTATGGCTCAAGGCCGTTGTTCACGCCGTAATAAAACAGCCCAAAGGAGATAACGGCGCAAATGCCCATGACGATAACGGCGCTCTTGCGGCCCCATTTATCGGCGATAAGCCCGTGTATCGCTTGAAAAAACGCGCTGCCCACGGGAAAGAGAAACAGCGCCCTTGTCACCAACGGAAGCGCGGCGGCTTTCGCGTCCTCAAGAGCCGCCCCCTGCGCGAGGAAAGGCAAAGCGTAGCCGTAGGTCATGGCAGTCTCGTAATACGAGGTCATAACCATACCCCACATAATAAATCCTGTGCCGATCACGATCCAGAGAAGCTGCTTATGCCTGAAACAAAATTTAAACGCCGTGATCACGCTGGCCTGGGCTTTTTCGGCCCCCTTGGCTTTCTTGAACATGGCGCGTTCCGCGTCGCTCATCCGCAGATACTCCAGCCGCATTTTCATAAAGGGATCCGTCTCGCGTATCAGCGCGGCCACGGCCACGGCGACAACCACGGCAATAATTCCCGGAATCAAATAAATATAACGCCAGCCGCTTATATCTGTCCTCATGAAAACGCCGCGCAGTATGGGGATCAGCATCATACCTAACGTGGCCACTGCCTTTATCATCGAATAGCCCGTGGCACGGCGTTTCGGGGGCATGACCTCCATAATATATACCTTTTGCATATCGTGGGGGACGAAAAAGCTGATGAATACCGAGCCAAGGAAATATACGGGAATGTTTGTGGCTATGGAGATGACTAGCAGCCCGACGCCCATCCCGATGGTGTTGATAATCAGGAACGGCCTTCTTCCATAGCGGTCTGACAAGGGCTTATACAAAAACGCGACGCCCGACATGACCATGCTTACGGTTCCGAAAACGCTCATGCGCGCCACGGCCACCTCCGCCCCGAACACGGGGGCGAAAAGCGCCTGCGCTATCACGCTTTGCATCTGCGTACCGATCTGCGTGGCAACCTCGTCCGTGATGTAAATAACACAGATAAAAAATATCAGATAGTACAGATAACCCCGGCCTTTTGGGCGGAGCAGCGCTTTTTCCCATCGCGATATTTCGCGAAGCTCCTTTTGCGCGCGTTTTTCGGTTTTTTCCGGCGTGACGGTTTTACCTCTCAATTGTGATCGTCCCCTTTTCTTTTAGAACCTGTATACAGGTTCTAATTTACACTATTTGTTATCGTAGCATAAACAAGCAGGTATGGCAAGTGTTTTCATAAAAAATGTCACGACAATCGCTCCTACATTGACGTTGCGATTGTTGTGATCTTTTTATCAATACCCCTTGCGTTAATTTATAAAATTTGTTATACTGCTTAACGACTATAAAATCCGCAAAAAATAAGCAAAAACTTTGATATATGGGTTTTGCGCGATTTTTTGCTGCGATTTTAAGGAATTAAAGAGTATTGTATATATGTACATTCCCTGACCACGTCTAAAATCTAATTTCGGAGGCGAACGGATGAATCGCAATGTCCTGATCATCAACATGGATTCCATGCGGGCCGACGCCCTGAGCCATCTGGGCAACCTCGCGGCGCACACCCCGAACCTGGACGCTTTGGCGGAGGAGGGCGTGTCGTTCCGGGGCGCCTTTTGTCAAAACCCCGTATGCGTGCCCAGCCGCTGCTCGTTCATGACGGGCCTTTATCCCCACGTACACGGCCACCGCACGATGGGATACCTCCAGCAGCCCTTTGAGGAAAACCTGTTCAGCGACTTCAAAAGGGCCGGTTACCGCACTATTTCCTCCCACCGGGGCGACCTTATGGCCGGGCAATACCCAAAGTACCACAAGGCCCTGATCGACGAATACATAAAGCTGCGCCCCAAACGCCCGCTGAAATACTATTTTCCGACCCGCGAGCCGGGCGACAACTCCTTTTTGAACGGCATTGTGCCCGACAAATTCGCCACCGACATGGACGATCTGATCATAGAGGGCGCCGCGCGGAGCATCCGGGCAAACGCGAAGCGGCGGCGGCC
Organism: Oscillospiraceae bacterium; assembly: GCA_009779495.1. GTDB lineage: Bacteria > Bacillota > Clostridia > Oscillospirales > Acutalibacteraceae > UBA1425. The sequence goes on along the minus strand of WRED01000009.1, from coordinate 48,887 downwards.
GTTTTTCATGTTCGTCGGCATCATGCTTCCCCACCCGCCCTATCAGATCGAGCAAAAATATTATGATCTGATTGACCGATCTAAGCTGCCGCCGCGCGTACCGACCCTACAGGACACTGACGGCAAGCCGCTGATGGAGCGCGGCCTGCGGGACGGCTTACAGGTGGACGAGCGTAAATTCGGCGATATCCGGCACACCTATCTGGCCATGTGCGCCAAGGCGGACGACCAGACAGGCATGCTGCTGAACGCGCTGAAAACAGCGGGCGTTTATGATGACACCGCCGTGCTGGTGTTCAGTGACCACGGGGACTATACCTGCGACTTCGGCCTTGTGGAAAAATCGCAAAACTGCTTCCCCGACTGCCTGACGAACGTGCCGCTGCTGATCAAGCCGCCCCGGAGCACCGTGGTTGACGCCGGAGTCAACGAATCCCTCGTGGAGCTTGTGGACGTCGCCGCAACCTGCGCGGAGCTGGCGGGCATCGAAATTGAGCGGCCGCATTTTTCGCGCAGCCTGCTGCCGGTTATGCAAAACAAAAACACGCCCCACCGTGAATTCGTCACCTGCGAGGGCGGGCGGCTGCCCGGCGAGACGCAGGCCAGCGAGTTCGAGAATGTCAACCCGGCGGACCGCTACTATCCCCGGCTGTCACTTCAGGCGCGGGAGGACGGTACACACGGCAAAGCAGTGATGCTGCGCACGAAAACATACAAGTATGTCCGGCGCGTACAGGAAGCGGACGAGTTCTATGATTTGGAAAAGGGCGAGCGCGTGAACCTGATCGGCGACCCGGCTTATGCCGCTGAAATCGCCCAGGCGAAGCGGTGGATGCTCGACTGGTTCATCAACACCTGCGATATTGTGCCAAAGAAAATTGATTCACGCTTTTCCCTCATCATGATGAAAAACGGTATGCGCGCCCTCAAGCTGCCGGGCGGCCCGCTGGGGAGCCTCTTAGGCGTATACCTGCGTCTGACAAGGCAAAGCCCCGGGCAGTTTATGGGCAAGCTGCAGAAAAGATTTGATAAATAAAGTTAAATGGTAAGATAACATTCAGTTGACAAACCCCTTTTTTTACAATATAATAGAAATAGATGGAAGAAACTTTTTCCATCTGTTTCTATATATGTGAAAGGAGCGAACAAGCCATGAGCAAAACAGCACAGGGACTCGTCGATCACGCGCGGACGCAAATGGGCCTGCCATACTGGTGGGGCACATTCGGGCAGGTTGCGACGCTCGACCTGTTGAATCAAAAGGCAAAGCAGTACCCGGAACAGTACAGCGCCGCCCGTCAGGCAACGGCCAAGGCAAAGCACATGGGCAAGCGCGTCTACGACTGCGCCGGACTGGTGAAGTCGTACTGGATGCAGGAGAACCCGACTGCCACGGCCAAATATATTGAAAAGTACGATAAAAACGTTGGAGGCTTGCGCGACAGCAGCTCCGTCAAAGGCGATATCACGAACATTCCCGAAACGCCGGGAACGCTCGTTTTCCGTAAGCGGGAGCATGTCGGAATTTATATCGGAGGCGGGCGCGTCGTCGAAGCAAAGGGCTTTGATCACGGCGTGGTTGAAACCGCGCTCAAGTCCGGCGGATGGGATACGTGGGGGAAGCTCGACTGGCTCGAATACGGCATGTCTCCGGCTCCGGCAGCAAACAGCGGGGGGGGAATTTTTATGGCTGAGAAAACCTTTAAAAACACCAGCGGCAAGGAAATAAACGTTTGCGCCGACAGCGCGATGACCGTGAAAGTCGGCAGCCTGTTCGACGGCAGCACGTGCTCCTGCATCGGCAAGGTCGGCGACAATGCCATCCTGTTCTACAAGGTTGTGCCCACGGGCGTGTATAAGGTTGGATTTACCGATTATGTAAAGGGAATCCAGTAATATTGTAAAAAAAACACCGCTGAGACTTAACGTTTCAGCGGTGTTCTCTTTGTCTATAATTTTTTACCTCAGTCCAAGCGCAACCGTCTTAAACAGCCATATCAGGGGATTGTACTTGAAGAATATAAAGTCCACAACCGTGACAAGCTGACGCAAAAACGTTGACAGGTCATATGTTTTCGGGATATCCTCTTTCTTCAGCTCCGTGCCTTTTTCGATCACCGTAAAAGGCTGCACATAGCAGATGCCGCCGCCGCCGGTCAGGTACGCCCTGACGTAACAGGTGATCTCGTCCTGATAGTCGTTGATGTCGATGGTTACGCCCTCCGCGATTTCAACGCCGTTCGCGACCCACACGATGTTGTCATAGTTCTCGCCGGTAATCGTAATGGTGTTTTCCTCGTGATCCACTTCGATTTTCGTCACCATCGGCACAGGGCCTTCTCCGACAAAAGTCTCACCCAGCTCCGGCTTTGCGTAACGCGCGATACCAAAGAAAGTGCCCTGCTCCATGCTGCGGCGAAGGTCGGCGTTCGTAAGCTCCGTCATCATGTGGAGGGTGAAAGCTCTGTCCCACTGGCCCATCTGATGCGCGTCACTGAACGTAAAAGCCCAGGGCACAACGCCGTAAGGGATTGTTTTTTGCAATATATTGTCATACAAAACGCGGTCATTGCGCGTATCGCTGTTGGTGCCGCTGTTTACGTCCATGCCAACGCAGCTGGGCGTATTCAAAAAGATATTGGCGAACTTGTTGATGTGCTTCGGGTTATCGGACTGCGACGGATCCTTTTCGGCGTTTGTGTAGGTACCGAGGTGATCAAGGAGTGTGATCCCGCCAAGCTTTCCGTTCTCGCGGGCGGGGGTTTCATAGTCGCCGTCAACGCCCATGAGGCCCTGCCCATAATCGGCGAAGTAGCCGTTGAGATGACTGTTTGACGGCACCGCGCCGTTTAACTCGATACCCTTTTCCACGTCCAGCATTCCCCTGCCGTCACGCCCGACGCCGGTGAGTATCTCCTGATAGCGCTCATTCGTCAGCGGTATGATCGGCTTCATTCCCGTGCGTTCGTACTTGACAAGCCTGAAAAGCGGCACGGTCTGCGGCGCGGCGTTCCAGCCCTTACTCACCGTCGCGTGATCCGTGATCGCCAGAATATCATAGTCAAGCTTGTAGTGCTCCTCCACCACGTCGTTGAGCTGAACGTCGCCGTCGCTGGCGAGGGTGTGGCAGTGGAGCTGCGTCTTGTAGGCTTTCCAGCTATCCCCGTCCCAATCGACGTCAGCGTAGGGATTTGTGATGGCGTATTCCTTTACAGTCTCCGTCTGCCCGGCCAGCGCCGTGAATCCGAGAAGCATTGCGAGGACGAGGATGCCCGCGAGTGTCTTGATGAACCATTTCATTTTCAGATTTACCGCCTTTCGTAATTTTTACAGCAATTCTGTATACTGGTATGCCCGTACGTAATCGATTACGAACTGCGCGGGCAGCTGCTCTTTGTTCACGTAGTCGTCCACGCCCAGGGAAATGATCAGATACATCGGCACCCGGCAGACCCCCGCGAAGCTCGTGCGGGCGCTTTCCACGCCGTTGATGTACCAGATGTACTCGTTTTCGTTCCACTCAAAACCATAGGTATTGAACTGCTCCGTGGGGTTGCCGACACAGAAGTGGCCCTGCACCTCCTGCCGGTGGTTATCGCCGTAGCTGCCCACATGTATCGTGTGGTAGACCGAGTCTTTCCAGCGCTTGGTGCTGCCGGAGGGGTTGGTCTTTGTCTCGAATATGTCGATTTCGCAGCCATTGACGCCGGAAGTCTCTCCCAGGAACATGCCCTCGCACAGCAGCCAGAACGCGGGGTTGAAGCCGTCGCCTGCGGGGAATTTGCAGCGGATCTCGAAGTAGCCGTAGAGCTGCTCGTAGCCCTCGCCGCCGTAATACTGGCCGTTTCCGGGATGCGTGTCTATGGCCGAGGCATAATAGCCGGTGGCGCTCGGGCCTGTGTCCCTGTAATCGGCGGTAATGATCAAACTGCCGTCCTCGACCTTGACATGGTCCATATCCCACCATGACGTGTCGCGCTGGTAGCCGTAGTCGTCCGCCTGCCAGATGTAATGGCCGCTCCACATGTTTTTGTCGAGCGAGCCCGCGTCAAACTCGTCCTGCCAGACCAGGGTAAATTTGCTCATGTCGAGGTCCGGGCCGTCGGGCGTGGTGGGCAAGTCGAACAGCAGCGCTCCGAACAGCTGGAACAGCACAACGAAGAACACCGTGATTTTTTTGAAGCCGCTTGCGGAGGCCACAATACGGGAGCCAGGAAGCTTGAAAATGCGCCGGAGTACCGTCTGGTTACGATGGGATAACATAGGATCACCGCCTGTCTTTATTTATTAAATGTTACCAATATTAAGCATAGCATATGTCCATCAAAAAAGCAACACTAATATTAACTTGACGTTAATAAAATCTTAAGCAATTCTTAATCGGAAACCCCCTTGTTTATTAATAAAATTTCATATATAATACAGACATTCAATTTGTTTATACCCTTTCCCCAATTATATATCTCAACAACAGTCAAGGCTGCCTGTCAAACGGGCGGCCTTGGTTGTTTTCAGGAATTTTCGGGAAATTGCCGCGAAATTCAAAATTCATGTTGCAAATCGTCGGCGAAAGAGTTATTATATAAAGTAAGAGATGTAATCGAAAGGATGATCACATGCCTAAAAAAAGAACGGCGTATGACGGGATCCGTACATACACCGAAAAAGAACGCAACATGTACCTCATGGGTCTGCTCGGGCAAAATATCGTTTACAATGTCATGGTGGGCGGTATTGAGTATTATCTGGGCTCTGTCATCTTCATGCCCGCGATGGCTATCGGCGTGATCATGACCATCGCTCAAATCTGGGACGCGTTCAACGACCCCATTATGGGCACCCTTGTTGACAAAACCAGATCGAAGTGGGGCAAGTGCCGCCCGTATCTGCTGATTATTCCCATACCGGTCATGGTCGTCACCACCCTTTGCTTTACGAATTTCGGATTCTACACCGATCCCAACGCGAACAAGTATCTGATCCTTTTCTGGGCCCTGTTCGTATACCTCATTTGGGATTTGGTGTACACCATCGGCGACATTCCGCTCTGGGGCATCACCGCGCTCATGACGGAGAACAGCGAGCACCGCAACCAGCTGCTGTCCAGGGCGCGCCTGTTCGCTTCGGTCGGCGCGATCGCGATGGTCGGTATGCAGCCGATCAGCATTGCGGTGGGTAAGATGCTTGAGTCCTCCGTATTCGCGCACCTTGATTTTGAGCTTGCCGTCAATCAGGGGCGGAGATACGGCTTTTTGCTGACGGCGTTCATCCTCTCCCTCATCGGATGCGGGCTGTTCCAGCTGACCGGCATCTTTTCAAAGGAACGCGTCAAGGCCAGCGAAAAGTCAAACTCCATCGGGGAAAACTTTAAGCTGATGTGGAACAACAAGCCGTTTCGGCAGATTCTGATCTCGGGCATACTGGAAAGTCCCAAGAGCGTCGTCGTCACGGTCGCGCTGATGCTGGTAAGCTTCTACTACGGCAACAACGACAGCGCGCAGATGGTCAAATATTACGTCACGATAGGCTCCGGCCTGTTTATCGGCATGTTTTTAGGCATGTCCATCATCAATCCGCTGCTTAAGAAATATGAGAAGAGGGTGCTTTACACCACGTTCAACCTGGCCAGCGTCCTCCCCTTCACGCTGATTTTCGTGTTCTACATGACCGCGAAAAATCACGACGTCACCACGCCTATTTATATTGTTCTGTACGCGGTCATGTTCGCCTTTGCCGGTGTTTCGATCGGTACGACAATGGTCCTGCGCTCGCAGATGATCGCGGACTGTGTTGATTATGAAGAGTACCAGAGCGGCCTGCGGCCCGACGGCGTTTTCTTCGCGGGACAGTCGTTCCTGGTCAAGCTGTCAGCCGGTATCGCGACGATCATCAGCTCCGTATCCTATTGGGCCGTGCACTTTGAGAAAGAAGCGCGTGAGGCGGTTATTTTATATGCGGAAACCGGCGGCGTGATCCGCGAAAACCCCGAGTACCATCCCTACATGATGATCCTGTTCTTCCTCGTTTCGATCCCGCCCGCAGTCGGATGCCTTTTGACGGCGCTCTCGATGATCAGGTACGCGCTGACGGACAAAGAGCACAAGCGTATTCTCGGCGAGCTTAATGAACGCAGGCACGCGGGGGAAGAAAACGCGGTTGAGGTCGAGGCGTAAGCGAATACATATTTAAAACGTATTTATTGATTAAGGGAGCGGTCGCTGTGGCCGCTCCCCTGTTTTTCGCGTCTTTTCAGAAAATAATGTATTGTAAATCTTAATGGGATATGATATCATAATTTTTGGGAGGGGATTTCACGATGAAAACAAAACCTGAAAACAAAAATATATCCCTGTCGCCTGACAATACCCGGTATATCCCCAAAAAGGAATACTGGATGTTCGGCATCGGGGCGTTCGGCCAGGGCATGATCTACGCGGTCATGTCGTCGTTCATCAGCGATTATTATACGAATGTCTTACAGCTTCCGCTTGTGTTTGTCATGCTGATGATGATGTTCGCCCGGGTGTGGGACGCTGTCAATGATCCCATCATGGGCGTCATCGTGGACGGAAAAACGACGAAGTGGGGCAAGATGAAGCCCTACGTGATCTTCACCGCCGCGCCCATTGCCACGCTCACTTTCCTCATGTTCTACTCGCCGAACCTGAGCATGGGCCGCCTGATGGTTTACACCACCGTGATCTACGTCCTGTGGGACATGGTCTACACAATCAGCGACGTGCCGTTTTGGAGCCTGCCCAACGTCATGACGCCGAATCCCGGCGAAAGAAGCTCCGCGTTCTCTTTCGGGCGGACGCTGAACAGCATCGGCTCCGCTCTTCCGATCGGGCTTTTCTTCGTGCTGGGCAAGGTCATCACCAGCATCGCCGGTGACCGCGGTCCGCTGGAAACCGAAAAGCTGAAGTTCCTTTGCATAGCTTTAATCGTGTCCGTACTTGGCATTTTGCTGTTCGTCAACTCCTACTTTCATGTCAAGGAACGTATTGTCATACCGAATAAGCCGAAGTCCGCGGACGAAAATGACAAGAAAGGCGAAAAGTCCGCGCTGGGACGCGTTTTAAGGTGCAAGCCCCTGATGCTCGTGGTCCTGATGGGAATATTGAGCAGTGGGCGTTATCTCATGCAGGCGGCGGCCCCTCACGTGGCCCGCTACGCATATTACATCGGCCCGCCCCTTGAGGGCATGAGCGTGGAGGAGCGCGTCGCGGCGATTCAGAGCAGCATATCCTCAGTCGCCGGGATATTCACCGTCTGCGCGGGGCTGGGCATGTTCGGCGCCATGCTGTGTATGCCTATGCTGATGAAGCGCTTTGACTGCAAGAAAATCGTTATAGCGACGTGCCTCGGCGGATTTGTGGCGGCCATCGCCACGACTCTTGCGGGCTGGTTCGCCGGCATCTACGCCGCCATCCCGTTTATCATGATTTCCTGCGTTCCCTTAGGCGTGATCAATATCGCCAACTACGCCATGATCGGCGACAGCCTCGATTACATGGAGTGGGAAACCGGTTACCGCGACACGGCGCTTGGTTCGGCGTGCCAGTCTTTCGTCAACAAGCTGGGCAACGCCGTCGCCACGACGGGCATCATCGTGATGTACATGGCCATCAACCTTGAGCCCAGCAAAATGTTGAGCAGCGAGGTCATCATGGCGGCGACGGATCTGGCGGCGGGACAGCGTTTCGCGATGTTCTCGCTGGTGTCGCTGGTGCCGGGGATCAGTTTGCTGCTGTGCGCCGTGCCGCTTTTCTTCTATGATATTACGGGGGAAAAGAAAGCGAAAATCACGCGGGAGCTGGCGGAGCAGCGTGAGGCAAGAGGGATTGTGATTACTTAATCAGCGGTCACTTAACTAAAATTATTCAGGAGGAATCATCCATGCAGGAAAACGTAACGCCCCGTTCCATTTCACTCTTCAAAGAAAATTTGCCGCGACTGATCTGCTGTTTGATGATCTGCGTCAGCCTTATCATTACGGGCGTAATGATAGGCAATGTCCGTGTTGAGGGCGGCTCAGGCGGTTCGGGCGGCAACGGCGGCTCGGCTATGGAACTGCCTAAAGATTATCTCAACGAAAAAGACGCCATGAGATACCTGGGATTCGGGTATACATATGGCGGGTCAATGTACTTTGAGGCGGCTGAAATTGACGCTTTCCAAGAGCTTATTGAATCCGGCGCGCTGGACGGAACTTTTTTAGTCTTTCGGGAAGAGCATGAAAACATTGAAAATAATATCGTTACAGATCATAACGGTAATCCCGTTTTAGATGAAAACGGCTATGAAGTTTATGGGGAAGATAACGTTTTGGTTACGGAGGAATTCAGGGTATTCAGCAAAGACAGGCTAAGAGCCTTTATGGAAAAAATGTTTGAGGGGCAGGCCGCCGTTCAGACGACAACATCACCTGAAATAACGGAGGTTTCGCATGAGCTATCTTAATTTCGACACATCCCGTTCCCTCGACCTCATCCCGATGGGCCGCATCGCCATCGACTTCAACCCCGTGGACTACTTCAAAACCCTCGTTGAAAGCGACACGTTCAAGAAGTACGTGGGCGGTTCCCCGGCGAATATCGCGGTGGGACTCGCGCGGCTGGGCAAAAAGGTTGGCTTCATCGCGAAAGTTTCCAATGACCGCTTCGGCGACTATGTGACGCAGTTCTTTGAGTCGGAGGGCATCGACGTTTCACACGTCACGCGCGTAAAGGGCGGCGAAAAGCTGGGGCTTACGTTCACGGAAATCCTCTCGCCGGAGGAAAGCAGCATCCTGATGTACCGCGACGGCGTGGCCGATCTGCTGCTTGAGCCTGCCGACGTTGACGAAGCGTACATCGCCTCCGCCAAGGCGATCCTCATCAGCGGCACCGCGCTGTCCCAAAGCCCGTCGCGCGAGGCGTGCCTGAAAGCGATGTTCCTTGCCAAAAAGACGGATACGCGTATCATATTCGATATTGACTACCGTCCCTACTCCTGGAAAAATGCCGACGAGATCGCGGTGTACTACTCTATCGCCGCTGAAAACAGCGATATGGTCATGGGTTCGCGCGAGGAGTTCGACCTCATGGAAGCTATCATTGAGCCGGGGCGCAGCGATCGTCAAAGCGCGGACTACTGGCTCGCGAAAGGCAACCAGATCGTCATCATCAAGCACGGCAAAAAAGGCTCGACGGCATACACGCAGCAAGGTAGCTATTCCGTGAAGCCGTTCCCCGTGACTGCGCTGAAGTCCTTCGGCGGCGGCGACGGCTACGGCTCCGCATTCATCTACTCCCTGCTTGAGGACATGGACATCACGGACTGCCTTGAGATGGGCAGCGCGTCGGCGTCGATGCTTGTGGCGGCGCACGGGTGCTCGCTGTTTATGCCGACGGTGGACGAGGTGCGGGCGTTTATCAGGGAAAGCAAAGCGAAGCACGGCGAGGTTATAGAAGCTGTTTAGCAGGAATCAGGAGGATTAAACGATGCAGCATATCCCGCGTGATTCAACGTATATGGCTTGCCTGACTGATTTTATCTGTCGGGAATATGCCATTGAGCCTGTCTCTATCACTCCGGCAAAACGCGGCTATTACGGTGAAACTTGGCGGTTAGACACGGCGGACGGCAACTATTTTCTCAAGCTCGATTATTCTCCCAAGCACCAAACGCGATACAAAAACAGCCTGCCAGTCGTGGGATATCTGACTGAAAGCGGCATTGATTTCATCGGCAAAATCATAAAAACCAGATCGGGCAGGCTGTTTTCTGTTTACGATTCCGCCGTCCTTGGCGTTTTCACCTGGATCGACGGTGAGAACATCGAAACGGACGAGACGAAAATCCCGGAATACAAAATGTTGAGCAAAATATACCTGTTGACAAAACCGGGGTTCGATATTCCCACATTAGAATTTTCGGATAAAACGGCACTGACCTTTTTTGCCAAATGGAACAATCTTAAAGCGGAGCCGCAAAGCGAAGAAAACAGCGCCATTATTTCCATCTTTGAACAATATCGGAAAGCCTTGACGGATTATGCCGCGCGGCTGTCATATTTCGCATCGGTATGCGATAACGACAGGTCCGATTTTTATATCACACACGGCGACGCGGGAGGGAATTTGCTCTCAGGCGGCGGCAAATACTATATCGTCGATTGGGACGAGGTGATGTACGCGCCGCTGGAGCGCGACGCGTGGGTCATGTGCTGCCGCGATTGGGCGCGGAAAGCTTTCGGCGACGCTCTCGCGCATAACAACATTCACTATACGCTGCGCCCGGAGCGCCTCGCGTTTTTCTGCTACCACATGTTTTTCCTGTATCTCGTCGAATTTCTGGACGACTTCACGCTGTTCGGCAAACGGCGGGAAATCGAAGAATATTTTGACGGCTTTATCATGGAACGTACACGGTACGCTGACACCATCCTGCCTTGAGAGGTGTATAAATGACCACAAACTGGCAAGCCTTCAAAAGCGGCAGCGACATCCGCGGCCTCGGTCTCACGGAAGAAAGCAACCCGCTGTACCTGAGCGATTTCGCCGTCGGGCGCATGGCGGCGGGCTTCGCCGCGTGGCTTGCGGAGAAGCTGCAAGCCGACGTCACGGAGCTGACGGTCGCGGTCGGGCACGACTGCCGCGTCTCGTCGGAGCGCATCAAAAACGCCGTTATCGCGGAGCTGACGCGCGCCGGCGTGAACGTGAAGGACTGCGGCCTGTCGTCCACGCCCGCGATGTTCTTGACGACACTAGAGCTGAATTGCGGCGGTGCAATCCAAATCACGGCAAGTCACCACCCGATGGACAAAAACGGCCTGAAATTTTTTACGCGCTTTGGCGGACTTGACGGCGCGGACATCGAAAAAATCCTGCGAAACGCGGAGCAGTCCGCGCTGCCGACGGCTGATGTCCCGGGAACGTCCGAAGCCGTCAGCTTCATGGAAGACTACGCCGCCATGTTGCGCGATATGATCTGCCGCGAGGTCAACGCAGCCGACTATTCGCGTCCCCTGCGCGGATATAAAATCGCCGTGGACGCAGGCAACGGCGTAGGCGGCTTCTACGCGTCGGAGGTACTGGAGCCGCTTGGCGCGGACGTTTCCGGCAGTATCTTTCTGGAGCCGGACGGCACGTTTCCGAACCACGCGCCCAACCCCGAGGACAAGGCGGCCATGCGCTTTGCGGCGGCGGCCACCATCGAAAGCGGCTCCGACCTGGGCGTGATTTTCGACACGGACGTTGACCGCGCGGGCTGCGTCGGCAGGGACGGCGCGGAAATCAACCGCAACGCCCTCGTCGCGCTCGCGTCGTATATCGCGCTGGAGAGGCATGACGGCGGCACTGTCGTCACCGATTCCGTGACGTCCGACGGGCTGACAAGGTTCATTGAATCGCTGGGCGGCAGGCATTTGCGCTATAAGCGCGGCTACCGCAACGTGATCAACAAGCAGATTGAGCTGATTGAGAGCGGCGTCGATTGCCCGCTTGCCATTGAGACCTCCGGCCACGCCGCGTTTCGGGACAACTATTTTCTCGACGACGGCGCGTATCTGGTGACGAAAATCATCATAAAAATGGCGGAGCTGGGCAAACACGGCAAGAGCCTTGAGAGTATTCTTGAGGGACTGGAGCATCCCGCCGAGGAACGCGAGTCACGCATAAAAATTCTTACTCAGAATTTTGCGGAGGTCGGCGGTAGGTTCATTGACGCCTGGCGGTCTTTCGCGGCGGCTCAACCGGGCTGGACTGCGGCTGAAAAGGACTATGAGGGCGTGCGTTTTTCCACGGATAAAAACGCCGGAGACGGCTGGATTTTGGCGCGACTGAGCGTTCACGACCCTGTCATCGTGATCAACGCCGAAAGCAATATGACCGGCGGCACGGAGGTTATGCTGCGCAAATTCCGGGAGTTTGCGGGGACGTTTTCCGCAGCGGATAAGCTGGATTTAAGCGGGCTGTAACTCTAACTCTGTGCGGCAATGTCAACAACTTATAGAGGAATGGTCATCATCATGATCTCTGTCAAAAATCTCTCAGCTAAATATGACTCGACAATCGCTTTCCGGGACGTCACTTTCGACGTCATGCCCGGAGATTATCTCTGCATCCTCGGCGAAAACGGCTCTGGCAAAACCACGCTGATGAAAACGATTTTAGGGCTTCAAAAGCCGTACGCCGGAAGCGTAACTTTCGACGGCATACATCAGCGCGAGATCGGCTATATTCCACAGCAGACAGTCGTGCAGGGGGACTTCCCTACGAGCGTGTTCGAGGTCGTGCTGTCCGGCTGTCAGGGCAGCGCGGGCCTGCGTCCCTTTTACAGCCGCGCGGCCAAAGCGCGGGCGCGGGAAAACCTCTCGCGTTTGGGCGCGGAGGAACTGGCTGACAAACCGTATCGGGAGCTTTCGGGCGGTCAGCGGCAGCGTGTACTTCTCGCCCGCGCACTGTGCGCCACGGAAAAAATCCTGCTGCTCGACGAACCTGCCGCCGGACTTGATCCGATAGTTTCGGCTGAACTATATGGGCTGCTGTCGGGCATAAATTCCCAAGGCATCGCCGTCATGATGGTTTCGCACGATGTCGCGGGCGCGGTCAAATACGCGGGCAAAATACTGCACCTTAGCACGTCGCCGCTGTTTTTTGGCAGCGCGGCGGACTACGCAAAATCTGAAATCGGAAAAAAAATGTTGATTCAATAGACCAACATATAATATATAAGGGGGAATATTCTTGAAAAAAACATGCAAAAAAGCTCTCGCATTGTTTCTTGCCCTCGCGCTGACAATGGGACTCACGCTGGCGGTGTCGGCGGAGACAGAAGTGGAAGATGCAGTGGAAGTGCCGCCTTTTGCCGAGATTTACTTTTTCAAAACCGGCGACTACGACATCCTCTACCGCGTGATTCCCGCGCAGGGCAAGCAGATCGGGCGGATATTTTTCATCCACGGCTTTGTCAGCTCCACCTATTGCTGGGAGGATCTGGCGCCGCTGTTCAGCGAGGCGGGCTACATGTGCGCCATGCTTGATCTGCCGGGCTTCGGCTTCAGCACACGCGAGAGCGCGGACGTGACGCCGAAAGACCGTGAGGCGATCTGCGCCGAACTGATGGAGCTGCTCGCGCCCGGCGAAAGGTGGATCGTCGCGGGGCATTCCATGGGCGGCGGCGTCGCGGTAAACGTGGCGACAATGTTCCCGGACAAGGTATCGTCGCTGCTGCTGTACGCGCCCGGCGGCGTGGGCGGCGCGGTTGCCGGCGGCACGATCATGGAAGCTTTGATTGAACCCCTGGGCAATTTTCTTGACGCGCTGGCGTCGGTTGTGCTCAAGTCCGATTTCCTGCCGAGGCTCCTGTTTGCCATGGCGACCGCCGACATCGCTTACGCGCGGACATACGACATCAGCCGCGTTTCGAATCACCTCAAGCGTCCGGGAACCATGAAAAGCGCGCTGTACATGCTGTTTCGCTCGAAGCCCGTCGATTTTGAGGCGGCGTCCAAGCTGGATATACCGATACTGCTCGTCTGGGCGGAAAAGGAATATGTTCTGACTTCAGGAATGGCCAACGACATGAAAGCGGGGCTGCCGCAGGCAGTGACTATGACGATAGACGCGGGCCACATGTTCCCCGAGCCGCGCGCGCAGGAAGTGTTTGAAATGTCGCGGGAGTTTTTGTCGGGAATAAATAGCTAAAAATATAATTATAGGAGGAAAAATCATGCAGGCTTTTTTGGACTGGTACTTCGCGCCGCGGCAAATTAGAGCGCTTAACGAGTTAGGTCCGCTGTTTCGGGAGCTGTTCAGCCTTGGCGGACTGAAACGCGCGGGCGTGATACTGATCGTCATCGTGGAAATTTTCTGTGTGCTGATCTTCGACTCGGCGCGTACCCCGCGCGGGCCAGAGCTTGACCTGACCGGCTACTCCGTCGTGCTGGAGGATAATTTTGACGGCGACACACTGAATCTGGATGTGTGGGCGTACAGGGGCACGGGGCAAGGGACAGGCAGAGGCGGATATATGCACCCAAGCCAGGTCCGTGTGGAGGACGGCAATCTGATCGTCAAAGCCGAATATCTTGAGGACGGCGCGTTCGGCGCGGGCTGGTACAGCGGCATGATACGCATCAAAGAGGAATTCGTGTACGGCTATTTCGAGATCACCTGTATCATGTCAAAGGGCGGCGGCTTCAGCAGCGCGTGGTGGCTGAATTCCCAGGGCATGACCTCGTCGGAGCTTTCGCGCGGCGGCGTCGGCGGGTCGGAGGTTGACATTGCTGAGGCCTATAACTACGATAAATTGTTCAGAAAAAACTCCGTCGGGCTCAACGTCCATGTGGACGGCTACGGCGCGGACCTGAAATCCCAGCAGCTTGGCAACTGGAAAGGCAACAACATTTATGAGGAATACAACACCTATGGGGTGATGTGGACGGATACGGAATACATCTTCTACATCAACGGCGTCGAGGCCGCGCGGACCGCGTTCAAGGACGGGGTTTCAGAGGCGCCGGAATACGCCATCATCTCGCTTGGGATGCCTACCGCTGAGGAACTGAGCAAAAATAAGCAGGACTTCTCTACGGAATTTATTATTGACAGCGTAAGGATCATGCAGAAGGATTGACGTTAAACGTTAAAAACCGGGCATCCATATAAGAACTTGTGTTCATATGGATGCCCGGTTTTTTTTGGACCTGATTACCTATATCCAGTATGCCTCCATCGCCTGAGGCTTTTGTTCTTCCTCAGGCGGCAGCTTCATATAGTCCTGGTAAACCATCCGCAGGATCCTGTCGTACTCCCTCGGCGCGGCATACTCCGACTCACCGAAGGGCAGCGTAATGCAATCCTCAAACCAAGATTTTTGGAAAATGAAGTAAATTCGTTTCGCAAACACAATGACAGTATCCGCGTCGTCGAAAGGCGTTTTGCTGATAAGGGCGTCGATCTTTTTAAGGTTGCGGCGGCTTCGGCCGGTGAATCTGTACAGCGTGATCATGATGTGGTGGATCAAAAGCAGACGCAGATTTTTCTTCGGGGGAAGAGCGGTGATGGCCAACGCCCTGGACGCAAATATGAGCCTCTGGTCGCGAAGCTCATTGGCGTATGCCTCCGAACCCGAAAAACCATCCAGCGGAAAAATGTCAATCCAAATACCTGCGGATACCCAGTTCACCGACTTCTTATAGACGATGCGGGTGCGTTTGTCGCACACCTTCGCGAAGGTCAGAGCATAGTCGCGCTTCGTTACCCGTGAAAGCACGGTAAGATGCTCGCCTATGCCTGACTTTTTTGTTAAACGCAAAAAACGTTCCAAATCACAGCGCGGCATCATGACGTCGATATCGTAATCCCACGGGATGATGTCCCCGTGCCGCGCCGCACCCAAAAGAGTCCCGTAGGCGAGATAGTAGCGCAGCCTATGTTCACGGCAGAAGTCCGCGAACTCGTTCAAAATGTTCTTGGCGATCTGTTGCGTCTCAGTAAAATCAATTGGTTGACGCATATATTTTCCTCCTTTACAGTCCGTATTCCGCCGCGATATCGGCGACCTTGACCGGCAGCCCTGAAGCAAGCGATTTCTTCGCAGCCAAACCGATCAGCACAGGATACAGCCCGCAGTCGATGCCGACGCTGACAGACGCGTCCTTAACAACAGCGTCTATAAACTCCGACACCTCGTCCGCGTATGCCCGCATGTAACGCTCAAGGAAAAACAGCAGCGGCTTTTCGGCGTGGACGCCCTGCGCGTCAGATACGACAGTAGTTGACTCCGTGTCATTCGAAACGATGACCTGACCCAGGTTGCCGAAAGCCTCCACGCGCTGGTCATAGCCGTAGCTGGCGCGGCGGCAGTTGTCGATAACGGCCAAAGCGCCGTTTGAAAGCTTCATGGAAATCACGGCCGTGTCAATGTCGCCCGCCTCGCCGATTTCTGGATCGACAAGCACCGCGCCGTAAGCGAACACCTCCTCGACCTCCGCGCCGGACATGAACCGAACCATGTCGAAATCGTGGATCGTCATGTCCATAAAGATGCCGCCGGAAACCTTTATGTAGCTGACGGGCGGCGCGGCGGGATCGCGCGAGCAGATTTTCAGCACGTTCAGCTCGCCGATTTTGCCCGCGGCGACGGCGGCCCGGGCGCCCTTGAAATTGTGGTCGTAGCGGCGGTTGAAGCCGACCTGATACTTGACGCCGCTTTCAGCCAGCGCCTTTTTGACCTCGAGTATCTTATTCACGTCCTGGTCAACGGGCTTTTCGCAGAAGATGTGTTTCCCGGCGGCGATAGCCTCAAGCGAGATGGCTGAATGCGTATCCGTAGACGAGCAGATCAGGACGGCCTGTATGTCCTGGTCCTCCAGGATTTTTTTGTAGTCCGTGTAAAACTCGGCGATGCCCATGTCCTTTGCCCATTGCTCCGTTTCCGGGGTAATAAACGGGTCGGCGATCGCCTTGACGGTCGCGCCCTTGACGTAGTTCATGATGGATTCGCCGTGTACCTTGCCGATGCGCCCCGCGCCGATGATTCCTACGTTGATCATTGTATATCTCCTTATCTCAATTATAATTGCTGTTTATATTTGATTTTTGTACCCCTCCGGCACTGCGCGCCACCTCCCCTTGCAGGAGCCGATCGCTCAAGCCTCCCCTGCAAGGGGAGGTAGCACGCAGTACCGGAGGGGTATAAAAATTCAAAAATTTTTAACTGCGTTTCCTGTTTTTCTTTCGTATTAAAAAATCTCCGCCGCACAAAATACTCGTGAGCTGATTTGAAGCTGCGGAGGCAATTCGATGAGATTAACGGTACGTTCTATTTTAAGCTTTCTTTTGCTGTTTTCGGTAACTGCACCGTATGTACCTGCTTCCCAAATGACGCGAGACGCTTCTGAGCCCGCAACCCGTGCCGTTTCATGCGAAGAGGATACCCTTTCGCCAGGCGGCCGGGCGGCTAAAGATAAAGATGAAAAAAAGCTTCATGACAGCTCACCTCTTATTGCCCTGACTTTCGACGACGGTCCGTCAACAAAATTCACGAACCGTATTCTCGATCTGCTTGAGATAAACGGCGGAAAGGCGACTTTCTTCGTCCTCGGCGTAAACATCGAAAAGCATGCCGAGGTCATGGTGAGAGCATACTCCATGGGATGCGAAATCGGAAATCACACTTATTCCCACAGGAATCTGACAAAGCTGTCGGGAGACGAAATCAGAGAGGAATTATCCAAAACTGACGATCTGATACTCGAACTGCTATTGGAGGATCCGAAGTATATGCGCGTTCCGGCGTGCCACTACAATCACGCTGTAAAAGCAGCGGTCAAAATGCCGATAATACTTTGGTCGATAGACACTGGTGATTGGCGATTCGGCGTGAAAAGAGGCGCGAATACGAAGCAAAACAGGCGGAGAATCGTTGACAACGTTCTGAATAAGGCGCAGGATGGCGACATTATCCTGATGCACGACATCTACAGCTTTACCGCCGACCTTTGCGAGGAATTGATACCGGAGCTGCGCGCGGCCGGGTTTAAGCTTGTGACTGTGAGCGAGCTGTTCAGCCAAAAAGGCATTGAGCCCAAGAGCGGCAATGTCTACTATAAGGCGAAAAATGTTGACCCGTAAAGGTTAGCATTCGTAATCCTTATATTGCCGCAGCAGATTTATATCTGCTATGACTTCAATGTAGACGCCGTTTTCTTTGTACTCCTCTGACAATATGATCCCGTCGTCCCGGAAACGGGCGACAGCGTGACCCATTGGATATGGAAAAAGGAGCTGCCCCTGCCTGCGGGTGGGAGGCAGCTCCCGATCTATTTTTTCGAGCAAAGCGTCAAGCCCCGTGCCGTTAAGCGCGGAAATCATCACGCTGTTTTCCACGCACGGCAGGGAATATACATTTTCCACCGCGTCGCATTTGTTCAAAACGGAAATTATTTTTTTATTTTCACATTCAAGCTCACGAAGCAAGTCACACGCCACCATCAGATGTTCTTCAAAATCATCACTTGACGCGTCGCACATATTGAGGACCAAATCGGCTGAGGCAGCCTCCTCAAGCGTAGACAAAAACGCCTCGACAAGCTTGTGCGGCAGCCTGCGGATGAGACCGACCGTGTCGATGAGCATGACCTTGCGGCCGCTGGGAAGCGTCAGGGCGCGCGAGGTCGGGTCAAGCGTGACGAACAGCTTATCCTCCGTCAGGACGTCGGCCTGCGTCAGCGCGTTCATGAGCGTACTTTTGCCCGCGTTGGTGTAGCCGATGATCGCCACCGTGACGACGCCGTCCTTTTGGCGGCGGGCGCGGGCAAGGTCGCGGCGCTTTTTCAGCTCGGCAAGCTCGTTTTCGAGATTTCTGATGCGCCCGCGTATGTGCCTGCGGTCCGTCTCGAGCTTCGTTTCGCCCGGCCCGCGCGTACCGATGCCGCCGCCCAGGCGCGAGAGCTGCGTGCCTTTGCCGCCCAAACGCGGCAGGGCGTATTTCAGCTGCGCGATTTCGACCTGGAGCTTGCCCTCGCCGCTTCTGGCGTGCGCCGCGAAGATGTCGAGTATCAGCGTCGTCCTGTCGATCACGCGGACGTCCGTTTCCTGTTCGATATTGCGCTGCTGCGACGGTGAAAGCTCGCTGTCGAAAATCAGCAGGTCGATATCGCCGTCGGCACAGAAAACGCGCAGCTCCTCAAGCCGCCCGCTTCCGATGAAAGTAGCTGAGTCGGGCTTTTGGCGTTTTTGCGTGAGCTTCGCTAAAGCCTCCGCGCCGGCAGTTTTAGCAAGCTCGGCAAGCTCCGAAAGCGATGTTTCGACGTCGTATTCCCCGGTGTCAACAGCGACCAGCACGGCGCGTTCGGGGAGAATGATGTTTTCGGTGAGTTCCATAACGGATACCTCATAATTTTGCATTTGATTTGCGGTCGGAGACGGAACCCCGACCCTACGAAAATCGCAGGTTCGTTCGTAGGGTGCGGCTTCCATGCCGCACCGCTTAAATTGTTGACATTACATAATTTTATAAGGGCGCACAGTCACTTGCACACAGTACGCCCGTTTGTCGTTTGCCCTTGTCAAAATCCCTCAGGGTTTTGGCTTTGCCAGCGCCATGTATCACCGCACGCCTCTTCAATGGTTCGTACCGCCTTGAAGCCCAGCTCCCGCTCCGCCTTGCCTGCGTCGGCATAGCATTCCGCGATATCGCCGTCACGGCGCGGGCCGATCTCATACGCGATCTTCACGCCGGACGCCTTTTCAAACGCGGCATGAAGCTCCAAAACGCTCACTCCCCTGCCCGTGCCCAGGTTGTACACATCGAGCCCCATCTTGCCCAAAACGCGGTCAAGGGCTTTTACGTGGCCGTCCGCTAAATCAGCCACGTGGATGTAATCACGGACGCCCGTACCGTCGCGGGTATCATAATCATTGCCGAAGATGTTCAGCTTTTCCCTGCGCCCGACCGCGACCTGCGCGATATATGGCATGAGGTTGTTTGGAATGTCCCTTGGATTTTCCCCGATCTTCCCGCTTTTATGCGCGCCGATGGGGTTGAAGTAGCGCAGGATCGAGACGCTCCATCCCTTGTCGGAAGCATAGAGGTCGCTGAGTATCCGTTCGATAAACAGCTTCGTCGTTCCATAAGGGTTCGTCGTGCCGCCGGCGGGCATATCCTCGCGCAGGGGCGACGCGTTGTTCATGCCGTAAACCGTCGCGCTTGAACTGAACACGATCTTTTTGCAGCCGGCCGCCTGCATACACTGAAGCAGCTTCACCGTGCCGCCGACGTTGTTATCATAATATTCCAGCGGTTTTGCGCAACTTTCGCCAACCGCTTTCAGCCCCGCGAAATGGATCACGGCGTCCACGCTGTTTTCCTGAAAGACCTTGGTCAGCGCGTCCTCGTCGCGGACGTCACAGACATAGCGTTTCACGGACTTGCCCGTTATCTCCTCCACACGGTCAAGCGCGGTTAAGGAGCTGTTGCTCAGATTGTCAACGACGATCACGCCGAAGCCTTTATTCAAAAGCTCCGCACAGGTATGCGAACCGATATAGCCCGCGCCGCCGGTTACTAAAATCGACATAAATTCTCCTTTTAGAAACTCACGTCATAATGCCTCATATACACGCCGATAAGGCTGTTATAGTCCAGCACATGGAACAGCGCGCCGTCGCTGTCAAGGAACACCGTCAGATCCTCGGCCTCTATTTTATCGCCGCCCACGTCGCGCGTGAACGCCAAAGAGACATTGCCTGTGTTCACATTGACCTTGAGCACGTTCTTAATCCGGCCGCTGTTGTCCTGCGACAGATACAGCTTGCCCTCATAGAATTCGCCGCCCTGAATGCGGTCAAGCTCGCCTATGCCCGTCAATTCGATCGCGCCCATATACGCCATCGTGCTGTCGATATCATACTTGTAGATCACTTTCGCGTGAGACCAATAAGACGCGTACAGGATGCCCGTTTCGGGGTTAACCGCGCACCACGGCACGCCGTCGGGATAACGCGTCACGAAATTGCCCAGCGGATCCTCGTTATGTCCCTCGCCCTGATCCTTCGGGTGCAGATTATAGTGCTTTTCGTACTTGAGCGTCGCCGCGTCAAACACCACGATGTGCGGATGCTCATAATTCTTGCTATCCTCCACCGACGCATAAATTTTGCCGTTATAGTAGCTGATACCGCCGATATGGTCGCAGCCCAGGTTTGTCAGCTCTGACGGAAGCGGGTTGTCAGCTTTCGCCACCTGCTTCATGGTTTTCATGTCGTACTTCGCCAGGGCCGTTTGCTTCAGCGCGGTTATGGCGCCGCTTGTGTAGTAGTACTCGCCGTCGTTGGTAATGCCCTGCCCCATCGTCAGCGCTTCCATCAGCACGTAGACGTCCTCGCGCACGAGAACAGACGTATCCGTGCTTTGCGCCGACGGGTCAAACAGAACCGTCAAAAACATGATGAACGCGACGAACAGCGGCGGCGATTTCTTGAGGAAGTCCCCTACCTGCGCCAGATACGGCTGTATCTGCCCGAATACATCTCCGATTGACCCGAATGCGCCTTTGATTTGCTCCCAGATTTGATTGAAATCCATTGATAAATCCTCCTAATATTTTGTAGTATATTAAGCTTTTGCAGGCTTTTGCGTTGATTTGAATTTCCGAAACCCCACCGGCGCTGCGCGCCACCTCCCCTTGCAGGGGAGGCCTGGGCGACCTGGAAACCACTGCCTCCCCTGCAAGGGGAGGTGGCGCGTAGCGCCGGTGGGGTTTAACTGCCAAAATAACATTAAATACAAAGATCAAAAACAACCATATATTATATTCTGAGTTCTAAAATCTTATTTTCGTAGTTGTCCGCCTCGTCAAACCAGTCCGCGCCCGGCACGCCCTGCCGCTCGCAGAACTCGTTCCACACGTCGGCAAACGGATAGAATTTCAGCTCCTCGTTCACGGCAAGCAGCCGCCCGAAGCTGCCGCTGTCCTGAAGCTTTTTCAGGTCGGCGTGGGGCGTCAGCAGCGCGTATAGCAGAGCCTTTTGCATGTTGCGCACGCCCGTCACCCACGCGCCCACGCGGTTGATCGACGCATCGAAATAATCCAGCCCGATCAGAACCCTGTCAAGCGCGCCGCAGCGCACGATTTCTTTCGCAATCTCTTTCAGTTCGTCGTCGAACACCACGACATGGTCGCTGTCCCAGCGCACACCCCTGGTTACGTGCAGGGCAACCTTGTCGAAGAACAGCAGCATCGACGGTATTTTGTCCGACGTGACCTCCGTGGGATGATAGTGGCCGTTGTCTAGCAGGCAGATACAGTCGTTTTTCGCGGCGTAGTTCATATAAAACTCGTGCGAACCCACCGTATAACTTTCAAGGCCGATGCCGAACAGCTTTGACTCGACCGTATCGAGCAGGTACTTTTTGTCGATTTTCTCCGCGAGAATCTCGTCAAGCGACTCCTTCAGCCGCCTGCGCGGGCCCAAACGGTCGGCCGGCGTGTCCTTGAACCCGTCGGGTATCCATATATTGTTGACGCAGGTTATATTCAGCTCGCGCCCGAAATACTCGCCGACTCTGCGCATGGCCTTGCAGTGGTCGATCCAGAAGCGGCGGATTTTTTCGTCAGGGTGCGACAGCGTCAGCCCGTCGGCGGCAAGCGGGTGCGAAAACAGCGTCGGATTGATATCAAGCCCCAAGCCGCGCTGCCTGGCAAACTCGGCCCATTTTTCAAAGTGCTTCGGCTCCAGCCTGTCGCGGCTGACAGAATCGTCCGTCACGGCGTACATGCCGTGGATGTTGACCTTGTGCCTGCCGGGCACGAGCCGCAGGACGGCGTCAAGGTCGTCCGTCAGTTCCCGGAAATTGCGTGCCTTGCCGGGGTGGCTGCCTGTGGCGGCGATACCGCCGGACAGCGCGCCCGCGTTCTCAAAGCCGCCCACGTCGTCGCCCTGCCAGCAGTGGATCGAAATTTTCACGCCGGACAAATCGCGTATGGCCTTTTCGGTATCTATGCCGATTTTTGCGTAGGTTTCCTTTGCGTAGGCGTAGCGTTCCATGTAACCGTTCCTTTCAGTTCGCGGGGGATTTTTTTCAACAGGTTCTAAACGTTTCTTGTTTCTCGCGTCAAATGAAATGTATTCAGCCGTTCTTTCATGGCATAAGGAATCACCAATTTTGTGATCTCCTCGGCGGTAATGCCTAAATTGCATTGAGCCGGATAATGACAGTCGCGAAAAACATCACATGTGTGATACTCTCCGCATTCTGCACAATTTTTGTATCCTCTTTCTGTAAGGCAAATAAAGTACTTGCAACCATTCCAATCTTCCCAACAATCTTTGCTTGTCCTGATTGCTTCACAGCCCGGGCAGTCGAATACGCCGTCAAACCGCTCTACTATATCATCAATGCAGTTGTGATAGCACACCCAATTCATATAACCAAAATTTTCGCCCTCAGAGAAGCCGTTTTCGCTGTACTCTTTGCTTCCAAGGCACAAATCGCACTGCCGACCGCAGGGACATCCGTTCGGATTGATCGTGCGCTGCTCAAGCGGACGGCGCCGTTCGAACGACACGGCGCTCTTTAATGTCTCAAAGACAGTGTCCAGCAAGGTTTCGTCTGCGATCCGGAAGTCTTCGCCCGCGATTTGCACATGAAAAGCACCTTCGCCAAGCATGACAGCAGCCAATTGTTCGCCATCCGCTTTGAAAACAAGCGAGACTTCCCCGTCCCATATCTCATCCGCCACATAATTAAAACGGATATGTCCAAGCAACTTGGAAAAAACCGGGAACGCACCTTTTAGCTGCGGTTCCAATTCTGTCGGCGGCGTCAAAATTCTTCCGTTGTCCGCATGAAAATGATACACATGACCATTCCTTTTGTTCATTTATGCGTTTATGCGTTTATCGGCCATTGACCGACGCCCACAAGTTATAGTATAATAGACCTGTTCAAAATACGCTAAGCCTATTGTAATATTTTTACGGCGTTATGTCAACAGGAAGAAGGGTTATTTTTGAAAAAGCTTATAAAAATAAACGAACGCGACAACGTGGCCGTCGCGGTGCGTGATATCAAAAAAGGTGAAATCCATGACGGCGTTGCCGCGCGGGAGGATATCGCCGCCGGGCACAAGCTCGCGCTGCGCGAAATCGGGAGCGGCGAAGCCGTCGTCAAGTACGGCTTTCCCATAGGCACGGCACGGAAAAAAATCTCCGCCGGTGAGCTTGTCCACACACACAACCTCAAAACGGCGCTGACGGAAACGGACGAATATGAGTGCGTTCCGCACGTTCACAGACAAGCCGCCGCCGAAGCGCCGGTTTTCATGGGGTACCGCCGCGACGACGGCTCCGTAGGTATACGCAACGAGATATGGATCCTGCCGCTGGTCGGCTGCGTCAACAAGACGGCGGAGACGCTTGCCCGGCTCGCCAATGAACGCTTCGGGCATCTGTGCGGCGGCGTGTTCGCGTATACGCACCCGTACGGCTGCTCGCAGCTCGGCGACGACCACGAAAACACACGAAAAATCATTGCCGGGCTGGCGCGGCACCCGAACGCGTCCGGCGTTCTGCTGCTGGGCCTGGGATGTGAAAATAACAGCCTTGAAAGCTTCCTGCCCGTTTTAGGCGAGTATGACAAAAGGCGAATCAGGACGCTGGTTACACAGGACTGCGGCGACGAACTTTCTGAGGGGCTTTCCATCCTCGAAGATCTGGCAAAAGTCGCCGCCGCGCAGATCCGCGTTGAGATACCCGCGCCGGAGCTTGTGATCGGCTTTAAGTGCGGCGGCTCGGACGCTTTTTCGGGCATCACGGCCAACCCGCTGTGCGGCCTGCTGACCGACCGCTTCACCGCGTTCGGAGGAAGAGTCCTGCTGACCGAAACGCCGGAGATGTTCGGCGCGGAAAGGCTGCTGATGGCCCGCGCGGAGAGCCGGGAGATATTTGACGGGATCGTGAAAATGATCGGTGACTTCAAGCGGTACTTCACCGCTCACGGGCAGGCGGTATACGAAAACCCCTCTCCCGGCAACCGGGCGGGAGGGATCACGACGCTTGAGGAAAAGAGTCTTGGCTGCGTCCAAAAGGGCGGATCGGCCACTGTCACAGCCGTACTCGGACGCGGCGAAGCATGCGTAAGGCCCGGGCTGAACCTGTTGTCCGGCCCGGGCAACGACATTGTTTCCTGTACGGAGCTGACGGCAGCGGGCGCCCATATGATCCTGTTCACAACGGGGCGCGGCACGCCGCTCGGCGCGCCTGTGCCGACCATCAAAATCGCGAGCAATTCCGCGCTGGCCGCACACAAGCCGAATTGGATCGACTATGACGCGGGCGAAATTTTAAGCGGCAAGAGCTTTGATACATGCGCGGCGGAGCTTGAGTCGCTCGTGTTACTGACTGCGAACGGAACGCGGACAAGGTCGGAACGGAACGGGTATCGGGAGATCGCTATATTTAAGGATGGCGTTACTTTATAATGCTAATCACGGGTTAAAAACAGAAAACACGTGAAAGTCAAGCGTCATTGCGAGCGCAGAGAAACGTTATTTTATAACAGGGTCAGAGCGCGAAGCAATCCAGTTATGCAACCCTATTTCGCGTTATCTGACCACTTCTGATCCCTGAACCATTTACTAACTGGATTGCTTCGCGCATCGACATTGATGTTACGCAACATTTCTTCGCGCTCGCAATGACGTGAACCGCACCCTATATCTGTTATATTCACCCGTGATTCGTATTTATGCGTCTTTCAGCGAGTTCAGCGTCTTTAACCGAACCTCTTTTTCACAGTCGCACGATACGCGCGTAACCGAATCAAAATCAACCGTGGAAAACCCGTCAAAATCACCGCTGTCATTGACTTGAACAGAAAGATTCTTCGCTACGCTCAGAATGACGTGGGCAGGTTTTTTGAGACACCTATTTGTTGATATGCCTCTTGATATATTCCATCACTTTCAGCCAATCCTCTCTGCCCAAATAATGCGTCCCCGCCCGCATATGATACCCTATTTTGCCCTCATGGAAGCTCTCCCCCGCCACGGGCAGCCTGTCCGGGCAAACAAAGCCCTGTTCGCCCAAAAACTCATACGCTTCGCTCGCCCCTGCGCAGGCCAGATATTCCGACACGGGATCGGCCCATATATCCTCCTTCGCGCTCGCGACATACACCCGTCTCGGCGCAATCGCCGCGAGCATAAAATGCTGATCAAAGGGCAGGCGCGCCGCGTCGTCCGCGTAGCTCTTATATTTCTCGCAAAACCAGTACCACAAATTTTGGCAAATACGGGTGATGCTCTCCCCCTGTTTGTCCCGTGTGATGGCCGCCCCGCCGCAGCCCGAATTGTTGGACACGGTGAACGCGAACCGCTCGTCAAGCGCGCCCGTGAACAGCGCGGTTTTGCCCAGCCGCGAGTGGCCGATGACGGCAATGTTTTTCTTGTCCACCGCGTCAAGCGTCTGTATGTAATCCATCACGCGCATGGCCGACCAGCTCCACAGCGCGATCTTCCCCGGATCGCTTTCGGCCCTTTTTTGCCCGTCAAGGACAAGCCCGGCCAGCCCGCCGCTGAAATCGCCGTCGTCCGGCGCGGCGTCCTTGTAACAAAAGGAAAACACCGCGAAGCCGTTGTCGCATAATTCCTCTGTCGGCATGTACCTGTCCGGCACATCGTCGCGGAAATTGATGTGGATGAACGCGGGGAACGCGCGCCCCGTGTTCGGCACGGCGCAGTAAACAGGAAAGGCGTATTCGCCGTTTTCCATCTCGGCCGTGAGCAGAACCTTTGTAAGCGTTACCTTTCCCGCGCAGAAGCGATCCTCCGTATCCAGTTCCTCGATCCTCATACCTTTCGGCGGAGGCGGCAAAAAGCCGTAGCCCTCGCTTTGGATGAGGTTTTTGATTTCATGGCGGCGCGCTTGCCAGTCCTCGGCGTTTTGGACGGCGCTTCCGTCGGCGAACGTGAGAAGCCCGGGCAGATTTCTTTTGGAAAGCAGTTCGTTGATCATGGTAAGTTCCTCCTTTTCAATATGTAAACATTCTATCATACCATTGATAAAAGCGCAACAATTTTTGACTTTACAACCACGCGAAAAACATGTATACTATATTTAACTGGTAAAAATTTTTGTTGTTTTAAACCTTTGTATTGATGCGAGCGTTTGTTGTATCAGGCAGTTGAACCCCTCCGGCGCTACGCGCCACCTCCCCTTGCAGGGGAGGCTTGGGAACGAGGTGCGATTACCGCAGCCTCCCCTGCAAGGGGAGGTGGCGCGCAGCGTCGGAGGGGTTAAAAATTCAAAGTCAATACAAAAGTCTAAAAGAGCCAAAATTTTATTCAAAGGGGAAAATACATATGACGTCATTTTTTCTGTCGCTGCTTATCAAGGGCTGGTCTCTGATCTTCTCGATCTTCCTGGCAATCGCCTCTCCCCTGCCGTCGTTCGGCGAGGCCATCAAGCCCACGGACGCGGATTCGCTGCTCCTGAACTTCACCGTCCTGGCCGATACGCATATCGAGACCATCGAAATGTTCCGCTTTGAGTATCTGCGCAACGCGGTGGCGGACGTCAACAGGGCCTCCGTCAAAAGCAACGCCCTTGTGCTCGTGGGCGACAACACCATGAACGGCCAGTTCCTTGAAAATCTGATGCTTTACGGCATCCTCTCCCATTACGCCGCGCCTGAAAACGTCCTTGTGGCCATGGGCAACCACGACATCAATCCGTCGGTCAACACGCTCGAAAAAGCTGTGAACAGGCATAACGCCTTTTACAACGCGCTCACCGGCTCCAAAAACGACAAGCCCTATTACTACAGGGAGATCGGCGGCTATTTCTTCATCGTTTTAGGCTCGGAGAACACGAGGGATGACACAGAGGCCTACATCTCCCCCGCCCAGATCCAGTGGCTGGACGAGACACTCGCCCGCGCGTCCAAAAGCGGGAAGCCCATCTTCCTGTTCAACCACCAGCCGTTCAGCGACAAGGTTCACACGCCGGAGGGAGACGGCGAATACTGGTGGAACCTTGACGGCATGGGCGAAAGCTCCGACGATGTTTTTGACGTCGTGAAGCAATACGATAACGTTATTTTCTTCTATGGACATATTCACGCGCCGCTGTTCTTACTGAACGTCTGCGAAACGGAGGGCGTTACCCTTGTCAACGTGCCGCCGTTCACCGCGCATGTGGGCGGCAACGGCTTCTATGCCGAGTTGTATGCGGACAGGGTCATTCTGCGCGCACGGGCTTTTGCGTTCGGCGAATGGGACGCGGAGTGCGTTTACACGATTGATTTGACATAGGGGGGAACGTATATGAACCTGTCCTCTGCCGCCGATATGCTCGGCCTGATCATCGACGCCGCGCTTCTTGCCCTCGTCCTGTTCGTCATCTATGACCTGGTGAAAAACCTATCCGTCAAATCCATCCCCGACCTGCCCGAAACAGACGAAAACCCCCATCTCATCCATGACCTGCTGCTGTACCTCGAGCGGCCCGATCTACGCGCACGCGACGGCGTAACCATCGACGACGACTACGTCGTAAACGCCGTGATTCCCGCGAAAAAGGTGATTGACGGCCGGTTCGACTGTCAGGACTTCCGTATGCAAACCCTCCTGCGGCTGATGTACGCCCACGGCGATACGCTGCGCGAGGTTTCGCCGAAGGGCGTTCAATTGATCGAGGACGCCTTTCTCCATGCGAAATACTGGATGACGGAGCCGGGCAAGGATTCCATGTGCTACTGGTCGGAAAACCATCAGATACTGTATGCCACAGCGGAATATTTGGCCGGGCAATACTGGCATGACCGCGTGTTCAAAAACGACGGCGCAACAGGACGCGAGCACATGGCGCGGGGGCGTGAGCGCATCGACATCTGGATGCGCCAGCGCTTTCAGTTCGGCTTCGCGGAGTTCAATTCCAGCAACTACTATCTGTTCAACGTCGGCCCCGCCGCCAATTTCATCCAGTTCGCCGCGCCCGGTGACAGCGCCATGGTCACGCGCATGAAGATGTGCCTTGACCTGCTGCTGTTCGACGTAGCGCTGTACATGCACAAATTCAGCTTCATCGCGCCGACAGGCCGCGCCTATGTCAACAACATGGTCGGCGAGACGGGCGACAGCGTCCGGAAATTTACCGATTACGTGTGGGAACTGCGCCCCGGCGCCATGGACGTCAGCCACTCCATGCTCACGAGCTTTTTCGCCATGCTTAACTCACGCGACAGCGGAGGCAACCCGTTTTACGAGGTCCCGCCCGTGCTGCGCAAGATCGGCCTTGACGCGTCGGAGCGAATCCTGAAAGCGTCGTCGGGCACGGACACGAGCGAGCTTCCGGCACTTGGACTCGTCGGCCACAAAAGCGAGCAGATGATGCACCAGCTGGGCATGGAGGCTTTCACGAATCCCGAGGTCATCCACAACACTATAACATACTTCAACAAAAATGACATGCTCTCTAACAAGTTTGTCAATTATTTCAAGATCATCAATTTACGGCTGATCCGCAACCGCTTTGTGCTCTCGCGAATCTCCAGGCTCATGAACCCCATGCCCAACGGCATCGCCATACAGCGGGCAAACCTCTATTGCTATCAGACAAAAGGTTACGCGTTAAGCTCCGTGCAGCGTTACCATCCCGGCGGCTTCGGCGCACAGCAGATGCTGAACGTTTTGAACCTCGGCGGACGCGCGGTCGTGTTCACCGCTCACCCCGCGCGGCACGAGGGCAAAAACACCGTGGCGGCGTATCCGGGTTACTGGGCGGGCTTCGGCCGTGCGCCCCACAGCGTCCAGCACAAAAACGTGCTCATGCTGATCTACAAGCTGCCGAAACGCCGTGGCTTTTTAGAGCTGTACAGCGTGCCGCAATTCACCCATACCTATCTGCCCGAAGCTTACTTTGACAAGGTTATTGTCGACGGCCGCTACGCTTTCGCGCAAAAGGACGGCACGTACCTTGGCATAAACGCCGCTAGGGAGCTTGACTACCTCCCCTATTCGGAAATGTCCGCAAAAGCCTTTAAAAACGGTCTGGAGGAATATCCCGAAAAGCGCTTTGACCTTGTTCAGCGCGGGCGCAATCATTACTGGATATACGAGCTGTCCGATGAATCGCGTGAGTCTTTCGCGGATTTCACGGCGCGGATCAGGGGGAACAGCGTTGTTTACGACGGTGACGGCTCACTGTCCTGCGACAGCGCGGGGCACAAGTACAAAACCGTTTACGGCGGGGCGTTCACGGTGGACGGCGTAGACATCCCGCTTCAGCACAAACGCTTCGACAGCCCCTACTGCATAGCCGAACGCGGCGCGGATGAATTCATTATACGGCACGCGGGGCATAGTTTACGGCTGAATTATAACAATACAGAGAGGGATTACACATGAACCCCGACATTCAAAAAATCTTCGACCTTGCCGACGATTCTGTCAAGCGTTTCGCGCCCGAGCGGCTCAACTGGTCCTGGGGGCAGGCGTTGTTTCTGTACGCCCTTGCCAAAATCGACGAGGAGCACGGCGCGGATCATTACACCGGCTATCTGCGCCGATTCTACGACCATCACATCAAAAAAGGCTACCGGCTTTGCAGTTCCGACACCTCGGCTCCCGCTTTGGGCGCGCTGTACCTGGCGCTGAAAACCGAAAACGGGCGTTACTGGAGCGTCGTCAACGCCGTTAAAAATTACTACGAGACCACCCCGCGCGTACTGGAGGACATGCCGAACCATCTGGGCACAGGCGTTGAAAGCCTGATTTACCCGAAAAGCGTTTGGGTGGACAGCATTATGATGTACGGCGTATTCACTAACTGGCTGGCTCATGCGACGAACGACGAAAAAATGCGCGGGTTCGCGAAAAAACAGCCCGCCGCCTTCGCCCGGTATTTGCAGGACGATGGCACGGGATTTTTCTATCACTCCTATTGGACGAAGCTGCGCACCCACTACCCTGTCAAGCCGATATTCTGGGGGCGCGGCAACGGCTGGGTCATGGCGGCGCTGCCGCTGCTGCTTGACTACCTGCCCGGCGAGGAGCGCGAGCACATGACAAAAGTGTTCGTCCGGCTGGCAGAGGCGCTTCTCCCCTATCAGCGGCAGGACGGCTACTTTGAAACGGTCTTTAACCGGCCCGGCAAAACGTACAAGGAAAGCTCCGCCACGATGCTGATCGCGTCCGGCTGGTTCTACGGCTACCGCAAGGGAATGCTGGGGCGCGAATATTACGACGCGTCTGTGAAAGCGTTTCACGCGGTGTGCGAGGACATACAAATCAAAGACGGCCTGCTGAGTATGCCCTATATCAGCGCGCCGACGTCCGCCATACAGCTCATTCCGTACCTTGTGTACAAGCTTACTCCGCGCGGCAATGACTGGACGTACGGCCTTGCGGCGGCATTCTTCGCGGCGCTTGAGTATTTGCGTTGCACACAGGAATCAGGCGTTGGGGATTCGGAATAAGGAGAATCTGCATATGGACATAGGCCTGCAAACTTTCACAATCCGCAAGCTCCTGCGCACCCCGCACTCCATAGACCGAACTTTCGCGGTGCTTTCGGACATAGGTCTGCGCAGTATCGAGCTTGCGGTGGACTACCTCGGATTTCCTTTTACGACGCAAACCGCCCTGATGATCGCGGAATCCGCCAAACGGCACAGCCTGCGCGTGATCTCCTGCCAGATCAAATACGCAACCTCCTCAGCGGACATCCCTGCCACGGCTGAGTTCATGCAAACCTTGGGCGCCGGTATACTGACCAACAGCGTGATCGACCTGAAGCTCTTGAACAAGGGCGAGGACGGACTGGGGCGTTACTGCGACATGCTCGCGGAGCTTCGGGCAAAGCTCAAGCCCTCGGGCATCTCACTCGCGCACCACAACCACCACTATGAATTTCTGCGCGTCGGCGGGCAGAACGTCCTATCTTTCATGGCGGCAAATTCCGATGTGGATTTCGTTTTGGATACATACTGGTGCCAGCGCGGCGGCGGCAACGTCATCGCGCTTCTTCACGAGCTTCGCGGACGCGTGCCGCTGATGCACCTGCGCGATTTCACCGTCACGAAAATGGGCCTGATTACCGGCGGAGCGGACTGCGAGATCGGCCGCGGCAATATCCCTTTCGGCGCGGTTCTCCGGGCGGCGGACGCAACGGAGGTCGGGTACGGAATGATCGAACAAAAAACAAAAACGCCCCTCGAAAGTGTCAAGCTAAGTTTTGATAAAGGAGCTTCTCTTTTATGTCAAATATAACGACAGCCGCCGAATCCTACAAGCGCCGTTACGTCAGCGTAAAGGAAACCATGTCCTATGTGCTGTTCGACTCGTCAAAGACCTTTAATATCGACGAGCAGAAAACCTTTTTCGTTCTCAACGTACTGCGGCTCGACCCCGTCATGAACACCGTTATCTCGCTGATCAACGGCTGGTGGGACGTCATCAACGACGGTCTTTTAGGCGCGGTGATCGACAAAATATCCACGCGCTGGGGTAAATTCAAGCCGTATTTTCTTTTATACATTATCTTCGGTTCGGCTCTCATGATGATTCACTGGTTGTCCCCGTATTTTTTCATCAGCCAGCTCCGCGACCCGTCCGCCACACTGTCAGGCTTCGCGCCGCTGTTTTTATGGCTGGCGCTTGCGTCGTCGTATGACGTATTCCTGTCCGTGCGCGACATCGCGGAATCCGGCATTGTGTCCGCCATATCCCCTAACCCGGACGACAGGGTAAGGCTGTTCAGCCGCGCGGAGCTTATCAGCGCGATCTGGGAAAACATCCCTGGAATTGTCATGTCCCTTTTGATCGACGGCATAAAAAGACTTGACGCCACGCCTGAAGCGAAGGACGCCATGTTCCGTTCGGCTTTCGCGGTGATGGGCGTCATCACTGTGGCGACGGGCGTCATACTCGCCGTGTTTTTCTTCATACATTCCAAAGAGCGCATCGCGCAGACGGTTGACCGCCCGAAATTTCTCCCCGGCCTGCGCATTATCCTGCGCAGCCGCCCCATCCTGCTGGCTATCTTCGCCGACCTTTTCGCGGGCATATCAAGGTCCACCGCCGTATCGTCCCAGTGGGAGAAGTTTTATTTCCTCGACGTTTTGGGTTCGGTCACCCTGCGCGACCTTGTCATGATCCCCGGCGCGCCGCTGTCCATGCTGAGTTACGGATATCTCCAAAAATGCCGTGAGCGGTTTTCCGTAAAGACACTCTGGCTCGTCGGCCTGCACATCAAGGAGGCCGTTTCCCTGCTGATCCTGATCGTCGGCTCTTTCGGCAAGCGTTACAAAAGCAGGCTCGTCATGGTTCCCCTGCTTGTCCTTCAGGACGTTTTGTACAAGGGCACGCTCTCTTTCGGCAAAATCATCCCCCGGGAGATCACCATGGACTCCATCGACTATGTGGAATGGAAAGACGGCTTCCGCGCGGAGGGCATGATCCTCGCGACAAAGGGAATCATCCCGAAAGCCGCGAAGAACACTCTCGGCGCGATGACGACGCTTATTATGAACGCAATCGGTTATAAGCAGGGCACGGGCGTAACGCAGACGGACAAGGTGCAGCGTTCGCTGTTCCGCCTCGCGTTCGGGCTGCCGCTGGGCATCAGCGTGCTTGGGATGATTCCGAAGTTTTTTTATGACCTCACGGGCGAAAAACGGCAGCGGATGTATGAGGAGCTGGGCGAGATACGCAGACGGCGGCTCGAGAGTGGCCAAGAATTATAGACAAAATTGTAAGGGAACGCGCTGCGTTCCCTTACAGAAAGTTATTCACTATTCACCATTACCTATTCGCTTGCCGCCGCCAGTCCATTCATCAACATCTCCCGTACAACTCCCGGGTCGGCCTTGCCCGCCGTTTTGCCCATAATTTTGCCCATCAAAAACCCGACGACTTTCTCGTTGCCGCCGCGGTACTGCCCGACGGAATCCGGGTTTTCGGCCAAAACGGACGCCACTATCCCATCCAAAAGCGCGGCGTCGGAAACCATGCCGAGGTTGTTTTGCTTCACATAGTCAATCGGGTCAACGTCCTCCGCGTAAAGCAGCGCGAAAACCTTTTTGGCGACCGTGCGGCTGATCTCCTTTTTGTTCACGAGCAAAATCAGCGCGGCAAATTTGTCCGTGTTTATTTTTATGTCGTCGCTGGACTTATTTTCCTGCGTTTCCATGGACAAAAGCTCTGTCACGATCCAGGACGCGGCGTCCTTTGCTAAAACGCCGTTTTTAGTCAGCGCGTCAAATATATCCGCGAGGTTTTTGCTGCCCGTGATGATCTTTGCGTCGGACTCGGACACCGAAAGCTCCTTTGTCATGCGGCTGAATTTGTCGTGCGCCGTTTCCGGCAGGGACGCCCGAACCGCGTCTATCCACTGCTCCGATATCTGTATGGGCATGATTTCAGGGTTCGGAAAATAGCGGTAGTCGGTGGCGTTTTCCTTTTCGCGCATGGCGAAGCTTTCGCCGATGCTGTCGTCCCAGCGGCGCGTCTCCTGCACAAGCTCCTCACTGCCGGTTTCCAACGCGTTTATGTGCCGCTCCGTCTCAAATGCGATGGCGCGGACGATGGCCTTGAGGGAGTTCATGTTCTTCATTTCCGTACGTGTGCCAAGGATGTCCGAGCCTGCCTCGCGCACCGACAGGTTCACGTCGCAGCGCATGGAGCCCTCCTGCATCCGGCAATCGGACACGCCCGCGAAAGACAGCAGCGTGCGCAGCTTCTCCAGATACACAATGACCTCCTCAGCCGATCGGAAGTCCGGCTGGCTCACGATCTCCACAAGAGGAACTCCGCCGCGGTTATAGTCCGCCAGGGATACGCCGTGGGAGTGGACGAGCTTGCCCGCGTCCTCCTCGATGTGGATCTGCTTCAGGTTGATCCGCTTTTGGCCCGCCTGCGTCTCGATGTCCACATAACCGTCACGGCAGATCGGCGCGAGCCACTGCGTGTTTTGGTAGCCTGTCGGCAGGTCCGGATAAAAGTAGTTCTTTTTGTCAAATGTGATGACCGGGGTTACGCGGCTGTTCGTCACCAAAGCGGCGGCGATGCCCAGCTCAACGGCCTTTTTGTTGGCGACGGGCAGCATACCGGGCATACCCGCGCAGGCCGGGCAGACATTTTCATTGGGATCCGCGCCGAACTTCGCGCCGCATGAGCAGAAAAGCTTTGACTCGGTGGCCAGCTCCACATGGACCTCAAGCCCTATAACAACCTCGTACTTCATACTAACCTCCGTCCCGCCGCATCGTGCGGCGTAATACAATCAGACGTGAA
The DNA here is from genome assembly GCA_009779495.1 of Oscillospiraceae bacterium. Classification (GTDB taxonomy): domain Bacteria; phylum Bacillota; class Clostridia; order Oscillospirales; family Acutalibacteraceae; genus UBA1425. The sequence continues at coordinate 14,098 of WRED01000009.1, read as the reverse complement.
ACGCACGACGGTACAAATAGGAGATGAAAATAAATTTTTCACGTTAAAACCTCCCTTGCCAGTGAGAACATGGCGTTCTCATTTCCGCGTTTGCATATAAACTGAACGCCGGAATCGTTGTGCGGCAGAGCCACAGAGGCATATCCGCATAAAAGCGGCAAAGCGTACAGCGCGGACTGAGCGTATTTATCGTTTCCGCCAAGGTTCGCGGGCAGCGCGATAACATCGAATTTTTCGAGCAAGCCGTCATAGTATTCCTTTATCAGGCGCCGTATTTGCATGGACTTGTGATACAGCGGCTCATAATGCTCTTTCGACAAAACCATACATCCCACGACGGACGCGAGCTTCGCGTCCTGGCCGAATCCCTCGGAGCGCGAGCGCAGATACACGTCCTCAAGGCCCCTGGCGTCCTCCGCGCGGAAGCCGAACTTGACGCCGTCGTAGCGCGTAGTGTTGTTGCTGATCTCCGCGGCGCCTAAAATGTATAATACCTGCGGCATAACGCCGAAATATTTCAACTCGGCGTTTGCCGTTTTTATATGATCCGTTTGATTGATCGTTACGGCAGGGTGGTCAGCCAGACCGACCGTTACGGCTCGCGTGTTATCTGCGTTGTAGGAATACGCTTCCTGCGGCAAACTTGTTCCGTCACGGCTGTCGTGCCCGGAAATCGCGGATAGCACAGCGAGTCCGTCCTCAAGAGAACGGCATAGCACACCAACCTGATCCATCGACGAGACCGCCGGGATCAGCCCGAAGCGCGACACCGTACCGTAGACGGGGCGGATGTATATCAGCCCGTTCGACGCGGCCTGACGGCGCAGCTTGCCGAAAACGTCGTTGCAAAGCACGGCGTCACACTTGTCCTCAAGCACAGCGGTGACAGAAGCGTCAACAGCGTCACTTTGGTCAAACAGGCCGTCAATGCCGAATTCGTCTGACGGTATGAGTCCCGCGAACTCCATGCCGGCGCTTTCGCATCGCTCAAACACCGCCGCGCTGAACGGCGCCCTGAAACCCCTCAGCATCTTTGACCCGGCGGTACATATTTCGCCGGCGGCCATGATACAATCCTGCATCATAAATTTCATATTATCCGTACCTCCTCAATCAATCGTCTTTGGCACTTGAAAATACCCGTCGTATTCTTCGAAAGCAAGCTCCAGCAGTTCTTCGCGCTCAATGAATTTCACGGCCTTGTCCTCGCGGAACACGTTTTGCGTATCAAGCACGCTGACAAGCGGTTCTGCGCCCGTTGTGTCAACCGGCGAAAGCGCCTGAAAGTTTTCCTCAAGGCGGCTCAAGGTGTTCATTGCCCACGCGCGTGAATCGTTGTCAAAACGCAGCTTTGCCATTGCTTCGTATGCCGAGAGAGTCGCGTCTGTCATGTCATAACACCCCTATCTTATCTTTATATGCGTCTCGCGCAGCTGCTGTTCGGTTACCGCGCACGGCGCTCCCAAAAGCAGGTCCTGCGCGTTGCCGTTCATCGGGAACGCCACGACCTCGCGGATGTTTTCCTGCTCCGCCAAAAGCATCACAATCCTGTCAAGCCCCGGAGCCATGCCCGCGTGGGGCGGCGCGCCGTAATGGAAAGCGTTGTACAGTGCGGAAAATTTGGATTCAATGTCGTTTTTTGTATATCCCGCCAGATCGAACGCCTTGAGCATGATATCCGGCCTGTGGTTGCGCACAGCGCCCGACGAAAGCTCGACGCCGTTGCAGACGATGTCGTACTGATACGCTAAAATTTCCAGCGGGTCTTTGTTCATCAGCGCGTCCATTTCGCCCTGCGGCATGGAAAACGGATTGTGGGTGAATTCCACCGCGCCGGTTTCCTCGCTTATGCCGTACATGGGGAAGTCTGTTATAAAGCAGAACTCAAACCGCGTTTTGTCAATGAGGTCAAGCCGCGCGCCCAATTCCGTGCGTATCTGCCCGGCGAGCTTGTCGACCTCTTTGGGCGAGTCCGATATGAAAAACAGCGTGTCGTCCTCCTTCAGCGAGAGTGACGCGCACAGCTCCTTTTGCTTTTCCTCGGACAGGAACTTCACGATCGGCCCTTTCAGTTCCATGCCCGAAGCAACAGAGATGTAGCCCAACCCTTTCATGCCGATGGACGTGGCAAAGGCGAGCATCCTTTCAAAAAACGACTTGGACATAGACGCGCAGGATGGCGCGACGATGCCGCGGACAGGTTTTTTCTTAAACGGCGCGAAGTCCACATCGGCGAAGAAATCCGTCAGATCCTCGATCAGAAGCGGGTTGCGCAGATCGGGCTTGTCGCTGCCGTAGCGGAGCATGCTTTCGGCGAAAGGGATTCGCCGAAACGGAGCCGGACTGACCTCCTTATCCGAAAACTTCACAAATGTGTCATAGAGAACCGCTTCCGCCGTCTCGAACACGTCCTCCTGCGTGGCGAAAGCCATCTCGAAATCAAGCTGGTAGAATTCGCCGGGCGAACGGTCGGCGCGGGCGTCCTCGTCGCGGAAACAGGGCGCTATCTGAAAATATCTGTCAAACCCGGAGGTCATCAGCAGCTGCTTGAACTGCTGGGGCGCCTGGGGCAAGGCATAAAACATGCCGTGGTGCTTGCGGCTGGGCACGAGGTAGTCCCGCGCGCCCTCCGGGGACGACGCCGTTAAGATCGGCGTCTGTATCTCCAGAAAGCCAAGCTCCTCCATTTTCGCGCGGAGGTGGCGCGTGACCGCCGAACGCAGCACGATATTGTCATGCACCTTCGGGTTGCGCAGGTCGAGAAAGCGGTATTTGAGGCGCAGCTCCTCCTTCGTATTGACCGACTCGCCGATGTCGAAGGGCAGCTGGCGCAGCGACTCGCTTAAAACGATTATACTGTCGGCCCGCAGCTCAACCTCGCCCGTCAGGAGCTTGGGGTTGACCGTCTCCGCGCCGCGCTTTCTCAGCGTCCCGCTGACGGACAGGACGTACTCTTTCCCTATGCCGCCAAGCAGCTCCGGATCGTCAAGCACCACCTGCGTAACGCCGTAGTGGTCGCGCAGATCGATAAAGACGACGCCGCCGTGGTCGCGGATTGTATCGGCCCAGCCGGCAAGCCTTACCGCGCCGCCGATGTTACTGGCGCGCAGCTCCCCGCAGTTGTGTGTTCTGTAAATATTCATAAGAAAAAACCTCCTTTATTTCTTAAAAAACAAAAATCCCCGAAAACATCAGTATGCTTTCGAGGGGCGGGATCAGGCTCTCGAAAGAGTCTGTTTCTCCCGCGGTGCCACCCACGTTGACGCGCCAAGCGCCCGCTTTAAGTATTCCATTGTACCAAAAAAACCTCGCGGCGTTAACTTTCCCAATACTTGCCTGAGCGGAGTTTTCAGCCGCGGCCCCGCATCTCTGACAGGTTTTCCATGAGGGAAGTGTTCGCAAGATGCCATAAATCATAACACAACGGGGGCGGGATGTCAAGTGTTTTTTTAATTTGGTTGCAAGATTTTGATCGTTATGCTAAAATAAAGATGATCGAATTCAATACGTGTATAAAGGAGAAATTTTTATGACGGAGCTTGAAAAGCTTCAGCGCGCCAAGAGCTACATAGACAAGCTCGCCAACGGCATCGACCCTATCACCGACGACGTTTTGGACAATGACTCCGCGCTGAACAACGTCCGGCTGTCGCGGTGCTTTTTCTACGTGTCGGACGTTCTGCGCAGGGTGATCGAAAACGGGGGCGAGGTTCAGAAAAAGTCGAGGACTCAGGCAGGACTGCCGCCGTTTGAACTGCCGCTAGAGAAGCGGGAACAAATTGAGATTGTCGACGAAACGATGATCAGGCACATGACGGAAAGGATCAACGGCCTGGTTGACCTTGACACCGTAAAGAAACTGAAAGAAACGGCGTTCACGGCCTGGCTCATGGAAAAGGGATTTTTGGCGGAGGATATCATAAACGGGAAAAAGAAAAAACGACCCACCGAAGCGGGCCGTCAGCTTGGCATCTGCACACAGCAAAAGGAGGGGCAATGGGGGCCGTATACCGCAACGCTGTACGATCAGAACGCACAGCGGTTTTTGATCGACAACCTGGATGATGTGATCGCGATTTCCAATGGGGAACGGAGCGCCGCGGAGGAATAGTCAAACTGAACGTTTTGCGGCAGATATATGTCTGCCGCAAAATCGTTACAATTGTTTTTAGGGGTTCTTGATTCCTAATTCCTCGCTGGCGCGCCAACCCTCAAGCTCTTTCTTTGTCTTTGCGTCGATCTTATAAAACAGCATCGGCACAGCGCTCACCAGGGACGAAACGGCCGCGAAGCCCATGTACGCGAACATGACGATATTCTGCGTCCTCACGGGGATGCTCCCGGTTTCGTATACGACTTGGCTGTAGCCTGAAAACGCGATGAGCAGAAGTCCAACGGCTACGCACAGCGCGGTGCTGATTTTGATCGACATGCTGAGAATCGCGAAGTTGACGCCTTCCTTGCGCTGCCCTGTTTTCCAGTGCTGATAATCGACGATGTCCGCCGTCATGATAAGCGGGATATAGGTGTTGGCCGAGAACAGCAGCGCACTGACAAGCTGCGTTGCCATGATAAAGTACAGCGCGGGATTGCCGTAGCGCAGAGGGCTGTCGGCGGGCAGGAGCCAGTAAAAAACGCAGCAGGCCATTCCGAAAAAGAACATCCCCGTGGTGAACATGATGTACGTTTTCTTTTCGCCGAGCTTTTTGTTGATGATCGGAATGACGCTCACGCCTATGATTCCCGTGACCGCGCCCAGCAAACCGGGCAGCCAGCTCGCGTCAGCGGTGGTATCCATGACCGTGCCGAGAAAATTGACCTTGCCGATAAGCGCGCCGTTGGCCTGTACCATAACAATGATGGTCATTGCCCGGGCAAATCCCAACAGGTAGACGAGGAACACGATGAAGATCATCTTGTTTGACTTCATTTCAGCGAACATGTCCTTGAACGTAACAGTGGCGGGCGGAGCATTCTTGACCGCCTCGCGGTTTTTCCAGTATATGAGCATATAACAGAATGAGCCAAAAAGCATGATGAACAGCGCAGTGATGAGATAATACGTCTTGTCGGGGTAATTTCCCTCGCCTTTGATGACGTTGAGCAGCAGCATGACAATGGTTACGAACACGCCCGGCGCGGCCAATGCGGCGGACTTCGCGATGTTCGAGAGCGACGCCGCCAGGTCCCGCTCACCGACGTTAGGCGACAGGCGCGAAAGCATTCCCTGCGACGGGATGTCCGCAAAGCTCATGGCGATGTTCCACAAAACGGTCGTGAGAGTGATATAGCCGTAGAGCAGCGGCTTGCTGTTAAAGGGGATGAAAATGAACAGCACCGTGGTGAGGATGGCGATCGGCGGCGCGCTGAACAATATCCAGGGGCGTATCTTGCCGCCCTTGAGGTTGCCGCGGTCAATGAACGAGCCAATGATGGGGTCGCTGACGCAGCTGAGAATCTTCGCGGCAAAAATGATGATTGCGGAGGCGTAGAAAATATTCGAGTCAAAGCCGGAGTACATTTTGTTGTAGAATTCCATCTGGAAGTTGTTGACGTATCCGACGAACAGCTGGACGCCGAATATGCCGATCGCGTAGATGAGCGCGCGGCTCGGGGATAAGATTTGGTTTGGGTTTTTTTGTTTCATTGTCAACCTCCTATAACTTTGCTATATTTCATTATAGGTTGTCGCGGAGGAAAAGTAAAGAGGTTTTTTAATAAATGTCAAGCTGTTCGTTGACATGATTTATTGGGCGTGATATACTATTCTTAGAATAAAACGTATAAAAAACTTCGGAGGTACGCCATGACCTTTCAACAAGCCGCCGCCTATTACGCCACAAATCCCACAAACTCCGCCCTGTCCGACGTGACGTCACAGCTCCTGCGCGAAATGACCGTCAAAGAAAAGCTCCGTCTCCTTTCGGGGCGAGCGCTGATGGTCACCGCGCGGAATCTTTTCCTCTATCGGCGCAAATACAACGCCACGGCCTACGCGGCCGGCGGCTGTAAGCGCTTGGGCATTCCCGCGCTGCTGTTCACGGACGGCCCACGCGGCGTGGTCATGCGTCACAGCACGTGCTTCCCCGTTTCAATGCTTCGCGGCGCGAGCTTTGATCCGGAGCTTGAATCCCGCATAGGCGAGGCTATCGCGAAAGAGGCCGTCGCGGGCGGCGCGAACTACTTCGCCGGAGTTTGCATAAACCTCCTGCGGCATCCCGCGTGGGGCCGGGCGCAGGAAACCTACGGCGAGGACTCATACCTCCTCGGGCGCATGGGCGCGGCCCTGACGCGTTCGGTGGTCAAATACGGCGTGATGGCGTGCCCGAAGCACTTCGCCTGCAACAGCATCGAGGATCTGCGGTTTTCCGTAGACGTAAAAATTGACGAGCGGACCTTGCGCGAGGTTTATTTACCCCATTTCCAGAAATGCTTCGACGCGGGCGCGATCTCCGTCATGGGCGCGTACAACCGCCTGCGCGGCGACTTCTGCTGTGAGAGCCGGGAGCTGCTGACGGATATCCTGCGCGGCGAGATGGGCTTCGACGGCGTGGTTATCTCCGACTTCGTATATGCGATACACGACGCGGCGAAAGCCCTGAAAGCCGGATGCGACGTTGAAATGCCGTATAAATTCCGCAATATTCTCCTGCCGGGCCTGCTGCGCAAGGGCAAAATTTTCATGGCGGACGTGGACGCGGCGGCGGGGAACATGATAAGCTCTCTCTTACGCTCGGTTCCTCATATTGAGCCGCAGAGCAAAGATGTAATCGTGTCGAAAGAGCATGTCGCGCTGGCTCGTGAAGCGGCGCAGAAAGGCATGGTTCTGCTGAAGAACGACGGTGTTCTGCCGATTGAGGAAAAATCGCCGCGCATAGCCGTTATCGGACGCTACGCCGACCGCAAGAATCTGGGCGACCACGGCAGCAGCAACGTGTTCAGCCCGTACTGCGTCACGCCGTACAAGGGCGTCCGCGCGGGTTTCCAGGGCGGCGAAGTGGTGTGCTATAACGGCTGTGACCCGGTCAAGGCCATCAAAGCGGTGAAAGACAGCGACTATATCGTCGTCTGCGTGGGAAGCGACCACAAGCAGGAAGGCGAGTTCATGATCAACATGGGCAATCGCAAGAAAAAGCCCCAAGGCATGGGCGGCGACCGCGTTTCTTTGAGCATCCCGCCGGAGGACGTCGCGCTGGTGAAAGCGATGCGTGAAACAGGCAAAAAGGTCGTCGTCTATGTCATGGGCGGCAGCGCGTATGTCATGGAGGATTTGCTGGGGGCGAATCCCGGCGCGATCCTCATGGGCTTTTACGCAGGGCTTGAGGGCGGAAACGCGCTCGCGGACATCCTGAGCGGACGCGTGAATCCCGGCGGGCGCCTGCCCTTTACGATTGCGAAGCGCGAGGAGGATTATCCGCCCTTCAGGCGCGTAGAGGACGACTCGCGGGAGATCGAATACGGCTACTACCACGGCTATACGCTGCTCGACAAAGAGGGAAAGCGGGCGAGGTTCCCGTTCGGGTTCGGGCTGTCGTATACGGATTTCGCTTTTGAAAATCTGCGGGCAGAGCCGACGGCTGAGGGCGTTTTGGCGAGCCTGACCGTACGAAACACAGGTTCACGCGCCGGAGACGCCGTGGCGCAGTTCTACATAGGCTCGGCGGGAGCTGGCGCAGACAGGCCGGTCAAGCAGCTCAAGGGCTTTCAGCGCGTTGAGCTGGCGGCAGGAGAATCGCGCGAGATAAGCGAGCTTCTGCCGTGGGACGATCTGCGCTTTTATGATCCCGATAAAAAACAATGGACGCTGGACGCGGAGTATGTCGTCTATGCCGGGGCGGACGCGGAACGGTCGATGGAGATGAGCGCAAAATTCACATCGAATGCCGGAGCGTAGGAGCGCACCGTATAAATAACACACAGAAAGAGGTTACATGATGGAACAGACCACCAATCAAACCGTTTACAGGTCCGGCTCACGCAATATCGCCGGGTATATCCTGCTGTCGATAGCGATAGTGCTCGGCTGCTTTATACTGGCGAAGGCTTTTGCGGACAACTATTATTCAAGCGGCGGCAATAGCAACATTGGTTTCCCTGACAGCATTGAGGCGCAGGTCAACAGCGCGGACTCCGATTATCTGGACGAGAATCAAGCCATGTGGTATGTCGGCCTGCAGCATTATTACGCGGTTTGGGAGAATTTGATTGACAGCGGCGAGCTGGACGGCGCATATGTTACGTTTGACGCGCAAAAGGGAGTTGATGTGAGTGCGGTCGTGCGTGTGTTCAGCAAGGCAAAGCTGGATGAGTGGATGGGGGCACGGTTTGCTTCGCAGGAGTCAGGAGTCAGGGATTAGCCATGGTCAGGTAAAAAGATATAATGAAAGGGACGGTTTAGAAGCCGTCCCTTTCATTATATCTTTTTTCTTGTTTCTTTTACGCAAAAACTTCTTTATTCACCGCTAAAAACACCTGCCGCGCCGTCGCAAACTGCGGGCCGTGACCCGTTCCGAACCCGCCGTGGTCGGCGGTGATGATGATGAGCCAATCCTCGTCGTCATATGTATCGCGTGCCTTGACCGCCTCTATAAGCGCGTAGGCGTCGCGCTCGGACGCCTTTATCGCGTCAACGTATTCCGGGGCGTGGTTGCCGAATCCGGCGCTGTGGCCCGTGTGGTCGCAGTGCTCCAGAATACACATGATCACGTCCGCGCCGTCAGCTTTCCCAACCTCCGCCAGTGTCTCCGCAAAGGTTTCTTCGTCGTTCGAGGTCGTTATCCACTTGGCGTCGTATCCCTTTTCCTCGCAGTAGGCGATGTCGTTATTTTTGTAGCTGGAGTTTTCGTCCTTGAAATGTCCGCCCCAGGATACGATGAAAGATGTCTTTTGGACGTGACCCAAATCAAGAAGCTCTGTAAACACCAGCTTTGTTTCGGGATTCTTCGGGATGCCGTTGCCCGTCACGCCATGACCCTTGCCGTCGGCCTCCGCCGCCCATTTGCCGGTGAGCATGGTCGTCCAGCCCGGCGCGGTAGACGTGTCCTGAAAACGGGAGAGCGCGCCGAAATCAAGCAGGCTGTCAGCCCTTTTGCCGCCGGTATACATGTTGTAGATATGACCGCCGTCAGAGAGCAGGGCTTTAACGCCGGCGCCCTCCATGTTTATGGTGTTCACCAGCGCGTCGGCCCTCGCGCCGTCGTAGCCGATGATCAGGCATTTGGGCGTTTTGCGCAGGACGACGGTTTCCCCGGATACTTCGGTCATGAAGTGCCCGAGTACAATGTTGTGAACAGCGGTTTGCGGATAGGAATCTTTCACGGTGTTTTCAAAGATCCCCATGCCGTCGAGCGCTTTGGGGTAGTCGTTGATCTCCGCCAGCGCTCCCGTGCTGAAAAGCACCGTAAGGAACAGGACCACGCTTTCCAGGATGGCCGCCGCGCGGCGTATGGATTCGGGCAGATTGATAAATGACATAATGTATACCTCCTAATTTAGATTTAGACTGTAGATTTTAGAACCTGTATTCATATGGAGGTGCGCAATGCGCAAAATTGTAGGGCGCGGCGATCCAACGCGCCGTTCTTTTAAATAACCCCTCCGGCGCTACGCGCCATCTCCCTTTGCAGGAGAGGCAGTGGTTGCCGGCCGCTCAAGCTTTCCCTACAAGGGGACGTGGCACGCAGTGCCGGAGAGGTTTGAAAATTCAAAGTCAATATAAAAGTCTAAAAGAGATTAAAAGAACAAAACTTTCGTTTCCACCCGTTCATAATTCGCGGCAACTTCCCCGAAAGTCGCGACCTGTGTGCCGGCTTTCGCCACGGTGATCGAGCCTGCGGCTGTCATGAGCTTCGCCGTCTCGGTCAGCGGATATTTTTTCTTCATGGCGTAGATCAGCGTACCGACCATAGCGTCCCCCGCTCCTGCCGCCGATTTCACCTGCACGGGAAGAGACTTGGTCCGCACGACAAGCTCGTCGCGCACGAAAACGGCTCCCTCCCCGCCAAGCGAAACCACGACCATCTCCACTCCGCCATCGGCTATCTTTCTTGCTTCGGCGATAATTTCGTCTATATCGCGCAGTTCGCGCCCGACTATCCGTTCAAACTCCGGCCGGTTCGGCTTTATGGCAAACGGGCAGGCCTCCAGGCCGCGCCGCATCTTTTCGCCGTCAGCGTCCAAAATGACTTTCACGCCATAGCTTTTAGCCAGCTTCGTCAACTCGTGATACACGGCATCGCCGATATCGCTCGGAACGCTGCCTGAGAGTACAAGCACATCGCAGTGCGGCAGCATGGAGATCAGCATACTTCTGAATTTATCGTAAGCGTTCCCCACATTGGCGCCCGGCGCGTTGATCTCCGTCATAAGACCCTTACTCTGATCAAAAATCTTGAAATTTGTCCGGGTTTCGCCCAAAGTGAAAACAAAGCGGCTTTCGATCCCCTCTGTCTGGAGGTTCCTTTCGATATACCGTCCTTTTTCGCCCGCCAAAATCCCCGTCGCGACGGACGGTATCCCAAAGCTGCGCAGGATCTTTGAGACATTTATCCCTTTTCCTCCGACATCGCGCCGTATTTCCTCCGCCCTGTTCGTTTCGCCGAGACACAGTTCCTGAAGCTCGACAGTTTCGTCGATACAGGGGTTGAGTGTTACCGTAATTACGTTCATCGTATTATTCATGCTCCCGTGCGTTATAATTCTAAAACATTATAACACAGGCATATTCAAATTTAATTATTTTTTGCATTTTTCAAAATTTTTTTGCTTGACAAAACATAAGATATGCGTTATACTATGGCATAAGGCACGGGTAATTTTTTTACGCGAAGTTGTGCCCTTTCAGAAAAAATGATAATGATTTGTTGCCATGGAGAAGTACTCAAGTTGGTGACGAGGCGCCCCTGCTAAGGGCGTAGGTCGGGAAACCGGCGCGAGAGTTCGAGTCTCTCCTTCTCCGCCACAGAGATAACCCTAAATTGATAAACGAACAGTTTTCAATTTAGGGTTTTCCTTATGCCCCGAAAACCGCAGTGTGTCAAGGAAAACGGCGCACCCTCCGTTAAAAGATAGGCTTGCGTATGGAGCCTCAAAATCGCTCGAAAACAGAAAACTACGAAAAAATGCCGAAAACAGGGGTATCTTTTAACGGCTGCACCCGAAAAATCAGCCATGCACCCTAAATCCCGAAAAGCCGTTAAAATTTAGATTTTAGCAAAAAAAAGAACAGCCTGCCACATCAGCAAACTGTTCATAAAAATATATATTAACCCTCGACCTCAGTCCCGTCCAAGAAGCGGAATATCAGTCTGCCGTCGGTTGTCACCGTCACCCTGTCGACGGAAACCGTCCAGAGCTTTTCGTCAAACTCTGTGAGCGCCTCCGGGCTTTTTTCAAGGTTTCGAATGAAGGTTTCCAGTATCCGCCCCTTGTGCTGGCGGCGGCGTTTTTCGACTTCCAGCGATTCAATCCGCTCCATGGTGGCGCGCTGGCGGTTGAGGTAGCCGTTGTTGCGCTCGTTGAATTCCTCTTGATTTTGAGCAGTTCGGGCGTTCTCATAAATGGCCTTGCGGGATAATTCCGCCGCCACCTCCGCCTCGCGCTCCAGTTCAGCAATCTCTTTATTGATTGCCTTGCAATCACAGATGAGGGTTTTGGCATCCTTGCAGTCGGCGATGAGCGTCTCTTTGTTGCCCGCCATATGATTCCAAACCGTCAGAAACCGCGTCTTGATGTCTTCCTCGGTGACATGGGGCGTTGTGCAGCGGACGTCGCCCTTGTATTTATCGTTGCATCTCCAAATGACGCGGCGGTACTTGGTATTACTCCCCCAAACCTTGCTGCCAAAATATCCGTTGCAACAGGAGCAGACTATTCTCGTTGAGAAGGGGCTGTGGCAGCCCATAGGCCTGCCGAGGGCGTTCCGCCGCTCCAGTTCGGCTTGAACGGTCTCCCATTCATCCACCGAAATAATCGCCGGATGGCTGCCCTCGACCCAAAACTGCGGTATCTCGCCTTCGTTTTTCTTGCGGGATTTTGTTAAAAAATCCACCGTAAAACCCTTCTGCAATAAGGCATTCCCGGCATATTTCTCTTGGCTCAAAATAGAGCGGATGACCGAGGTCTGCCAGACCTCCTTGCCGCCCGGCGTGGGTATGCCAAGATTTGTTAAATACCGTCCAATCGCCGAGGGCGTTTTCCCCTCAATGAAAAGCCTGTATATCAGTCGGACGATTTGAGCCTCGTCCTCATTGATTACCGGCTTGCCGTCCTCGCCTTTGTCGTAACCGAGGAATTGACCGAAAGCCATGGTCACCTTGCCGTCGGCGAAACGCCGCCGCTGACCCCATGTGGTGTTTTCGGATATGTTTCTGGACTCTTCCTGCGCCAGGCTCGACATTATAGTTATCAGCAGTTCGCCCTTGCCGTCAAAGGTATATATCCCTTCCTTCTCAAAAAAAATCTCGACGCCTTTTTCCTTGAGGGCGCGGACGGTTTGGAGGGAATCTATCGTGTTCCTCGCAAAGCGGCTCACACTTTTCGTAATAATCAAATCCAGCTTCCCGTCAAGGGCGTCGGCGACCATTTGCTTAAAGCCCTCCCGCTTTGCTGTGGATGTGGCCGATATGCCCTCGTCCGAGTACAGGCCGCAGTATATCCAATCGGAGCGGCTTTGTATGTAATCGGTATAATACTTGACCTGAGCCTCAAAGCTGGATTCCTGCTCTTCTTTGTCCGTAGAGACCCTTGCGTATCCGGCTGTCCGCCGTTTGACGGCGTAATTTGCCGCTTGCCCGGCAGAGGCATAGAGCGTCTTTTTCGCCGGTATCATTTTTACGTTAGCCATTGTACGTCCCGCCTTTCTTTGCGCGTTCAGCGGCTTGTTGTTTCATCTCATCCGTCCAGCTTTCGCTGCGGGAGCGGTGCCGCCATTCGGTTTCATGCCGTGCGCCGTCTTTTAATATAAAGGTAAGGCGGAAGCGGTCAGGTACGAGAATTTCGGCGATATTATCAAGCCCGCCAATCGCCGCCGTTTTTTCTAAAAGAACATCTTCGGGTATCTGCTGGCTGGCGCAGGCGGATTTGCCGAGGGTGTTGTATGTTTCGCAAATCCATACAATTTTTTCATATTTGCTGCCCGCGTTGGCGTGTTTGCGGCGGTAAGCAGCTCCGCAAATTCCGCATTTTATCAATCCCGTAAACGGATAAGGCGTCGGCGGGGCTTTGGCTTTAGGCCGGTAATTCGCCGCCCGCCGCGCAATCTCAGTTTGAACCGCCTCAAAGGGTTGTTGTCGCTTGGGTCACTAAGCTGGCCCCCAGCAATAGAAATAAGCTCTTTTTATTTGTTGTCATTTTTTGCGCCCTCCTCAGTTATATTAAATCCTTTGACAATCAGCCACACCGCCATAACCATTATACGGTGGAGCCGGGCATTTACGCCATTGGCAAGCCGGACAAAAACGCTCCTGTTTTAGTGAGCGCGAATTATAAATTGACCTTTGACAGTTTACGGAAGGAATTATCCAGCGTGGATTGCTGGCTTTTGATACTTGATACCAAAGGCGTGAATGTGTGGTGCGCGGCAGGTAAAGGCACATTCGGAACGGATGAATTGGTAAACCGCATTGAAGCGGTGGAACTTTCAAAAATTGTGGCTCACAAAAAACTGATTCTGCCACAGCTTGGCGCGTCCGGCATCAGTGGTTATGAAGTTACAAAGCGCACTGGGTTTTCCGTTGTTTTTGGCCCCGTTCGTGCGAAGGACATTAAATCGTTTTTACAAGCTGGTGACAAGGCAACGGATGAAATGCGAACCGTCAAATTTACTATGTGTGACAGGCTTATATTAACACCGATTGAAATTGTCCCCGCCGCCCGAAAAACCCTTTATGTTTTTGGCTTGATGTTCTTGTTGAATTTATTTGTGCCAAAACCGTTCGGGCTTTATGATTTTATTGCGTATGCGGGAATGATACTGGTCGGAACGGTAGTAACGCCCATTCTGCTGCCCTTCATCCCCGGTCGCGCCTTTGCGTTCAAGGGTGCGTTGTTGGGCTTGATATGGGCGGGCTTTGCCGTATGGTGCTTTGAAGTCTGTTAT
>WRED01000008.1 GCA_009779495.1 Oscillospiraceae bacterium | reverse complement strand
TTTTTTCGCCCGCACAAGATAAAATTTTGAAAGAATACTCCCGTATTTTAAGAAATTTTAACGCAGTGCGGCGGAAAAAGCGCCAAAAAGACGTGCGCGTGGTTTTTTCAAACACGCCCTAATACATCTAAAATCCCATTATAGCATCGCGCCGCCGCGCGCAAAACCTCCCGCGCCGCGCCCTCAACCCGCACCGGCTTCTGCGTCAGTGCGTTGATCTCCGCGATCAGTCCCTTTACCGCCTCAGCACCGGCAGCCGCAGGCAGCCGTAGCGCGAGAACGTCCGGCCCGTCGTCCAGCGCGTCCATCACGCCGTCGATGATATCGTCCATTCTTCCGGCCGCAAGCTGTGCGGAATCCACGTCAACATATCCGTAAACGATATCTCCGGGCAGCACGACCTCGCGCGCGCTCGCCGCGACCGGGCGAACCGCTTCGCCGCGTGCCGCGGGCGTCATGCCCCTTGTCATCTCCCTGATTTTCGCGATGTATTCCGGCGTCGTGCCGCAGCAGCCGCCAAGTATCGAAACGCCTTTTGCGATAAGCTCCGCGACGCCTTTGGCGTATTCGTCCGCGCCCACGCTGTAGTACACCTCGCCGCCGTGCGTACAGGGCATTCCCGCGTTCGCCTGCACGATCACCGGGACTGTCGCGTACTTGAGCACCGTGTCAGCTACGGGCAGTATCGCGCCGGGAGCCAATGAACAGTTGATGCCCACCGCGTCCGTGCCGAAAGCGCAGAGCGTCGCCGTCGCGGCGGCCGGGTCTGCGCCCAAAAACGTCCGCCCGCTTTCCTCATAGGTCATCGTCACGAACACAGGCAGGTCACAGACGTCCTTGGCCGCTATGAGAGCCGCCTTTGCTTCGAGCAGGTCGGCCATGGTTTCGATGAGGATAAGATCCGCGCCCGCCTGTACGCCTGCCCTGATCTGCTCACCGAATACGCCGAGAGCCGTATCAAAGTCCAGATCGCCCATGGGAGCAAACAGCGCGCCTGTCGGCCCCACGTCGAGGGCAACGTATTTCGCGCCTGACTCCCTGGCCAGCCTGACTCCCGCCGAAACGACTTCGGGCACGGACGCCTTGCCCGCGAGCTTGTACGCGTTCGCGCCGAAAGTGTTCGCCGTCACAACGTTCGCCCCGGCGCGGACATACTCCTCATGCACCGCGCGGACAGTATCGCCGTTTGTGAGGTTCAAAAGCTCGGGCAGTCCCCCGGGCTTCAGGCCGCGCTTTTGGAGCATCGTACCCATCGCGCCGTCGAAAATTAAGAATTCGCCAGAAAAAATCATGGACTCATCTCCTGCAAATTTTTATACTGTTTTAGACCTTTGTGCTGACACAAGATGTTGTTCTATTAAGCGGTTATACCCTTTCGGTGCTTCGCGCCATCTCCCCTTGCAGGAGAGGCAGTGGCTGCCGGCTGCTTAAGCCGCCCCTATAAGGGGAGATGGCACGCAGTGCCGGAGGGGTTGGTAAATTCAAAGTTAATACAAAAATCTAAAAGAGCTAATTTTTATTTTTTTCCTGTGTCCCGGCAACCGTCACGCAAACAACCTCTTTCGCCCTATGCAGCATAAGCATTTTCGCGCACTCGTTCAGCGTCGAGCCGGTCGTCCTGACGTCGTCACACAACAGCACGGTTTTGTCCCTGACACGCTCTGGCTCCGGCACGTCGAACACACCCAACAGGTTACCCATACGGCTCATCCTGCCAAGACCGTGCTGGTTATCGGTGTCGTAGATTTTGCGCAAAAGCGTGTTGTCGGCGCTTATGCCCAGATTCTCCGCGACAGCCTTTGCCAGCAGGAAGCTCTGGTTGTACCCTCTGGCCCGCTCGTTTTTCTTTCGCATGGGAACGCCGCAGACAGTGTCGAAATGTTTACCGGCAAAGGCTTGCTTCACCGCTTGAGCCATCTCCGCGCCCAGGAATTCCGCGTTTTCCCGCGCGCCGTCAAATTTCAGCCGCCGGACGCATTGCTCCGCCGCGCCGGAGTAGTCGAACACACAGACGGCGGCGCAGAAACAGCCGCCTGCGTGATCCGCGGAGCTTTCGTCCGCGCGGGTAAAGTTTTCGGCGCATTCCGGGCAAATCTCAAGTGACGGCACGATCACTCGCCCGCAGCACACGCAACGGCGCGGGAAAAGGATATAGCTTAACCGGCGGAGAAATTCGCGGCGTTGTTTCATCATTTTACCTCAGAGTTCGTAGATTTATTACATACACTATCTCATCTTCAAAATCATTTTTTCCGCCCGCCTTTTCATATACCCTGCAAGCCCGTTTGTTGCCCTTGTCCGTAATAACGAAACATTCTGAATATCCGTTTTCTTTGCTGTAATCCACAACATATTGAAACAACTTACTGCCTATGCCGCTGTTTTGAAAAAGGCTTAATACATCAACTGAATATACAAACAATTGGGGCGCGGCGGTTAACGACATCAACGAATAGCCATATATAAATCCGCACGCTTCATCATGATATTTTGCTATAAACGCAAGATTTTGAGGATGTTCAAGGAAACCCCTCAGCCGCTTCGGGTCAATCCCCAACTCGTCTAAAACAGCGTCCATCAAATAAGCGTTTTCTTTCGTAAGCGCTTCACAATATACATCGCTAATATCCACTGTCCCGTCCCCGTATATCATAATTATAAACAACGTCCGCTTTTCGCGGCGCGTCCCCTTACCTCTCCCAGTCCCTAGAGCCTGTCGCCTTACTCCTGAAGCAAGAAATGCTTCAACGCCGAATACCGCTTCGCCTTTTTGTCATTCCGCGCCATTTCCTCAACCAGCGCGGCGTTCCCCACCATCACGATAATCGACTTCGCCCGCGTGACGGCCGTGTACAGCAGATTACGGTATGTCAGCTGCGGCGGCACTCCGGCCACCGGCATGACGACCGCCGGAAACTCGCTGCCCTGGCTCTTGTGCACCGTGATGGCGTAGGCAAGCTCCAGCTCGCCCGCCGATTCCATAGGGTACTTCGCCTCGCGCTCGTCGAAGCTGATCACCATTGTTGAGTCCGCCATATTTATCTTTTTCAGTACGCCGATGTCGCCGTTGAAAATGCCCGAGCCGCTTTCGCCCTGCCTGTCCCAGTTGATATTATAGTTGTTCTTCGTCTGCATGACCTTGTCGCCCTCGCGGAAAACGCGGCCCTTTGCGTTAATCTCACGCTTTTGGCCGCTTGGCGGATTCAGGCTCGCTTGCAGGATGGCGTTTAAGTTGTTCGAGCCGCATTCGCCCTTGCGCGACGGGCACAGAACCTGTACGTCCTCCATAGGCGAATAGCCGTAGGCCTTAGGCAGCCTGCGCACGCACAGCTCTGTCACGGTCTGCGAGGCGGCGAAAGGGCGGCGTTCCATAAAAAAGAAGTCCTTATCCTTACGGGTAAGGTCGGGAGTTTCGCCCCGGACGATCTTATGCGCGTTTGTCACAATCAGGCTCTCAAGCGCCTGGCGGAACACCTCCGTCAGCCGCACGACGGGCAGCAGGCCCGACCCGATCATGTCATGCAATACGTTGCCCGCGCCCACGGGCGGCAGTTGATCCGAGTCCCCGACCAGCACGAGCCTGCACCCGATGGGCAGGGCTTTCAGCAGACTCGAAAAGACGTAGATGTCCACCATCGACAGCTCGTCCACGATAAGGGCGTTGGCGTCGATGGGATTGCGCTCGTTGCGCTGGAAAGCCGGGCGGTCGCTCTCGTCCCATTCGACCTCGAGCAGGCGGTGAATCGTTTTCGCGTCCCGTCCCGTGACCTCGCTCATGCGCTTCGCCGCGCGTCCTGTCGGAGCCGCCAAAGCGATGTTGAGCTTCTGCTTCTCGAACAGGCTGATGATGCCCTTGAGCGTCGTCGTCTTGCCCGTGCCGGGGCCGCCGGTCAGAATCAGCAAACCCTTCTCGATGGCCGTGCGTATGGCAAGCCGCTGCGTGTCCTCGTACTGTATATTCTCTTTCTGCTCCGTCTGACGTATCTCCTCGTCAAGGGTACCGCGCCCGGCGGGCGGAAAGCGCAGGATCATTTTTATGTGCTCGGCGGCATTTTTTTCCGCGAGGTATATATGCGGCAGAAAAATGAACTCTTTCCCGCCGATCTGTTCCGAAATAACCTGCTTGCGCTCAATCAGCGCGTCAACCGCTTCCTCCACAGCCTTGATGTTCGCGCCGATCATCTCCGCGCAAAGCGGCGTGAGCTTTTCCCGCGGCAGGCAGGTGTGCCCGTTTCCCAGATTGTGCCGGATCACGTGAATCACTCCGGCCATGTCGCGCAGGATCCTGTCAGGCGGAGACGGCATCGCGGCGGCTATTGTGTCGGCGCGGTCAAAGCCGATGCCGATGCTCTCCAGGCACAGGACGTAGGGATTGCGCGTGACGGTATCCACGGCGTCGCGCCCGAACAGCTTGTATACCTTGAGGCACTCATTGGGCGTCATGCCGAAGCGGCTTAAGGCGATCATCACCTCGCGCACGGCGAACTGCTCCTTGAATTTCTGGCTGATGTCCTCGGCTTTCGACAGGGATATCCCCGGTATGGACGCCAGCCTGCGCGGGTCGTTTTCGAGCACGTCAAACGCTTCGTCCCCAAACTTTTCGACGATCCGCAAAGCCGTAGCCGGGCCCACGCCCTTGATGACCCCGGCGGACAGATATTTCAGCAGGTCGGCCGCCGTGTTCGGCAGCTTTTGTTCACAGGTTTCCGCTCTGAACTGCCGCCCGAAAGAGGCGTGGTAGTCCCACCGCCCGGTCAGCCGCAGCTCCTCACCCTGCGTCACAAGCGGGATTACCCCGACAACGGTAACAAGCTCCCCGCCGCTGTTTAAGTCCAGCACGGAGAAGCCTGTTTCCTCCTTGCGGAAAGTCACGTTTTCGACAGTTCCGCAGAGTTCAGTTAGACTTTCGTTTCCGTTCATTGATACCTCAAATGCGCAATTCAAGTTGTTTGACTATAAGTTCCGCCAGCTCATCAGGCCGGCAAATATAACAATTCCTGCTTTCCCTGCAAAAATCCTCGCACGCCCTGCGGTTTTTGTCCGACATGCCGCAGTCCATAACCACGACGGCGCCGTTGTTTCTTTCACAGAGCATATCTATCCTCAGCGCTTCCGAGCAAAGCCGGTTGGTTATGTCGCCCGAGTCGGCTCTGGCGGCGATGACCACCGTGTAACGCTCATTTTTTTTCGGGCTGAGGATTTTCAGGATGGCATAGTACGCGATCGCCACAAACCCGAAAAAAACGAACACCAGGAGTATTCCGCAAACGATCTCTTTCAACATTGCAATCACCCGTTAACCATAGTATGCGGGTGATAAGTTGCAAGTGACAAGTTAAGATTTTGCGCTTGTGTCGCGCTTTTGCCTTACTTTCTTTCGGATTAGAATCGCAGCCATTATTACGGTGGCCGCGAAAACGGCAGCAATGCCGAACAGGGCAAAATAAATCGGGGCAGGGTCCATCGACGACGGAAGCTCGGTGCTTTGAATTATGTCCGCTGTTTGCGAAGAATCATCCGGCTTCGTTGTGCTGTCCCCGCTTGTGAACGCCCCGGTTGCGAGCATGTCCCCGGTCGTAATATCAAAGCTGTAAACGCGATTGTCCCTGGTCGTTACGGTCAGTATGTTCGTTTCCGCATCGAATTCGCGTTTTTCGTTGTCCTCCCACATGATGTGGGACTCTGAAAACAGCCCTTTTGACGCGTCCAGCAACAAGTCGCCGACAGAGTAGCTTTTTATCAGCGAGCCGTTTTTATAGAAACCTATCGCGCGGTCATCGAGGCCGTGCGACCGTGGCGTATGCGCGAAATATGTGCCGTTACTTGAAAAGACGTCGTATCCCAAATAATCATTATCGAATTCATGCAGTTCATCATCAAAATAATATATGTTCTCCGGCGGATTTGTGTTGTAATACAGCCCGGATTTCAGTTGCTCCTCATTTTCCGTTTCCCTCGGCGTTATGAAAAATATTTCCCTGCCATCGGCGTAAATGATTGACCCTGGCTCTTGCCACACGTGGATATCCGCAAATACAGGGACAGCCCCCGAAAAAGCCAGGATACACATGATTGATATACAAAGCAGCAATGATAAAACGGATTTCTTTTTCAAACTTTTCACACTTTCTCATTATATTATGCGGATTCCCGGGCGGATTGAAAGCCATCTACAGCATCGCCTGTTCAAACAGCGGCATAACCCCAAAATTATCCGGCGTGTGCGGCGGCAGCTGATAAAGACAATGCCCGGGAAATTCGTTACCCTCGACCAAAACGGGACCGCCGGGGGTTACGGCAAAGTCCCAGCCCACGTAGCCGACCTCCGGCAGTACCGCGGCGGCGGCTTTCGCGCTTTCCGCGCACCGCTCCCACATGGGAAGCTGAAAGCCGCGAAAAACCGTCCCCGTGACGGGATGCCGCTCAAAAACGACGTTTTCCGCGTTGACCGCGTCGTAAAGCAGCTTGCCCGTTTCAAGGCAGACGCGCGTCATCAGGCCGCCGTTTAAAAAGTTGTCAACCCGGCCGCCGTTGCCCATACGGCACAGCGCGATCACAAGGCTTATTTTGCCGCCATTGTTAATCGTTACCATGCGCAGGGTGTTGATGCTGTTCGGATACAGGCGGTTCATCTCCGGGTGCTGGACGATCAGCTCCTCCACGAGCCCCGTCCCCATGCTTTGCAGATAACGGTACAGCGCCCGGCTGTCCGGGTAATCGGCAGGACGGATCATCTCGACGCCCTTGCCGCACATGCCGTCCCGTGGCTTTGCCACGATTTCGGTCTTGCCGGCTTTCGTCTGCTGTGCGCAGAAATCAGCCAGCTTTCCGCACTCGGCGTCAAAATCAGCATCCGCGCTTTTCGGGTATATTTTCAGCCAATTTCTGTGTAAAAATGATGAAAACATATCGTTGAATTCGTCTTTATTTACAAAAATATGACGCAAATCCTTATCGTTGAAACGTGCGACCAGCTTGTCGTTTATCCCGCGCGTCACGTATGTTTTGCGCTGTTTCGAGTTGGCGCGCTCCATCGCGAACAGCTCATAGTCGGTGTAACCCGCCTGATAGCGCAGACCGCACCAGCCCATGTCCAGCATGACCAGGTACTTATTTTTGCCGCTGCGGTCTGACACCTTTTGCGCCAAATGTAAGATGTTTCCGAAGTCCATTTCGCGGGCGCGGCTTGCGATGTATTTGAGTTTTCCCATGGCGATTTACCTCTTTGTTTGGTACTTGTGGGTTTGCGGTCGGGGATGGAACCCCGACCCTGCGTAAATTGTGCATTGCGGGACGCCGAGGACGCCGTCCCCTACAATTTGGTACCGTGAAATGCCTGTCTTTGCGAAGCACGTTGCCTGACCACATCTACCGTCTACCGTCTAGAATCTAGAGTCTAGAATGGAATGAGCCGTCCTGTAAGCCGGGTTCTGTCATTGAAGGCAATCATCTTTCTACGTCCGCTGTTGCCAACGGACTTTAGCCATCCGTCGGGGAAAACGCCGAGCAAGCGCACAGTCTTTCGACTGATCCCCGGTCGATGTTGCTCCGGATAGGGTTTGCAGGGCCGCGCGGTTCCCCGCGCGCCGGTGAGCTCTTACCTCGCCTTTCCACCCTTACCATGCTAGACGCTAGATACTAGACGGTAGATTGTAGACGTGCTGTCGGCAAACCTCATCAATAAAGTCACGGCATCTACAATTTACTGTCTAGCATCTAGAATCTAGCAGGCGGTATATCTCTGTTGCACTTTCCCTAAGGTCACCCTCGGCGGCCGTTAGCCGTTATCCCGCTCTGCGGAGCCCGGACTTTCCTCACGCGCCAAACTGTGACGTTTTGCGCCTGCGACTGCCCGGACGACTCACTCCAATTGTCTATTTTAATTCAAACCGGCCCATATGTCAAACATTAAAGCGAATTTTCAAAAAAATTTCTCCGCGAATCAAAAAAATTCGCGTTTTTACTTGTTTATTTTGTCCGAATAGGGTATGATTATTTTTATATTATAGTGGGGAGTTAACGTAAAAGATACACTTTCATGTCCTGTTTGTACCGCTGAGTGTTTCACGCTGATTACAAATACGCCGCACGAATGCGGACGCCGAATAAATTCGGCGGGATGGAGGTTATGTTTCAAGCGATGGATGACGTCTATATTTCAAATCAAAAAAATAATCAATATTCCGATTTCTATTCCGATTCCAGCCGTGACCCGCAGCGGGAACCGGAGCATGACGGCAATCAAAGGCCGCGCAAAAAAAAGAAAAAGCGTTCGCTGCTCAAGTTTTTAATGTCGGTTCTGCTCGTTTTAGCGGTCATTTTCGCCATCGGCTACGCGTTCGTGTTCTCCATGATGCTGAAAATCGACTACAATGAGTCCGGCCATAAAAACAACGTCTACGTCAACAGCTCGGATCTCATGTCCGGCGTCGGCGTCCAGAACATCCTGCTCATCGGGGTGGACGCCAGGCCCGGCGAAACCGTATCGCGCTCCGACACGATGATGCTTTTGTCCATCGATAAGACGCGGCGCAAGATCAAGCTGACCTCTTTTCTCCGTGATACCTGGGTCGATATCCCCGGTCACTACTACGCTAAACTGAATGCGTCCTGCGCCCTGGGCGGCGCGCAGCTCGTGATGGACACGATAGAATACAACTTTAACATCAAGATCGACAACTATATGCTGGTCAACTTCGAGGTGTTCAAGTCCGTTGTGAACAGGCTTGGCGGCGTGGAGGTGGATATCACTGAAAAAGAGGCGCGGTATCTGCGCAACGTCGTGCATTTAACCACGATCAAGGCCGGGCAGAACGTCCATCTCAACGGCAACCAGGCGCTGTGGTACTGCCGTATCCGATATCTCGACGACGATTTTATGCGGACCTCCCGCCAGCGCAAGGTGATCTCCTCCATACTGGGCAAGGCGCGTAAAACGAACGTCCTTGAGCTGATGAGGATCACGAACGACTCGCTGCCGGAGATAGAGTCCGACATGAGCGCCGTCACGCTGACCAACCTCGCCATGGGCGCGTCCTTGATGTACCTGAGTTTCGACATTGAGACGCAGCAAATACCTGCCGATAACACCTGGAAAAACGGCAAAAAAAGCGGCCAGGACGTTCTTATCGCTAATTTCGGTGAAAACAGGGAGGTTTTGAAAGCGTTTTTGTACAGCAATTAAGCAAATTTAACGAAGAGTGGTATAAAAATTCAAACGCATAAATTGTTGATAATCAATAAAATACGATATATAAGGGGAACAAAACTATGCAATACAACAAATTCCACTCCACAACACAGGGTGAGCTCAACATCCCGATCCTGAGCATGGGATGTATGCGCCTCCCAGTCAAGACGCCCGGCGGCGAGGATATCGACTATGACCGCGCGCAGGAGATCTTTGACTACGCGATGGCCAACGGCGTCAACTACTTCGACACAGCCGCCGGATACCACTCGGAGGGCTCGGAGCCATTCGTTGGGCACGCGCTGGAGAAGTATCCGCGCGAGTCGTACTATTTGGCGACGAAGCTGTCCGCCTGGTACATAGCCGACGGCGAAACGTCTATCGACGAATTCTTCGCCGGTCAGCAAAAACGCCTGAAAACGGACTGGTTCGACTTCTATTTGGTGCACTGCATAAACGATTTCGTCGCCAAGGTCATGGAGGAAAGAGACGTTTACGACACGCTTGTCCGCTATAAAAAAGAGGGCAGGATCAAAAATCTCGGCTTCTCTTTCCACGGCAGCCTGGATCTGCTTTCGGAGGTCGTATCAAAGTATGAGTGGGACTTCGCGCAGATTCAGTTCAATTACCTCGACGCGGAGTACGGCGACGCGATGAAAGAGTACGAGATCATCCATAACGCCGGGATTCCGATCATCGTCATGGAGCCGGTGCGCGGCGGCGCTTTGGCCAACCTCTGCCAAAAATCCAACGGCATACTCAGGGCGGCTGAGCCGAACAGCAGCGTTGCGTCCTGGGCGATCCGTTACGCGGCGTCTTTCCCGGGCGTGTTTACCGTACTCAGCGGCATGTCGAGCCTTGAGCAGATCACGGATAACATCAAAACCATGTCCGATTTCAAGCCCCTTGGCGACAGCCAGATGGCCGCGCTGAAAAAGGCCGCCGCCGCATTCAAGGAGTTTTACAACGTGCCATGCACCTCGTGCAAATACTGCATGGACACGTGTCCCTCGAAGATCAACGTGCCGGAGCTTATTAAGTTGCACAGTAGCTACAAGTTGCATAAAGATGAACATGAGTACAAGCGTAAATATATGAAAATAGACGAAGAGAAGCGTGCCGAAGCCTGTATCAGTTGTACGTCGTGCGAGGATAAGTGCCCGCAGAATATTCTGATTACGGATATTATGGACGAGATGAAGGAATTGAATGCCAAATTGGGGATTTAGTTATGAGTAAACTTCGCACCCGCTGGTTCGGCCAAATCGACCGCGCTAACCCGCTGCCCGAATACCCGCGCCCGCAGCTTGTCCGCGGCGAATGGCAGTGTCTCAACGGCGTTTTCGATTACTGCATAACTGATCTCTCCGCCGCCGCGCCCAGCCGGTACGACGGCGAAATCGTTGTGCCGTTTTCCATCGAGACGGAGCTGTCCGGCGTGGAAAAACCGCTGCTGCCCACGCAGGCGCTGTGGTACAGGAAGCGTTTCTTGCTTGACAAAAGCTTCCAAAACAGGCGCTGCATTCTGCATTTCGGCGCGGTGGACTGGCAGTGCACGGTCTTTGTTAACGGCCGCGAGGCCGGTTCGCACACAGGCGGCTACTGCCCGTTTTCTTTCGACATCACGGGCTTTCTGCGGGACGGCGAAAACGAGCTGACCGTCCGCGTATACGACCCCACGGACGCGGGCTGGCAGCAGCGCGGCAAGCAGGTCCTGAAGCCCGGGGGCCTTTGGTACACCGCCACCTCCGGGATTTGGCAGACGGTCTGGCTTGAACCGGTCAGCCGCGAGGCGTACATAGAAAAACTGTGCCTGACGCCTGACTACGACGGTTCGAAGATCAACATCAAAACAACATTGTCGGCGGAAAGCGCGGATATTTGTCTAAAAGCCACAGTTTATAGTGGAGACACAAAGATATTTTATGATAATATACACATCAATGCCGACATTTTGATTCCGGACTTTACGCCGTGGAGTCCCGAAAACCCTTTCCTGTACGCTCTTACATTGGAGGTGTACAGAGGCGGGGAGCTGTGCGATACGGTGAAAAGTTATTTCGGAATGCGCAAATACAGCATCAGCCGCGACAAAAACGGCGTGCCGCGCCTGTTTCTGAACAACGAACCGTATTTCCAGCGCGGACTCCTCGATCAGGGCTATTTCTGCGAGGGCGGGCTGACTCCGCCCTGCGACGAAGCGATGATTTACGACATAGAGTCCATGAAAGAGTTGGGCTTTAATATGCTTCGTAAGCATATTAAAGTGGAACCAGCCCGCTGGTATTACCACTGTGACCGACTCGGCATGATCGTTTGGCAGGATATGGTAAGCGGCGGGGCGCACATCGGAAATTTCTTGGCAGGCGTTTTGCCGATTTTGGGAATCCACGTCAAGGACGACAAATACAAGCTGTTCAGCCGCGAAAAAGGGGAGTGGCGCGAAAATTTCCGCGCGGAGCTGTTCGGCATGATGGACGCGCTGCACAACGCCGTGTCGATCTACTGCTGGGTGCCGTTCAACGAGGGCTGGGGGCAGTTTGACGCACGGGAGATCGCCGAACAGGTCAAAGAGCGCGACCCGAGCCGAATCGTCGATCACGCGAGCGGCTGGCATGACCAAAAAGGCCCTGATCTGCGCAGCACGCACAGGTACATTTTACCAATTCTCACACCAAAAGCTGACGGCCGGCCGTGGGTCATCAGCGAATTTGGCGGCTACAGTCAGGTCATCGGCGGCCACGCGTGGGACGAGCGCCGGAGCTTTGGCTACGTCATGTACAGGGGCCGCGAGACGCTGACGCGTGCGTATAAGCGCCTGATCGAGCGGCAGATTATGCCAAAAATCGGCAGGAGACTCAGCGCGTTTGTGTACACTCAGCTGACGGACGTGGAGCTTGAGGTGAACGGTATTCTGACATATAATCGTGAAATGATAAAAATCGACCCTGAAACGGTTAAAAGTCTCAATGATAAAATGAAATATTAACAAAAATTTAACAATCACAGAGCTTAAAAGAGGTAAAATATTATTTTAAGAGGGGGGAGCTGCCGTGTTCAGAATCGTTTTGTTTGAGCCTCGTTACCGCGACGACGCGATTTTCTGCGTGCTCGCGGGCAAGGACGCTTTGGGCAGGGTTCCGAACCTGAATGAGGATTTGCTCGACATACAGAAGAATTATCTTGACCCCGGCGATATGTTCTGGGTCGCGCTGGATGAAAACGACCGCGTCATCGGTACCTTGGGCGTCCAGACAGTTTCGCCGGCGGACATGTGGCTCAGGCGGCTGTTTATCAAGCCGCAAAATAAACGGACGGGCGTCGGCAGCGCGTTGTTTTCATACGCCGAAGCCTTTGCCCGTTCCAAAAATATTTGTACAATACATACAAAATTTGCATATGATTATAGTGAAGCTGCACAATTTTATCCGTCGCAGGGGTTTGTGGAAGTTGAGCCGTGTGACGGGTGTAGGCATTTTGTGAAGCATCTCTAAAAAACATCAGATTATACCGCGGACGAAAACTTTGTTTTTGTTAGCGTTTGTAATACAATAATAACTGAAAGGACTGAGTAAAATGAAACATACATATTGTAAAGTCATCACCAAAAACGGGAGGGTGACTATATTTTAGCCCTCCCAAGTCTGGAGGAAATTACCTTGAACAAAAAGTTCATCATCAAGCACTGGTACGCCAGTGCGTACGAGCAATTTGAAAATCAGACAAACGACGTTGAATTTCTCCTGGGCGTCTTGCGCGAACAGACGGACGGTACGCCGCAAAATATTCTGGAAGCCGCGTGCGGCGGCGGACGGATCGCCGTGCCGCTCGCGCAGGCGGGACACGACGTCACCGGGTTCGATGCGGATGAGCACATGCTGCTGCGCTGTTACCGCAAAATGAGCGGCCTGCCGAATATTACCTGTTATCAGGCCGACGCGCTTGAGGCCGACTGGGGCACGGGTTTTGACGTCGTCGTCTTGGCCGGAAACATCCTCATCAACATCGAAACCGGCATGGATTACAAAAAGGCGCAGGAGATTTTCATCCGCAAAGCGGCCGCCGCGCTTCGATCAGGCGGATATCTGTACATGGATTATGACCAACATTCAGACGCGTCGGCGGTCAAGTTCTTCAACCGTTTAGGCGAAAGCAGTTGTTGTTTTAAAGGGACTCTCGCCGACGATCTGGGGACGAGCGGAAAAATTGTGAGCTACGGCAATATTTATAATCCCGTGACACAAATTTGCGTATGGAACAATCACATGGATTTAACGGCCAACAATGGGGAGCGCATCGTGGAGTCAACGACGGGTCATAAGCACATCCCGTCGCTGACGCAGGTCTGCGGCTGGCTCGCTGACGCGGGACTCACCGTAGAGAAAACCTACAAAAACTATACCGGCAGGCCCTTGGATGAGCATGACAAAAAGTTCGCGAGGGCGACGATTTGGGCCAAAAAAACGTAACATAGCGTAACACAAAAATACTGAACACAGATCATTATGCCTTTGATCTGTGTTCAGTATAACAAAAAGCTATTTACTGCTAATCCTTGATCCCATTCAGTTTTTTGAAGTTTGCCTTATTCGCTTTATACAGCTTTTTATATACCGCGAATGTCTCGTCATAAACCGCCTTATTCGCCGTATTCGGGCTGAACGTCTTGTCGGCCCTGATAAGCTTCTTGCAGTCGGCGACGCTGCCGATCACGCCGAGTCCCACCGCCACCAATACGGCCGCGCCGACCGAACCGGCAGTCTGCGGGCTTTTGACCGTTTCGACGACGCGTCCGGTGCAGTCCGACAAAATCTGGCATATCAGGTCGGATACCGCGCCGCCACCTGCGAATCTGACGACCTCCGATGTTTTCACTTTCTTCTCCTGCGTCTCGATAAACCAGCGCAGGTGGTAGCACACACCCTCAACGACCGCGCGGGTCAGCTCCTTTTCGTTCGTCTCAAGGCTTATGTTGAAGAACATGCCGCGGGCCTCCGGCGCTTCGAAAGGACAGCGGTTGCCGTGAAGCCACGGCGTGAATATGACGCGGCCGCTGCCCACGGCTGCCTCGCTTGCTTTCTGCGTCATTCTGCTGTACATTTTATCGACTTCCGTCGGCTCAATGCCGCGAATCTCGTTGAGTACGATTTTATCGCGTGCCCACTCAAGGCACTTTCCGGCCGTTTCCAGCTCGGCAAAGTAGTTGAATCTGTCTTTCTGCGCGCCGACGATCGCCGCGATCATCGCGCCCGCGTCCACAATGCTTTTATCGACGACCGTGCCGACCCAGCCCGACGTTCCCCAGTAGACATGCGTGTCGTTCATCGCGACGGCCCCCGCGCCGATGCCGATCAGCGAAGCGTCGCCGCCGCCGCCGAACACCGGGATTCCCGGCGCAAGCCCCAAATCGTCAGCGGCTTTTTTGGTCAGCTTGCCGGCCTGCTCGTCGCACCCGATGATGCGCGGCAGGTGATCGGGGTTGACGCCCAGCAGCTTGCACATGTCCGCGCTGAATCCCTCTTTGCCCTTGCGGATATCGTAGATGAGCGCGGCGAAAGCGGAGTCAGGTGTTGCGATAAACTCGCCCGTCATGCGGCAGATCATGCTTTCTTTCACGTCGAGCCACTTATATGTACGGGAAAAATTATGAGGTTCATTTTCCTCGACCCACTTGTACTTCCACACGGGATCCTTGACGCTTGCCGCCACAGCACCCGTGATACGCAGTGATTTCAGCAGCTTGACGACGTTCGCCCCGGCGATTTGCAGGCCGTAAGCCAGTCCCTTGTCGAGCTGGGACTGCGCCCGCTGATCCATGTAGCTCATGGCGCGGCGCACGGGAACGCCGTCCCTGTCAACCAGCACGAGGCCCTGCATCTGTGAGCAAAACGATATCCCGTCGATCGTTTCGGGCGAAACGCCGCTTGATTCAAGAATGCCGCGCGTCGTTTCGCGCATGGCGTTCCACCAGTCGTCCGGCTCCTGCTCCACGCCGCCGTTCGGCAAAACGTACAGCTCATAACCGGCCGACGCGCTTTTTAGCAGCTCGATGCTTTCCCCGATGCCGAACAGGCAGGTTTTTACGCCCGTCGTGCCGATGTCGTAGGACAAAACCTTGATTGATTTTTTCATAGTGTAAAACACCCCTCGTTTTTTATCAATATCAATAACTTAAAATTTTACGGATTTAACCAGAGGTTAAAAAAGATAAATGCGGATTACGGGTTGAATAATGGGTAAACATGACAGATATAGGGTAAGAACCGGGATTCACAAATTAGAAAAAGCCGTCTGAGCGGGTCTTTTTCCGTCCCGCTTCGGCAAATTTCCTTACCAATAAACAATATTGCCTGCGTAAATTTGTCTTGCGGGACGAAAAAATCCCTCACTCATACGACTTTTCCATTTGTGAATCCCGGTTCTAAAGTTTACGTCATTGCGAGCGCGAAGAAACGTTGAGTAATAACAATGTTTATGCGCGAAGCAATCCAGCTGGCAAATGGTTGAGAAAACAGAAGTAATCAGGCAACGCAAGATAAAGTTGCATAACTGGATTGCTTCGCGCGCCAACCCGGTTATAAAAGAACGTTTCTCTGCGCTCGCAATGACGCCTGACTTTTACCTGTTTTCTATTTTGTCAACCCATGATTCGCATTATAACATAAAAAAACAATTCTATCAACAATAATTTAGGAGGGCACAAAAAATGGACACACGCTTCTCAATCTCAACATACCCCGACGCGAGACAGGTTGACAGGCAGCTTACCGCGCTGATCAAGCAGCCGATCTACTCAATAGGTGCCAGCGCCCTGGCGAAGTACGAGGACGAATACTTCGAGGGGAAATGCCAGAAGAGCAAGGTCATGATCGAAGAGGCAAAGCAGATCATTCCCGGCGGCGTACAGCACAACCTGGCGTTCAACCACCCGTTCCCGCTGGTGTTCACCAAAGCGGAGGGCGCGTACCTTTACGACATCGACGGAAACACCTACTACGATTTTTTGCAGGCAGGCGGCCCCACGGTGCTGGGAAGCAACCCGTCCGCCGTGCGCGAAAAGGTCATTGACCTGCTCAACGATTGCGGCCCGTCCACGGGTCTGTTCCACGAGTACGAGTACAAGCTGGCGAAAAAGGTCGCGGACAGCATTGAATCGGTGGACATGTTCCGCATGTTAGGCTCGGGGACTGAGTCCTGCATGGCCGCCATCAGAGTCGCCCGTATCGCCACGAAGAAAAAGAACATCATTAAGATGGGCGGCGCGTACCACGGCTGGAGCGATCAGCTCGGCTACGGCATCCGCATCCCCGGCTCGAAGTTCACGCAGGCCAGCGGCGTTCCGCTGTTCGTATTCAAGCACACGCAGGAGTTCTTCCCCAACGATCTTTGCGACCTTGAGCGCAAGCTCAGGAAGAACCAGCTCACGGGCGGCACCGCGGCCGTCATGATTGAGCCGGTCGGCCCCGAAAGTGGCACGCGCCCGCTGGACATCGACTTCAACAAAGGCGTCGAGAAGCTTTGCCGCAAGTACGGCGCGCTGTTGATTTTCGACGAGGTAGTGACGGCGTTCCGCATCGGCATGTCGGGCGCGCAGGGCTACTTCGGCGTATCGCCCGACCTCACCATCTTCGGCAAGGTCATCGCGGGCGGCTATCCGGGCGCGGGCGGCATCGGCGGCAAGCGCGAGTACATGAAATACCTCGGCGCGGGACTTGACGGCAGCACCAAGATCAAAAAGGCGTTCATGGGCGGCACGATGGCGGCCACGCCTGTCTCCTGCGTCGCGGGATACCATACCCTATGCGAGATTGAGCGCACGAACGCGTGCCAGGTTTCCGGGCAGATGGGCGACAGGATGACCCAGGGACTTCAGCAGCTTATACAAAAATACAAGCTTCCGTTTGTGGCATATAACCAAGGTTCCATCTGCCACCTTGCGACGGTGGGCACCATGCACTTTGCCATTAACTGGAAAAAGCCGTGGAGTATCCCGGG
The DNA here is from genome assembly GCA_009779495.1 of Oscillospiraceae bacterium. Classification (GTDB taxonomy): domain Bacteria; phylum Bacillota; class Clostridia; order Oscillospirales; family Acutalibacteraceae; genus UBA1425. The sequence goes on along the minus strand of WRED01000008.1, from coordinate 38,914 downwards.
CGTGCTCAACGCGACATCCGTCCGCAAAAAGGAAATGGAGCATATGGGCGCGGCGTACATGGCCGAGGGGCTTGTGACGCTGGCGGGCAGTCGGCTTTACACGAGCGCGGCGTATACGGATGACATGATTGACGATGCGCTGGCACGGTTTGATCGGGTGTTTGAGAATGTGGAACTTATTCCGGAAGCAAAGAAAGAATAGTTCTTACGGAGAAACTTTATCCCTCTAAAAACGTAGGGCGTGACGCCCTCGGCACGCCGCAAACCGTATAAAAGCTCGGATCGCCGGGGCGTCAATCCCTACAAAATAAAAAAAGCGGTGATTTTGTGCAAGAGCTCAACTACGCCGACCTGGCGTCTGAAATCGAGGAAAGGCTGCGAACCGAAAAAGAAATCGTGCTTTCCACCTGCGCGGACGATGTGCCATATAAACGATGGGCTGGCCGTGCTGCTTTCTACCGATCGCCAAAGCCTTAAGGCCGAACAGATGTGCCAAAATTCCAGCATCGCCCTGACCATAGGCAACATGACGATCGAAGCGGAAGCGGAGCTGTTTGGGCATCCGAAAGGTCATGCTCTGTTCGTGCGGGAATATCCCAAAAAGTTCCCGCATCTCGGCGCCGCTTACCCTGAAACGCCCGACGATCTGTTGGTGATCGCACACGCGGAGAAGATTCAACTGTTCAAATATCTCGGCAAAGCTTGTTGGGATGTTTTGGAGCCGGAAAACAAACGCGCGTACCGCATATAATTTGCAGAACCCAATGAAAGATATGGTGAATAAAATGGATATCCAATCCGCAAAAAAAAGCGTGATCGAAGCCGGCAAAATTCTGCTGAGTACCGGCCTGATCGCGCGTACCTGGGGCAACATCAGCTGCCGTCTTGACGACGCGCAATTCGTCATTACCCCCTCGGGCCGTGCCTACGACAGCCTGACGCCCGACGACATCGTAACCGTCGGCATAAGCGACGCGAGCTATGAGGGCGACGTGAAGCCGTCGTCCGAAAGGGGCATCCACGCGGCGTGCTACCGTATGCGCCCCGATGTAAATTTCGTCATCCATACCCACCAGACGAACGCGTCGGTCATGAGCGTGCTGTCGATGGACCTGATCGTTAAATCGAGCGAATTCGTGAATCTGCTGGGAGATTCGGTTCCGCTGGCGAAGTACGGGCTTCCCGGCACCAAAAAGCTGTGCAAAGGTGTATGCGAGGCGATAGAGCGCGGCAAATCCGACGCGATTATCATGGCGCATCACGGCGCGCTGTGCATGGGAGGGGACTTCAGCACCGCGTTCCAGACCGCGCTGACCCTTGAGCGTGCGAGCGAGGAGCATTTTAAGGGCGCCGCCGCCGATTACGCAGGCGATACCGCCAGCAGCGAGCGCACGCCGGACGGCTTTACGATGCTCACGGATAAGCCGCTGGACGGCTCGCGCGAGACGCAGATCCACGGCGTGATTTACGGCGCGAGGCCTGACGTGAATTACATCATCCACAGCGCGGACGGCTACGCGGTCAAGTGTTCGGCGGGCAAAAAGCCCATGAAGCCGATGCTGGACGATTTCGCGCAGCTCCTTGGACGCAACGTGAAGATCGCGAAAGACAGGGACCGGGATATCGCCAAAAAGACAAAGGGACGCAACGCCGTTTTTGTCAGGAATAGCGGCGCGTATTGCTATGCCTCAGCGAAAAGCGATGCCGAGGCAGCCGAGATGATCATGCGCAAGGGCTGCAAAACGCAGGTGGAGGCTTCGCTTTTAGGGAACCCAAAAACGATCAGTGCGGTGGAATCGGCGCTGATGCGGCTTATTTACCTCAAGAAATATTCGAAGAAAATCTGAACCAAATACAGAAGAAACGGGACGGCTTTCATGCCGTCCCGTACATTTTTCATAAACCGTCCCTAACCCCCGATCCCTCGCAAGCAAAGCGTTTCTCCGTCCAGCGCGGTAAACGTCCCGTCTTTCTCAGTAAACGCGCGGCACGGTATGAACAAATCCGCCTTTCCCTCCGGCACTACGCCCATCACAGCAGTAAACTCCGCGTCCGGCACGAAAGTCCCGCCGCCGACCACTAAAACCGCCTTGAGCCGCCCAAGTCCAGCCGCCGCGGCAGGCTTCACCCCGGCCTCTTTCATGCCGCCCGCGTTCGCGCCGTGATGTATGCCCGCGCCGAAAAGCCTTTCCAGCGATGAAAAATCGGCATAGCTCACACGCGCCTTTGGCCGCCCCGCGTTATAAATGTTAGCCGTACCCACCTCTTCCGCGAAAGCCTTGGCATCGGCGATCTCCTCGTTCGTGAGATTTTCACTGAGCAGAATGGCGACAGATTCAGTGCCGTGGCTGTTTATAGCGTCGGCAAACTTTTCACGCAGGAGCTTTGACGCCTCATCGAAAGTCAGCGTCGTGCTTACCGCCGGAACACAGGGACGGACAGCTTTGTCCGCCTGCGAATCTTTTTGTCTGAGTAGGGGAGCGTGGGGCCTGTCCGGGCTATTCGCCTGCCCGAAGCCGAAACGCCCCTCCGCGCAGAGGATACCGTCCTCGCCGTACGGTTCGGCCCTCGTCACGGTATGGCCGGCGTGATAGACATTCATCTTGCAGCCCGCGCCGCAACCGTCGCATACCGTTTGGGTGACGTTTTCCTCCAGCGGCACGTTTTTCATGTGGGGCGTGCGCTCCATAAGCGCCCCGGTCGGGCAGAGCAGCGCGCACTGCCCGCACGCGATGCACTTGCTCGACTCAAGGCTGTTGTAAAATTCAGGTGAGACCACCGTTTCAAAGCCGCGCCCGGCGAGTCCCAAGGCCGTGACGTTCATGCGCTCGCCGCAGACGCGCACGCACAGTCCGCACAGTATGCACTTGTTCTTGTCGTGGATGAGGTACGGGTGCGAGAAATCCTTTTGTTCTTTCGGTTTCTCGCCCGCGTATGGCGTCGGATCCGCGCCGTATTCCCGCGCGAAACGCAGCAGGCGGCAGTTGAAATAGTCGAGGCAGCCGCATTCCAGGCAACGGGAGCCTTCGTGTACGGCTTTGTCCCGTGAAAGGCAGGAGGTGACCTCGTCAAAGCTGTGCTTGCGGACGTCCGGCGGCAGGCACTCGAACTCAGCCCGCGCGTCGGGAAGCCTGTCCGTGAAATCCTCCGCGCTGACTTCGCTTTCCACTAAAAACGGCGCCGTATATTGAACCTCGTTGCCCTTTAGGAATTCGTCAACCACATACGCGCACTTGTGAGCCTCGCCTATGGCTGAAATCGCGATGTCCGCGCCCTTATTCGTGGCGTCGCCGACGGCGAAAACGCCGCTGAGGTTTGTGCGGAAGCTCTTTTCATCCGCGGCGACGGTTCCGCGCCGGGTCAGCCCGACGCCGTCAAGCCCGCCGGCGTCCAGATACTGCCCGATGGCCATGATAACGCTGTCAAGCTCTATGGTTTCAAACGCGCCGTCTATCGGCACGGGTGATCTGCGTCCGCTCAAGTCAGGCTCGCCCAACTCCATTTTTTGCAGCTTCATGCCGCTGACCCGCCCGTTATCCGATCGTATTTCCACGGGATTCGTCAGGAATTTATAGACCACGCCCTCCTCCTCGGCCTCGTCGATCTCAATTTTCTCGGCTGGCATTTCGTCACGGGTGCGGCGGTAGATGACATAGACCTCCTCCGCGCCGAGCCGCACGGCGGTCCGGCATGCGTCCATAGCGGTATTGCCGCCGCCGCAAACGCCCACCCGCTTGCCGATATTCGGGACATTGCCCAATATAACCTCGCGCAGGAAATCAATGCCGCCGAAAACGCCGTCCAAATCCTCGCCGGGGACATTCATTTTGCCGCTTGTCCACGCGCCGACGGCCAAAATCACGGCGTCGCTCCCGCTTCTCAAGTCCGCAAGAGTTACGTCACGGCCCAGCTTTATGTTGTTTTTGAAAGTAACGCCCAGCCGCCTGATCAGCGCGATTTCCCTGTCAAGCACATTTTTTGGCAATCTGTACTCGGGTATGCCGTAGCGAAGCATCCCGCCCATGTCGGGCATCATGTCATACACCGTGACCGCGTGGCCGAAAAGCCGCAGATAGTACGCCGCCGACAGTCCGCCCGGCCCGCCGCCGACAACCGTGGCGCTCTTGCCGCTGTCGGGCGCTGTTTTTGGCATGTAGGGACTTTCGCTGAACAGGTCGGCGTCGGCCGCGAAGCGCTTCAAAGCGGCGATAGAGACCGGCTCCTCCACGAGCTTCCGGCGGCAGGCCGTCTCGCACGGGTGCGGGCAGATTCGGCCTATGGCGGCGGGCAGCGGAATTTTCTCCTTGATCAGGCGCAGGGCCTGTTCATGCTCGCCGTTCGCGATAAGCCCGGCATAGCCCTGACAGTCGGTCCCGGCGGGACAGGCCAGGGAGCAGGGGGCCTTGCAGTCGCCGGTGTGGTCGGACAGCAGCATGTCAAGCGAAAATTTACGCGCGCGGTCAATGCGTTCGGAGCGTGTTTTGATTACCATGCCGTCGGACGCTTTCGTTGCGCAGGCCCGCAGCAGCTTAGGCACGCCCTCGGCCTCCACAACGCAGATCCCGCACGCGCCGTAGACCTCCACGCGCCCGTCGTGACACAGCGTCGGTATCCCGATGCCGCCCAAATCCGCCGCCCCGAGGATCGTCACGCCGCTTTGGGCGGTGATTTTTTTGCCGTCGATGGTCAATGTGATGTTGTCGTTCATTAAATTAATATCCTTTCGACATAATTTTTTCAAAAAAGACTTGCATTCTTGCCAACTTTTTGGTAAAATGTCTGTGAGTAAAAAAATAAACACGGAGGGTACGCTATGTTTCCAATTCTTACTTATTTTAGGACGCTCGTTATGCTTTTCATGTCCCTGCTGCTTCCGGCAGCCGTGCAGGCTGACAGGAAGTCCGATCTTCCCGCTTTTGACACTGTCGCCTACAGCGAAGTGATGGAAGCCGCGATTCAGGGTGTACAGAAAGCGACGTTCGGCCTTGCTCCCTTGCCGCGCTGCAACTTCACCTATGATGAAAGAATGGGCTTTCTGATGGATGGCATTGAAGAATCATCCAGCCTTTCATTCCCGGCGGTGGTAGGTTCGCTCCCCGATATTTTCTATCCGCTTCGTCCCTTGGCGCGGCTGTTCCAAAGTCCGATTTCACAGACGCAGGCCGCGCTCAATACGAAATCCCTGGAACTCAGCGAGTCAAACAACGCCTTGAGTGGCTTTCTTCGGCTGATTTCCGTTACGATGGGGCTGGCGCAAGAGGTCAATTTGTCTTTAGAACCGATTGATGAGCCGGACCTGTACGAAATCATCTGCACTGTCACTTACTTCGACGGACGGGTTGATACAATGCACTCCGGCATTCATTACAATGAAAAGACCGAGCAGCTTTACGGCAGCGGCGGCAACGGCTTGATGGGCCTCGGCTACGACTACGACGCGAAAAATAAGACGGTATATACCACGCCCAACACATGGCACGACGTATTTGGCTATAACGTGATTTACGACTTTTTGGGCAGCAGCGAATTCGGCATGTTCCTTTTCGATACCAGACGCATTCCTTTCCATTATAAAGGGGAGGACTGGCAGATTCAGATATGGAAAGGCCGCTACTCTCTTGCGGGCGCGGGCGGCGAGATAGGCGTCTACAAAAAGCCTGTCAGCCAACTGGACGGATTTTATAACTGTGTGGGGAAAGAGGATTATCTTTCCATATCCATGCGGATTTCACGCGGAGACAGGGTCTTTGTGGACCGTCCCGCGCATGAAAACTGGTGGGTTACCGGGTTTAACCTGACGGATCGGTATTACAGGCCGGAACAGCTGACGCTGGAAAGCGACATTACGCTGAAAGACCAAGATATGCTGAAAGCTTTCTGCGATTCGCTGGATAAGCATAAGGATATCACTTATACGGTGGACGGGCTGACAGTCAATCTTGTTTGGTAGACAAGGAATAAAGTTTTGTTTGGGGACGGCTTTTATGGCCGTCCCTTTTGTTTTATGCTGTTTTAGACTTTTTATGAGGTGAGTTTTTTCAAAATTCCGCATTATCGCTTGACAACCGCCCCGAATCTGCAAACTTCCTCGCACCGCCCGCACTTGATGCACAGCTCCGCGTCGATCACATGCGCGGCCTTGCGCTCGCCGTTAATTGCGTTCGCCGGGCACTTTTTCACGCAAGCCGTACATCCCGTGCACGTCCCGGGATCAATGCTGTAGGTTATAAGCGCCTGACATTCGCCTGTCGGACAGCGCTTTTCTTTGATGTGCGCTTCGTATTCATGACGGAAATATTTCAGCGTCGTCAGCACGGGATTAGGCGCGGTCTGGCCCAGTCCGCACAGGGAGCTTTCCTTGATCTGGTTGCAAAGCTCCTCTAAAAGCCCGATGTCGCCGTCCTTGCCCTCGCCGTTGCAGATACGCGTCAGAACCTCCAAAAGGCGCTTCGTTCCGATGCGGCAGGGCACGCACTTCCCGCAGGATTCCTTTGCCGTAAAGTCCAGAAAAAACCTCGCCATGTTCACCATGCACGTGCTTTCGTCCATGACGACCATGCCGCCCGAGCCCATGATGGCGCCGGTAGCGGACAACCTTTTATAGTCGATGAGCGTGTCAGAGAGCGAAGCCGGGATGCATCCGCCCGACGGGCCGCCCATCTGCACGCACTTGAATTTTTTGTCGGTCCGCATACCGCCGCCAATGTCAAAAATAACGTCATGGAGCGTTTTGCCCATGGGTATCTCCACCAAGCCGCCGCGCTTGATTTTGCCTGTTAAAGCGAACACCTTGGTTCCCTTGCTGTCGGGCGTGCCCATCGCGGCGAACGCCTCTCCGCCGTTTCGGATGATCCAGGCGACGTTCGCGAAAGTCTCAACGTTGTTGATGTTGGACGGCTTTCTCCAATAGCCCGACTGCGCCGGAAACGGCGGCTTGAGCCGGGGCATTCCCCGCTGTCCCTCCAGCGACTCGATCAGCGCCGTCTCTTCGCCGCACACAAACGCGCCCGCGCCCGCCTTGATCCTGAAAGAGCAGGAGAAGTCCGAGCCAAAAATATTTTCGCCGATCAGTCCCTCAGAAGCCGCCTGATTGATGGCGCGCTCGAGCCGGGCAATGGCCAGAGGGTACTCCGCGCGGACGTATACGATCGCCTCTTTCGCTCCGATGGCGTATGCGCCGATGAGCATCCCCTCGATGAGATTGTGCGGATCGCTTTCAATTACGGCGCGGTCCATAAACGCGCCTGGGTCGCCCTCGTCCGCGTTGCATATCAGGTATTTGATTTCATCCCTGCTTTTCCGCGCCGCGTCCCACTTGAACCACGCGGGAAATCCCGCGCCGCCGCGCCCGGCCAGTCCCGACGACTTGATGACGTCGATTACCTCTTCGGGCGACTTGTGCAGAATCACCGTCCGCAGGGCTTCGTAGCCCCCGGCCGCGATATAACCGCCGATGTCCTCGGGGTCAATCACGCCGCAGTTGCGCAGGGCGATTCTCGTCTGCTTTGACAAAAACTCCGCGTCCTCATCGCTGACCGTGAGCTTTCGCACATGCTCCGGCTCGCCTGACCTGACATATTCGGCGATTTTTGGCACGTCGTTTTCAGTCACCCGAACCAGGCGCGTGAGTCCGCCCGAAGCGTTATATACGTCCACGATCGGCTCGAGCCAGCACATGCCGACGCATCCCGTGACGGACAGCGATACGTCAGGGGCTTCCATAAGCGCGGTGTGAAGCGCGGCGTATACATTGGCCGCACCGGCGGATATGCCGCAGCTGCCTTGGCCGACTTTGATTTGGATCATGATCTTTCCTCGCTTTTGTATACATATGATTAGGAATAGTGTTCTTCCAAATATTCACGCCCAACGTCGTCCCACTCGTTAATCATGCACTCCTGTATGATTTCATCCCGCGCGATATCAATCACCGCGAATTTGTCATAACCAAGATAACCGTTGGCTTCCTCGCTTGAACCCATGATAATGCCAAGGCGGCTCCCGTCTATCGGCACGCATTCGCTTATGGAAACCGTGTATTGCGGCACAGATCTGATCTCCTTGCCAACTATATCTTCATCCGAAGCATACAGCTTGAAAAACAGGTTTTCCCCGTTAAATTCTTTTTCGAGCCGATATAGAAGATGCGGGTTTGCCGTTTCTGGCAATTCAAAATCATCCGGAACCGATTTACAGGTTTCTTGCTTGAAATCAATGAAAACCTGATTTGTCCAATCGTCATAGTCGGGATGATTCCCCGCTTTGGCTATAACCGTTTCACCGTCGGGCGAAATTGACGTGGAACACCACCAGTATTCCGGCTGGGCGTATTTGACCACGCTGTCAACCCTGTTTTCGGTTATGTCATAGCGAACCAAATAATCGCCGTACGCGGCGAACAGGTAGTCGCCGCTTGAATACAAGTGCCATCCATGCGCTCCCCAAAAAAGAGTTTTCAACGCCTCAAGTCCGTTATCGAGAGTGAGAAATTCCGCTGTGAGCCGCGCTTTTTCCGCGTCAATTTCACTGCCGCAGGCGGAAAGCAGCAGACAGACGGCTATTAACAAAATAGATGTAGTTTTTTTCATTCGCGAATCCTCCCTCGCAGCTCCGCTAAAATTTTCCGTGTCTTTTCCGGCGTCAAGCTGCCATACGTCTCCTCGTTGACCATCATCACCGGCGACAGCGAACAGCAGCCCAGGCACGCGACGTTTTTCAGCGTGAACAGCCCGTCGCCCGTCGTTTCGCCGTCAGCTATGCCCAATTCCCCGGCGATGGCTTTTTCGATCATCTCCGCGCCGTTGACGTGGCAGGCCGTGCCCTTGCACAGCATGATGAGGTACCTGCCGACCGGCTCAAAGCGGAACTGCGTATAAAACGTCGCGACGCCGAACACTTTTGCAGGCGGGATATTCATCCGCTGTGAAATGTACGTCAGCGCGCCGTGCGGCAGATAGCCGTAGACGGCCTGGGCCTTTTGCAAAACGGTAATGAGACTGCCGGGTATGTCCCTGTAATGTCCGATGATGCCATCGATAAGCGAGAGATCAATTTTTTGTTCCATAAACGTGAACCGTTCCTTAAAAGTAATAGAAGTCTATTGACATTTTTCGCGTGATAACTTATACTGTTTGTGGCGTCAGCCCGCAGTCGCGGACGGTTGTTTCCCACCCCGAAAGGTGGTGAGGCTCATGGAGTACATAATCCTGCTTATCGTAGTCATGATATTGCTGGACCGTATCCTTAGCCATAAAAGGAAATAACCGCTAGCCCTCACAAAGTCAGCGGTTATTTTCATCCGTTCTCTTTTTAGGGGCAACCGTCTGCGGCTACGCCACCTTTTACACTCACAGTATACACAACGTAATTTGAATTGTCAAGCTTTTTTGTGTTAAAATATACGAAGAAATATATTTGGGAGCGCTTTTTCTTTGTATTATTTACGCTATCTCTTCTGGCCCGCGGCATACCTCGTGGGCGGTATCAACTTCGGCATCATCATTTCAAAGTATGTATTCAAAAAGGACGTTCGCGGCATGGGCAGCGGCAACGCCGGCGCGACGAATATGCTCCGTAGCTTCGGAAAGCTTTCGGCGCTCGCGGTTTTTTTCGGCGACATGGCCAAGGGCGCGGCGGTTATACTGCTTTCACGGCGGCTGACCGTAGATAAAAACGGCGTCTGCGACTGGTCCGTCGTTTTGGGCGCGGGACTTTTTGTGATATTGGGCCACATCTTCCCCGTGTACTTCAGGTTCAGGGGCGGCAAGGGCGTCGCGACGGCTTTGGGCGTTTTGCTGGCGGTTGAGCCGCTGGGCGCGCTGGTACTGCTTGCGCTGTTTATCGTCATCGTCGCTGTGACGCGGTATATTTCGTTAGGCTCGGTCGCCAGCGCGGCGCTGATCCCCGCTGTTATGTATCTGACGCTTTTCTTACGTGGCGAGCCCGCGCTTTACAAAACGGCGTTCGGCGCGGCCGTGGCGGCGATACTCATATTTACCCACAGGCAGAATATTGTGCGGCTGAAAAACAGGACAGAGAATAAAATCAGCTTTGGTAAGAAAGCTTAATATGAACAAATGGAGGGATTAAAGATGTTAATACCCGATAATGTCTTGAAGCGTCTGTTGCAAAATGTCTATTTTATATGGGGGGACGGCGTGGCTGCGGCGGATGAGCTTGGCCGCAGATACGGCTTTTACATATATCACACATGCGAACACCGGCATAAGCATTCCCAAAATGCCGCCCCTCAGTTTCAACCGGGATTATGCCGTGATGTATCGGATTTTTTTGCGCTTGACCCTGAAAACGCCATGAAGTTTGAAAGCGAAGTCGTACATGATTATACGCCGATGGTTATCATGGACTTGATTCAGCTTACGGCAAAACACAAAGGGGTAATCTGCGAAAACGATATTGATATTGACAGTATTTTCCAAGCTGTAACTCACGCGGTTGTAATTTCCAACGATAAACCTTTGAATGATTTTATAAAACGGTATGAAAATGAAATTCGCTGCCGTGATATTTCTGAAGATGAAAAGGAAAGTCTTATTCGCAAGGTACATGCGGTATGGGGAAAAGGCAAACCCGATAACCCCCGCAGAACTAACCCCTATGGCGTAAAACAAATTGTCTGGGATGACAATTCGACGGTTGAGCAAACAGCGGATATCATTGCGGAATATTTTGGACTTTACCGTTAAAAAAACTCTTTTAGGCTTTTGTATTGATTTTTATTTCCAACCCCTCCGGCACTGCGTGCCACCTCCCCTTGCAGGGGAGGCTTGAGCGACCGGCAACCACTGCCTCTCCTGCAAGGGGAGGTGGCGCGAATGCGCCGGAGGGGTTTCATCGCCTGACACAACAACCTTTCACATCAATACAAAGGTCTAAAACAACTGAAAAATAAAATACAATACAGGAGAGGATACCCATGAAACGCAAAAATATCATCGCCGCTGGCATCGCCGCCGGGCTGGCCGCCGCCGCCGGAGCCGCGCACTACAAAAAAATGATCGACCTGGGCCGCGTGGGCAAGCGCGTCGCAAACGCGGCGAAGCTGACCGTGCCCGTGGAGGAAAACTACTCAAACGGCGTCGCCCTGACCCCGCCGATGGGCTGGGCAAGCTGGAACTTTTTCCGCAACAGGATTTCCGAGGAGGTCATCTACGACATCGGCGCCGCGATGAAAAAATGCGGGCTGGTGGACGCCGGGTATATTTACCTCAACATCGACGACTGCTGGCAGTCCTCTATGCGCGACGAACAGGGCAGGCTCCAGGCCGACCTGCACACATTCCCGTCGGGCATTAAAAAGCTACGCGAGGACGTGAACAGGCTCGGCATGAAGCTCGGCATCTACAGCTCCAACGGCACTTTCACCTGCGAGGATATGCCCGCGAGCCTTGGACGCGAAGCCATTGACGCGGATACGTTAGCTGAGTGGGGCATCGAATATTTCAAGTACGACTTTTGTCACAACCGGCCGATACCGCAAAGGGCGCCCTGCGTCGAAAAGATCACGGTTTGGAAGAAGGGCATGGCTCAGGAGGCCGAGGTGACGGCGGAGCAAGCGATCCTGAAAGGCGCGGCGCGTGTCGTCGAGGATACAAAAATGGCGACGGGCAAGTACGTCGCGGGGCTTTCAGGGAACCTCGGTTCCGCTGAGTTTTACGTGAATGTACCCGAAAAAGGCGAGTACGTCCTGACGCTGTGTATGCGCAAAAAGAGCAGCGCGAATAAATACATTGAGATACTTGTCAACGGCAGCAAAAAATATTCGACGACCGTGCCGCCTACCATAGCGCTTTCAAAGGCCGGACGCCATCAGATTATGATCGGGCTGGAAGCGGGTACAAACGGCATTAAGCTGCATAACCCCGTGGCTTCGCGCCGTGACAGCGCGGCCCTCCAGTACACAAACATGGGACGCGAGCTTGTCCGCGCGGCGAAAGAGTACGCCGAAAAGACCGGTGAGCCCGAGCGCAAAATTTGTTACTCCATCTGCGAATGGGGCCTTAATTTCCCGTGGCAGTGGGGACGCCAAGCGGGCAACCTCTGGCGCACGACCATGGACATAAAGCCGTTCTGGGCGTCCGTTTTAGGCATATACGAGATCAACGTCAAGCTGCACGGGTACGCGGGTGCCGGCGGCTTTAACGACCCCGATATGCTGGAGGTCGGCAACGGCTCGCTGACATATGAGGAGAATAAAACGCATTTCACACTGTGGTGCATGATGGCCGCGCCGCTGATTTTGGGTAACGACATCCGCGCGTTCGTAAGCGACGACGGAACGGTTGACGAGGACAACGAAACGCTGAAAATCGTCACGAATAGGGATCTGATCGCGGTGGACCAGGATCCGCTCGGCAAGCAGTGCAGGCGCTTTCGTACGGCTGTCGTCTCCGATATTCTGGTAAAGCCGCTTGAGGGCAAGAGGATCGCGCTGTGCTTTTTCAACAAGGGCGGCGAGGAGCGCGACATGAAGGTCAATCTGCGCTCCATCGCGTGCCAGTCCTACGCGGAGCTTCCGATCACGGACGAGTACAGGTGCTTTGAGCTGTGGGACAAAACGGAGCAAATGGTGCGCGGGGACTTGGAAGCGACGGTTCCGCCGCACGGCGTGAAAGTTTATATTGTCGAAAGTCGTTAGGAACCATGAATTTTATGTATTGACTTTGATTTACTTAACCCCTCCGGCGCTGCGCGCCACCTCCCCTTTTAGGGGAGGCTTGAGTGTCCGGCAACCACTGCCTCTCCTGCAAGGGGAGGTGGCGCGCAGCGCCGGAGGGGTTTAATTGCCAAATACAATAAACTTTTGCATCAATACAAGGTGAACCATGAATCAAATCTACGGACTTGTCGGCGAAAAGCTCGCCCACAGCTTTTCGCCTTTAATCCACAAGCTGATCTGGGACTGCGATTACGGGCTGTTCGAGCTGTCCGAACCGCAATGTACGGACTTTTTGAAGCGGCGCGAATTCAGCGGCGTAAACGTCACCATACCGTATAAGGTTCTCGCGTACCGCGCGTGCGACACGTTGGACGAAGCGGCGCGAAAGATCGGCTGCGTCAATACGTTGCTGAACAGAAACGGAAGCCTGCAAGGTTACAACACCGATTACGCGGGCTTCCTGTATTGCGCCGAACGGGCCGGGATATCTTTCGGTGGACAAAAGGTTCTGATTTTAGGCAGCGGCGGGACGAGCCTGACGGCGCGCGCGGTCGCCGCCGGTCAGGGCGCGCGTGAGGTCGTCGTGGTTTCGCGCAACGGTGAAAACAACTATGAGAACCTGCACCGCCATGCCGACGCGGATGTTATCGTCAACACCACTCCTGTGGGAATGTACCCGGGTAACGGAAAAACGCCCATCGACCTCGCGATGTTCGGGCGATGCGGCGCGGTCATGGACATGATCTACAATCCACTGACCACGGCGCTGCTGGACGCGGCAAGGCAGCGCGGCGTCCGCTATGCGAACGGTCTGCCGATGCTCGTCGCGCAAGGCGTGAGAGCCGCTGAAATTTTCAGCGGACGGCGCTTCCCGGAGGAGGTCACGGAATCTGTGATCTTCGGCGTTTTAACCAAAATGCAGAATGTAATTTTGGTAGGTATGCCGGGAAGCGGCAAAACCTCTATCGGACGCAAGCTTGCCGGCCGCCTGGGTCGCCCTTTCGTTGACACAGACGCGCTGATCGAGGAACGAACCGGCCGGAAAGTCCCCGGCATCATCCGCGAGGATGGCGAGGAAGAGTTCCGGCGTATCGAGTCTGAGGCGGTTTTTGAGGCCGGGAAGCTGACCAGCGCGGTGATCGCCTGCGGCGGCGGAAGCGTCCTGAAAGCGGAAAACCGTCTGCCGTTGACACAAAACGGCCGTGTGTACTACGTCAAACGGGACATCGGGCTGCTGTCTACCGACGGGCGGCCGCTGTCAAAAAGCACGGACGCGCTTTTTGACATGCTCGCGAAAAGAGAGCCGCTCTACAAAAGTATTTGCGATATGGAAGTTGAGAACATCGACATAAACAGTTGTGTTGAACAACTGCTGGACGATTTTTTGTGCAGGAGTAACAAAAATATATGAAGATTTTTGTGATAAATGGCCCAAATCTAAATATGCTGGGTATACGCGAGCCGGACATCTATGGCTCGGGAACATACGGTGATCTGGTCGGAATGGTCAAAAGCTTCTGCTGGGAGCATGGGGTCGGCGTGGAATTTTTTCAGTCGAACCACGAGGGCGATCTCGTTGACTTCATCCAAAAGGCGTACAAAAACGCCGACGGCATCGTGATCAACCCGGCTGCGTACACACACACGAGCATCGCTATCGCCGACGCGCTGAAGGCCGTGGCCGTGCCCTATGTCGAGGTGCATATCTCCGACGTGAGCGGGCGGGAGAGCTACAGGCAGGTGTCGTATATTGCGGAAAACGCAGTAAAGACAATCGCCGGAAAGGGACTTGAGGGGTATATTGAGGCGGTGAAGACGCTTATTGGAACGGAGGGTAAGTTATGTTAATCAGATGGGCAACTTATGATGATTTACCCGTATGGCGAGCATTGGAAAGTGAAGTAGCGCCGATATTTATAATTCCATGCAAAACAGATGCAAACAGCGCAATGGAAATGATTAAAAATCACGAAATCCTAACTGCCGTGGATTACATGAGCGGCGACTGTATGGGAATTATAGGCATTTCACGTCCAAAAAATCAAATCACATGGTTCGCAGTATTTGAAAAATACCAAAGACGCGGCGCGGGTGAACGTTTGCTAAAAACCGCTCTGCGACAGCTTGACACAAACAAAGATATTTTTGTAAATACATTTCAAAGCGGTTATTCGCCGGGAGTTCCGGCGCAAACATTATATCGCAAATATGGATTCACACAAGAAAAACCGCACGAATATCAAAGTATGCCTCCCACTTGTCGATTAACCCGTCCCGCTGACACCGAAAAACGCGGTGGCAGCTTTCACTACCGCTATCCTAATTTTATCCGGCTGGCACAGGAGGAATTTTGCCCTGTGTGCAACGATGAACCCGCGCCGGATGATCAAATCGACATCGCCTGTCTCGAAAACTGCTGGGTTTGCGGGGAATACCCCGGCCAGGGGCGGCTGTTCGGCAAAATGTACGCCATGCCGCGAAAACACGCCTTTCACTTTGAGGATATGCCGGAAACAGACGCCGCCGCTTTCATGAACGAGGTTCAGCGTGTTGGAAGAGCGCTTCGTAAAGTGACCGGCGCGGTAAAAATCAATTATGAGATGCACTCTAACAGCGGGGCGCATTTGCACATCCACCTGTTCCCGCGCTATTTGGATGATGATTTCCCGAGCGCGCCCATTGACTACCGCGTGACCGAGCCGTACCCGTACGAGAGCTACGATGAATACCTGTGGTTCGTTGAACAGATGCGACACGAACTGAAAATAGAGGAGGCACATCATGCACTATAAATTCTCAAAACGAATTAAAAACCTGAAGCCCAGCGCCATCCGTGAGATTTTCAAGTACGCCGCCGATCCGTCCGTCGTATCGCTGTCGGCGGGCAACCCGTCGCCGGAAGCTTTCGCGGCGGAGCAAATCAGCGCGATCTGCGCGGACATTTTCAGAAACCGCCCCATCGACGCGCTCCAGTACAGTATAACCGAGGGCTATACGCCGCTGCGGGAGCACCTGCGCGGCTACATGAAGCAGTCCCACAACGTCGGCCGCGATTTCGACGACGTGCTGATAACCTCCGGCGGGCAGCAGGCCATAGAACTGGCGGCCAAGGTGCTGTGCGACGAGGGCGATGTCGTCGTCTGCGAGGATCCGAGCTTCGTCGGCTCGCTCAACTCGTTTCGGAGCATCGGCGCGAACCTCACGGGAGTTCCCGTAGAGCCGGACGGCATTTCCATAGCCGGACTTGAGCGGGCGCTTTCGGAAAACCCGCGGGCCAAAATCATCTATACGATCCCGAATTTCCAGAACCCGTCGGGTATCACGATGTCCCTCGAAAAGCGTAGGGCGATGTACGAACTCGCGCAGAAATACGGCGTTCTGATTCTGGAGGACAACCCTTACGGCGACCTGCGCTACAGCGGTAAAAATATCCCGAGCATCAAGTCTTTCGACGAGGACGGCTTGGTGATCTACTGCGGCAGCTTTTCAAAGGTGATCGCGCCTGGGATCCGAGTGGGTTACGCCGTCGCGCCCGTTGAGATCATGAAAAAAATGGTGGTGGCAAAGCAGGGCGAGGACGTGCACGCAAACATATTGGCGCAGATGATCTGCCACGAATTTATGACGAAGTACGACTTTTCGGAGAATCTCCGCAATCTGCGGCGGCTCTACAGCGCGAAAGCGCAGCTGGCGCGGGAGCTTTTGGAAGAATATGTCGTGCCCGGCGGTGTCACGTATCACCCCGTGGAGGGGGGGCTGTTCATTTGGTGCACGCTGCCCCAGGAAGTTGACATGCCCGCGTTTTGTACCCGCGCGGTGAAAGATTACAAGGTCGCGGTCGTGCCGGGGACGGCGTTTTTGCCGGATGAAAGCAAGCCGAGCCAATGCTTCAGGATCAACTTTACGGCGCCGACGGATGAGAAGCTGGAGGAAGGGATACGGCGTCTGGGCAGAGCTGTGAGCTGCAAATAGCATAAAATAAGGCTGTTTTATCAAATGAAAAAAATTATCATTATCCCCGACTCTTTCAAGGGCACACTTTCCTCAAAAGAAATATGTGACATCACGGCCTCGCGCATCCTCGCGCACTTCCCGGACTGCGACGCCGTAAGCATACCCGTCGCCGACGGCGGTGAGGGCAGCGTTGACTGCTTTTTAGCGGCGGTGGGCGGCGAAAGCGTGTCCGTCCGGGTCAAAGGGCCGTTTTTTGAAGAGCTTGACGCGCGTTACGCCGTCATCGAAAACGGCAAAACGGCAGTGATTGAGATGGCGGCGGCGGCCGGTCTGCCGTTGGCCGGTGAGCGGAAAGATCCGCTGGTCACGACGACCTATGGCGTCGGACAGCTGATGCTCGATGCGATGAAGCGCGGCTGCCCGAAAATCATCCTCGGGCTTGGCGGCTCATGCACGAATGACGCGGGAACGGGCGCGGCGGCGGCTGTCGGCGTCCGCTTTTTGGATCGCGGCGGGAACGCTTTTGTGCCCGTCGGCGGTACGCTTTCGGATGTGAAAAGCATTGATGTTTCCGGCAAATCGCGGCTGCTTGACTCCGTTGAAATCGTGGTCATGTGCGACATTGAAAACCCGTTGTACGGCGAGTCCGGCGCGGCATATGTTTTTGCGCCGCAAAAGGGCGCGGACAGCGTCGTCGTCGCGGCGCTTGACGTGGGACTGCGCCATATCGCGGCGGTGATCAGGCGTGATCTGCACACGGATGTTTCGGTACTTAAAGGCGGCGGCGCGGCGGGCGGGATGGGTGCTGGCATGGCGGCGTTCTTCGGGTCGGAGCTGAAAGCGGGCATCGAGGTTGTGCTGGACGCGGCCGGGTTTGACGGCGCGGCGCGCGGCGCGGACCTGGTGATCACGGGCGAGGGCAGGCTCGACAGCCAAAGCTTGGGCGGCAAGGCGGTTATTGGCGTTGCGCGGCGGGCGAAACGGCTGAATGTGCCGGTCGTCGCGGTGGTCGGCGGGTGCGATTACGGCCTGGGTGAGGTATATGGCGAGGGCGTTTCCTGCGTCTTTACGACGAATCGGCTGGCCGAGGACTTTTCTGTCAGCAGATACCGCGCACGTGAAAATCTGGCCGAAACGGTAGACAATATCATGCGGCTGTTGAAAATAAAAAATGCCAACTAAAATGATATGGGAGCAGTGTGTGATTAGTGAATACTAACAAAAAAGAGCTTGTAAATGGTATAATTTCTGTGTCAATTTCAGCGATTTTATTCGGGTTTCTGCCGATCTTATGCAAGCAGGTGCTGAACAACGGCCTTGACGCGCAGTCGCTTGTGCTCATCCGCTACGGAATGGCTTGCGTGATGCTTGGAATCGTCATGTTGTGTTCCAAGATTTCATTCAAAATCACCAAAAAACAAGTTGTATCATTTATTATTTTTGGTATAATTGGCGGAAGCGTGACCTCAACCCTGCTATCCGCGTCGTATACATACATGTACGCGGGCATCGCGACGATGTTCCATTCTTCCTATCCGATTTTCGTTTCACTCATTATGGCGGTCTTTTTCCGCGAAAAGCTCTCGTGGAAAGCCGCGCTGGCGGTCGCGCTGGCGGTGGGCGGCATGGCGCTCATGGCTGACCGCCACGGCAGCTACAGCCTGATCGGAATCCTGCTTACCGTAACGTCCGGCGTGACGCTGGCCATTTACATCGTTTCTACCAAAAAAAGTTCTTACGGGACGCTTCATCCGATCAAGATCGTGTTCTACATTTGTGCGGTTTCGACGGTCACGTCCCTCTGCGTCAAGCTTGCCGTCAGCGGAAGCGTCGCGCTGCCTTCCGCGCCCGCCGACTGGGTCCGCATGGCGCTCATCGCGCTGCTGTGCACCGTCGTCGCCCACTCGCTGCTGGCCTACGGCGTGCAGAAGCTCGGCGCAACGACAGGCTCGGTCATCAACATGCTTGATCCGTTCGTCAGCCTGGTCGCGGGCGCGTTCATGATCGGGGAGGTGCCGTCGGCGATGGCGGTGGCCGGGTGCGTGCTGGTGTTCGCGGCGATATTTATGATTGTGATCAGCGGCGGCAAGCGCACGGATGAGGTTCGCAATGACGATTCAGAAGTACTCAATTGAAAGGATTGATATACATGAAAATCGCATTTATCGGCGCCGGTTCAATCGGTTTTACGCGTACTCTTTTGACTGACATAATGAGCGTGCCCGAGCTTCGCGGCAAGGCCGAGTTCGCGTTCACGGACATCAATCAACAGAACTTGGATATGGTGACAAAGCTCTGCCAGCGCGATCTGGACGCAAACGGCATAGACCGCAAAATTTTCGCGACGCTTGATCGCCGTGAAGCGCTCCGCGACGCGAAATACGTCATAAACTGCGCGCGTATCGGCTGTCTCGAGGGCTTCGTGACTGACGTGGAGATCCCGCTGAAGTACGGCGTGGACCAATGCGTCGGCGATACGCTCTGCGTCGGCGGGATCATGTACGGCCAGCGCGGCATCGCGCAGATACTTGAGTTCTGCAAGGATATGCGCGAGGTTTCCGCGCCGGACGCGCTGTTTCTGAACTACTCGAATCCCAACGCGATGATGACATGGGCGGCGAACGAGTACGGCAGGGTCCGCACCGTCGGGCTGTGCCACGGCGTGATCGGCGGCGAGTTTCAGATCGCCGAGGCGCTTGGTATCCCGCGCGACGAGCTTGATTTTATCTGTGCGGGCATAAACCATCAAACGTGGTACATCCGCATAGCACACAACGGCCGTGAGATCACGAAGAATGAGCTGCTGACCGCCTATGAGTCAAACGAAAAGCTGTGCAGGACGGAGAAGGTGCGCATCGACATGCTGAAGCGTTTCGGATATTACTCGACCGAGTCAAACGGCCATTTGTCCGAGTATCTCGCATGGTACCGCAAGCGCCCCGGCGAGATCGCGGACTGGATAGACCTGGAAAACTGGCACTCCGGCGAGACGGGCGGTTACCTCCGCGCTTGCACCGAGGGACGTAACTGGTTCGAGACAGACTTCCCGAATTGGCTGAAAGCGCCGCCGAAAAATTACGACGGCTCAAACCGGGGCAGGGAGCACGGATCTTTCATCATTGAGTCACTGGAAACAGGGAGGCATTATCGCGGCACGTTCAACGTCGTGAACAATGGCTGCATCTCGAACCTGCCTGATGACAGCATCGTAGAAGTGCCGTGCTATGTGGACGGCAACGGTATTTCCGTGCCGCAGGTCGGCGATCTGCCGCTTGGCTGCGCGGCGGTATGCTCGCAAAGCATATGGGTACAGCGGCTGGCGGTGGAGGCGGCGGTGCGCGGGGACGAAAATCTCCTCAAACAGGCGGCGCTGATGGATCCGCTGACCGGCGCGGTTTGCAGCCCTCCGGAGGTGTGGCAGATGATCGATGAGATGCTCATCGCGCAGGAGCAGTGGCTGCCGCAGTACGCGGACGCGATCGAGGCGGCGAAAAAAAGATTCGCGGCGGGAAAACTGCTGCCGACAAAGGACGGCTACAAGGGCGCGGCGCGGCTTAAAACGAAGAGCGTGGAGGAGCTGGCGAAGCAAAAGGAAGAGGCCACCAGAATGGCGGCCAACGCGGATAAATAATAGTCATAGATAGAGGGGAAGCATTATGAGCAAGCCTACAAAAAAACGGGGCCGCAAAGCGCTTATCATACTGTCCGTTTTCGCCGCTTTGGCGATCATATTGACAGTTTACGGCTATGTCGCGCGGCAAGACCCTCAGCGCATGATGGAAAACCGCATCGTGAAGCTGGAAAAGATCACGTACATCGACCTGCCCGCCACAAGGTTCATCGGCATGGAAGTCACCGGCGAATGGCCCGCCGTCATGAAAGAGCAGCAGGAAATGTGGGATCGAAAAGACGATTTCTTGCCTGTGTTGGACGCCATGACGGAATACGCGGTTGAAATCACCGATATCTGCGCCCTTATGCATAATAATAACCTCGACCACGGCGACCCCGAAAGCCGGGAGCGTTATCTGATAGGCAAATTCATGAGGGCCGGCGCGCCTGTGCCCGAGGGCTTCTCTTATTATGATATTCCCGCGACCAAAGCCGCCTTGGGTATTTTTCGCGGTGAATGGGGCGACATGATGGATAAAGCGCCGGGAAAGCTTTGGGTCAGGATCAGCAAAGGCAGATACGATGTGCCTTATCCCGACGGCTGGTTTTTCGCCGAAGTTTACATAGGGGAGTGCGTGCCGGAGGAGGGCGTTGTGTCAAAAATGGGATTTCTGAATCCCTGCCGCTGAATGGGAGGGGAAGTTGGAAAAATTTCATTTTTCCAACTTAGGTTTTGTGCTTTTCGGCCATAAGGCAGGCCGAAATTCTGCTGAACAAACTTTGTTTGTTTGCGGAACCCGCACAATTCCCAAGAAAGGTATGGTCATAAAAATGAAAAATAGATTAAAGCAACTGCTCGCGTCTTCGCTGATTTTTGTACTGCTGGCCGTGAGTTTTACGTTCATTTCAAGCGCGAAAGCCGAGAAGTCCATGCCGGATATATCGGTCAGCGGACAGCAATTTGTGGATGAACACGGACGCGTGCGCGTCTTTCACGGGCTGAACTACACCATCGGCAAGCACGGGAGAACCGCCGATATCCTCGACGATGAATTCTTCGCGATCTGTGCCGCTAAGGGCTTCAACGTCCTGCGGCTTGGAGTCACGTGGCTCGAGCTTGAGCCGGAACCGGACGTCTATAACGAAGATCTGTTAACCGCCCTTGACGCGGTGTTCGACGCGGCGGAAAACCACGGCGTTTACCTGTTTCTTGAGATCCATCAGGATCTTTACGGCCGTGCGGCGGCGGGCTACGGCGGAGTCGGCGCGCCGGACTGGGCCTGTCTCACAGACGGCGTTAAGGTGCCGCAGAAAATGCGCTTCGTTTGGGCGGAGGGCTACTTCTGGGGCAAGAGCGTACACAGGGCTTTCGACAATTTCTGGAACAACGCGCCCGCGCACGGCAAGGGCTTGCAGGATCATTTCGCGGAGCTTTGGGCCATGCTTTCGGCACGTTACGCGGGCAAGCCCGCTTTCCTTGGATACGATTTCCTCAACGAGCCGTATCCGGGCAAGGAGGGCGGCAAGGTTTTCCGCAGCCTTATCGTGAGAGTGATCCCCGTTATGCTCACTCATCCCATCAAGCTCGGCAAGCTTGTGTTTTCGGCTATCAGGGGCGAGTCCCTGCATCTGCTGGATTTCCTCGACGGCAAGGTCATGCGTCAGGTGACTAAGGCGGGCGACAAGAGGATCAAACGCTTCGATGAAGAAAAGTACGCGCCTTTCTTTGAAAAGATGACGAACGCCGTGCGGTCTGCCGAGGAAGCTGAGTCAGCCCCGGAAAGGATCGCTTTTATGGCCAACAGCTACTACTCAAATCTTGGCATACCGTATTCAGCAAGCCGCCCGAGCGTAAACGGCCGGCCTGACAAAAACACGGCGTTCGCGCCCCACGGCTATGATCTTGTGGTGGATACCGATATGTACGACAATCCCGGCGACAACCGCGTGATCGCGATTTTCGAGGAGCATCGCCGTTCACAGCAGCGCCTTGACATGCCCGTACTGGTGGGCGAATGGGGCGGCGAATGGGGCGGCAAACGCTGGATAAAGCATTGCGAGACTCTTTTGGATCTGTTTGACTCATACGGCTGGTCGAACGCCTTTCACGCGTGGATACGGTGGGAGTCGTTTGAATTCAGAGACTACGATTTCCTTACGCGGCCATATCCTATGGCAATCAACGGCGCTGACGCGAGTTACGCCTTTGACAAGGAAGCGGGAACTTTCACACTGACGTATACGCAGCCCGCCGGCGCGGACCCGTCGATGCCTACGATCATCTACCTGCCGGCAGAGGCCACGGTGACGGCGGACGGACTGACGGCAGAATTCGTGCCGCTTGACAGTGAGCACAGGCCGGGCGCGGGGTATTTGTATCTGACGGGCAAGACGGGAAAGCACAGCGTTACCGTTAATTTTTGACTTCAAAGGGGCGGC
Source organism: Oscillospiraceae bacterium (assembly GCA_009779495.1). Lineage (GTDB taxonomy): Bacteria > Bacillota > Clostridia > Oscillospirales > Acutalibacteraceae > UBA1425. Next base: position 16,230 of record WRED01000008.1, on the reverse strand, counting down.
ATGGAAGCCGCCCCTACCTTTACACATAAAAGGACTGATCATATGACCGAATACCGCACAATTGCCGCTCCCGCATCCGCCGAATTCACCGAAAAACGCTCGCGGTTCATCGGGCACATCAAGCCCGTGCAAACCGCCGACGAAGCAACGGCGTTCATAAACGAGGTCAAGTCGAGGCACTGGGACGCGACGCATAACGTCTACGCCTACGTCCTGCGCGAGGGGCAGACGCGCCGCTATTCCGACGACGGCGAACCGCAGGGCACGGCCGGAATCCCCGCGTTGGACGTGCTGCTGAAAGAGGAACTGACGGACTGCGCCGTCGTCGTGACACGGTACTTCGGCGGCGTCATGCTGGGCGCGGGCGGGCTTGTCCGGGCATACTCGAAAGGATCGAAGCTCGCGGCGGACGCGGGCGGAATCGTGACAATGGGCCTGTGCTTGATCGTCAAGGTCATGTCGGACTACGCCTTTTACGGGCGGCTGGCCACGCTTGTGCCGGAGATGGGGGGCGTGATTTTGGACACGGAGTTTGCGGGCAATGTGACGGTGGCGTTTCGGATGCCGAAGAAGCTGACGGGGGCGTTTGAGGAACGGTTGGTTGATTTGAGCTTGGGGAAGTGTGGGATTGAAGTAGAAAGGGAGACGTTTGCGGCGGTGTAGGGATACGATACGACCGATCATTTATGAATACTATATAAAATAGCCGTCGGCCTGGTTGCCAACGGCTATTTCGTTTCTATATTTGAAATTTCTAAATTATCCAGCGCATATTGCAGGCACTGTACCACCAACTGATTCAGCGATAGCTTGTTTGCCGACGCGAGCGTCCCCAAACGCTCAATAATTTCAATGGGTATACGAAACGTTTTTGATTCGCTGTCGGAACCCTTTTGAATTTTAAACATTACATGCACCTCTTTCTTATAATTATTATGCACGAATAGTCGATTGATAAATAGGCCTATTTTGCAAGTAGATATGCTTGCAAAATAGAGTTTTTTGTGATATGATATATCATGCGAGTAAAAAATCGCGAAAAAAAATCAAAAAGTGGAGGGCATTATGGTAGATTTCATGAAAAACCTGTTCAAGCTGCATCGGATCGGCACACTGATTTGGATGGTACTCAACGCGGCAATTATCACGATTATTATGGCAACGGTGATTATTCCTACTGCTTTGCCGTCGCTCCCCGAATGGAGCTACTACGTTATCGGCGCTTTATTTTATTTTCTTTGCATTTTAGCAGCTATTTCTCCTGCCGGAGAAGTAATTATGCGTCTGCTGAACGGCGCAAGAAAAATAAAAGACCCGGCCATTACAGCCCGTCTGCAACCGCTGTTCGATGAAGTTTACGCAAAGGCAAAAACAAAAACGCCCGGTTTGCCGGACAATATTCGTTTGTACACAAAAGAAGATGATTCATTCAATGCCTTTGCCATGGGGCGGAAAACAATCTCAGTTAATTATGGACTGCTTCGCGCGTCGGATGAAGAAATCAAAGCCGTGCTTGCGCATGAATTCGGACACTTAGCTCATCACGACACAGATACTTTGACGATTGTCGTTATCGGAAATGTGATTGTCGGTCTGTTTTTCGTTGTATTCCGGCTCATTTGGCGTATATTTTCATGGATTTTCAGTTTTCTTGCAAGTTTATCGGCAAATTCTTTTTGGGGCGCCTTCTGGACTGCGATTGTTTCATTCGGCACACGCGCGTTAATTGATTTTTTCCTCACCGCGTGTTTTTCCGCCTGGACATTCTTAGGCGTCGCAGTTTGCCACGCGGGCGGAAGGGAAGATGAATATCGGGCGGATATTTTTTCCTGTGAATGCGGATATACCCGTGCGTATCTAGACTTTTTACAATTTCTGATGTCTAAGGAAGGCAAAAAACGCCCGAAAGGGCTTGCCCGCGCACTGCAAGCGACACATCCGTCAACGAGTAAAAGAATTGCACGCGTGAATCAATGGTTGCAAGAGCAGGGTCAATTAGCGCAATAAATACATATAATTACCAAAAAAAGGTTCAGAGAAATTTTTCCCTGAACCTTTTTTGCGTTCAAAATAAAATTTTTGCAGGATAAATAAAAAAAACGTCGTATATATTATTAGAAGTACATTTCCACGCAAAAGGGGGCATAAATCTTGGACAACTCCATCAGGTCCCGCACCTGCGCCATTGAGCATCAAATCCTCTCCCCGCGCGCGGCGTTCACCGACCAGGGCAGGGGACGCCCGCGCTTCGAGGACGAGGATCCGACGCGCACGGCGTTCCAGCGCGACCGCGACAGGATCATCCACTCCAGCGCGTTCCGGCGGCTCAAGCATAAGACGCAGGTATTTCTCTCGCCCGAGGGCGACCACTACCGCACGCGCCTGACGCATACGCTGGAGGTGTCGCAGATCGCGCGGACGATCGCCCGGGGACTCATGCTCAACGAGGATTTGACGGAGGCCGTCGCCCTGGGTCACGACCTGGGTCACACGCCTTTCGGCCACGCCGGTGAGCGCGCGCTGGACTCCGTGCGCGACGGGGGCTTCAGGCACTTTGAGCAAAGCCTGCGCGTCGTTGATTTCCTCGAAAACGACGGCCGGGGCATGAACCTGACGTTTGAGGTGCGCGAGGGCATCGAACGCCACACCATGGGCGAATTTTCCAGGACGCTTGAGGGACGCGCCGTGCGACTGTCCGACCGCATCGCCTACATCAACCACGATATCGACGACGCGTGCCGGGCCGGAGTCCTGCGCGAGGAGGAGCTCCCGGCTGATATATGCGAAGTACTGGGCAAATCGAAGTCCGCGCGGATCAACACGCTGGTGAACTCCGTGATCGAAAACAGCGGTGAAACCGTCGCGATGGACGGCGATATTGCCGGCGCCTTTGACAGGCTGCACGAGTTTATGTTTGCGCACGTGTACACAAACCCCGTCTGCAAGGGCGAGGAGGGCAAGGCCATCGAGATGATACGCTGGCTCTACTTCTTTTTCCTTGACCACCCGGACAGGCTCCCGGAGCGGTATGTCGAGATCAGCAGGGGAGAGGGCATTGACCGCGCGGCGTGCGACTATATCGCGGGGATGACGGACAGATATACGGTGAAGATATTTGAGGAGTTGTTCGTACCTAGATCTTGGACGCTGGACTGTAGACTTTAGATAGTGAGAAAGGGAAAACATGAACGAAAATAAAATGCTTCTTGCTGAAGAATTGTTATCAGAAAAAAGATTTGACAAAATAACAGAATGCAATAAAACGTTTATCATAGCTTTTGGGAAAGCGATAAGTGAATTTGGGTATGAATGCGACGGAGCGACAATCAACAAAGAAGATTGCGGTTATTTTATTCATTTCATAAAAACCGGCGTGAAAAAACCGCCTACAGCAAAAATTTCCATCAATAACGAGGGTATTTATTTATGTTTGCCCTTTCCGACCCGATTAATTTTTAATGAAAAAATGAAAAAGCACCGCAATTATTTTGAAAACGCGCCGGAACATATAAAAAATGCATTTTTAAACGGTAGCGCTCCCTGCGTTCATTGCAAAGATGAATGCAACAAATATTTTTATACGATTGACGAAAAATTGATTGAACTTTGCGGCGCTGTATTCAAGTTTTTGCAACCTGACGCAGAGAAAATTCCTGACTATATGGAATTATTATCGAAATTTTATTCAAAGAAAAAAGCAACCGGAAACTGACCGCTCCTAATCCCTTATCCCTAACTCCTTATCCCTAAAAAACCCGGAGGTTTTTTCATGCCTATTCCCGACTCTTTCCTATCCGACCTCCGTGACCGCGCGGACGTCGAATCCCTCATATCCTCTTACGTCACGCTGAAACGGCGCGGCAAAACCCTCACCGGCCTGTGCCCGTTCCACAGCGAAAAAACGCCGTCTTTCACGGTTTACCCGGACAGCAATTCCTTTTACTGCTTCGGGTGCGGCGCGGGCGGCGACGTGATTACTTTCGTGCGGCGCGTTGAAAACCTCGACTATGTTGAGGCCGTGAAATCGCTCGCGCAGCGTTACGGCCTGAACATGCCCGAGGACGGCTATGACGATACGCTCTCGAAAAAACGCGGCCGCCTTATGGCCGCCAACCGCGAAGCCGCCGGCTTTTTTCATCACACGCTCATGAGCGAACACGGCAAGCCCGCGCTGGATTATCTGCTCGGGCGCGGACTGTCCATGGCCACCGTCAAGCGCTTCGGCTTGGGCTATGCGCCGAACGATTGGTCGGGGCTGCTGGAACATATGCGCCAAAAGGGCTATTCTCAGTCGGAGCTGCTGGAAGCGAACCTCGTCCGCAAAAGCTCGAAGTCCGAGCGTGAAACATATTACGACAACTTCCGCAACCGCGTGATGGTGCCGATCATCGACCCCAGAGGCAACGTCATCGCTTTCGGCGGGCGCGTGCTGGACGACTCAAAGCCCAAGTACATCAACACGTCGGACACGCTCATATACAAAAAAAGCCAAGGCGTATTCGCGCTGAACTTCGCCAAAAACGACATAAAGGACGGGCGCCTGATTTTGGCCGAGGGTTATATGGACGTGATCGCCCTGCATCAGGCCGGGTTTTTGAACGCCGTCGCGGGACTTGGAACGGCGCTGACCAGGGAGCAGACGCGGCTGCTGTCGCGGTACGCCGACGAAGTCGTGCTGGCCTATGACTCGGACGAGGCGGGACAGGCCGCCGCGCAAAAGGCCATCGGACTATTCGGGGAGATCGGCGTGAAAGTGCGCGTGCTGAAGTTCGAGGGCGGCAAGGATCCCGACGAGATCATCCGCAAGTACGGCGCGGAGCGGTTTCAGCGGCTCATCGACGGCGCGGCGAATGATACGGAGTATAAGCTGCTGAACGAGCGCGGCAAGTACGATCTGACCACCGACGACGGCAAGGTCAGCTTCATGCGCGCGGCCATAGCGGTGCTCGCGTCGCTGGACAGCGCGGTGGAGCGGGACATCTACGCGTCGCGGCTGTCGGACGAGGTTTCCGTGGGCAAGGACGCGATCCTGATTCAGGTGAACGAGCTGCGCTCAAAGCGCCGCAAACAGCAGGAGCGCGAACGCTCGCGGTTCACGGCAAAGTCGCTGCCGGGCTTCGGGGAGGGGCTGAATCCCGAAAAGAAGCGCAATCTCCGCGCGGCGGCGGCTGAGGAAAAGCTGCTGTCGAACCTGCTGAACAATCCCGGATTCTACCCCAAGCTCGCGGACAAGGTCAAGGCTGAAAATTTTGTGACGGAGCTTAACCGCCGGATATATGAGGTTCTTGAAAAACGCCTTTCGGAAAACAGGGGAGTGGAGCTGGAATTCCTGTCGGGCAGCTTTTCGCCCGAGGAGATGGGCGCGGTCAACAAGCTGCTTGTGAGCGGCTCGGCTTTTGGCAAAGCGGCGAGCCAGGGTTTAGCGAACCAAGGTTCGCTGGAGGAATGCATCGATTGCATAAATATAATGTTTAAGGAAAAACTCAAAAAAGAAAAGGTTTCCCCGTCGGAGATGTCGGACGAGGAATTTTTGAGACGAATTCGGGATAAAAATTTGTTATAAATTGAGAATTGAGAATTTAGCTTTTTATACCCCTCCGGCGCTCCGCGCCACCTCCCCTCATAGGGGAGGCTTGGTATGAGCCGCCATCAAAGCCTCCCCTACAAGGGGATGCGGCAGCGGTGCCGAACGGGGTGGGAAATTCAAAGTCAATACAAAAGTCTAAAAGAACTAAATTTATAAAGCCGCGAAGCGGCCACCAAAATTTTCAATTCTCAATTGTCAATGCTTAATTGAAATAAAATACGGTGTGAAATGAGGAAACGCTATGGAAGGAACCGAAAAAAAATCATCCGTCAAGCTGCTTTTGGAAAAAGGCAAGGCGACGGGCAAGCTGACCACGCAGGAGATCGACGCGGCGATCGTCGAGATGGATTTCGACATCGAGGAGCTGGACAAGCTCTACGACACCATCGAGGCGCAGAACATCGAGATCATCGACGACTTTGTGGACATGGATCTGGACAACCTGAACTTCGAGATCGAGCTGGGCAAAACGGCGGACATAGGCGTGACGGGCGAAGAAAAGGTCATCACCATGGACGACCCTGTCAAGGTCTATCTCAAGGAGATCGGCAAGGTTACGCTACTGTCGCCTGAGGAGGAAATCGAGCTGGCGATACGCATATCCGAGGATAACCCGCAGGCGAAGCAGCGTCTGGCGGAGGCTAACCTGCGTCTTGTCGTCAGCATTGCGAAGCGCTATGTGGGCAGGGGAATGCAGTTTCTGGATCTGATTCAGGAGGGTAATCTGGGCCTTATCAAGGCCGTGGATAAGTTCGACTACACAAAGGGCTTCAAATTTTCAACATACGCGACGTGGTGGATCCGCCAGGCTATTACGAGAGCCATCGCGGATCAGGCGCGCACGATCAGAATTCCCGTTCATATGGTCGAGACGATCAACAAGGTCAAGAAAACGAACAGCCAGCTGCTCCACAAAAACGGGCGCGACCCCACGGCGGAGGAGATCGCGGACGAGCTGAAAATGCCCGTTGACAAGGTGCGTGAGATCATCCGTGTGGCGCAGGAGCCTGTTTCGCTGGAGACGCCCATCGGCGAGGAGGAGGACAGCCATCTGGGTGACTTTATCCCCGATGACGACGCGCCCGCACCCGCCGACGCGGCCTCCATGCTGCTGCTCAAGGAGCAGCTTGCGGACGTCCTTAAAACGCTGACGTCACGTGAGGAAAAGGTGCTTGCGCTGCGCTTCGGCCTGGAGGACGGGCATCCGCATACGCTGGAGGAGGTCGGGCGCGAGTTCAATGTTACGCGGGAGCGCATACGGCAGATTGAGGCGAAGGCGCTTAGGAAGCTGCGACATCCGAGCCGGAGCAAGCGGCTGAAAGACTTTTTGGATTAAGGGGAACACAAACACTTGACAAACAACCACATATATGCTATCATCATAAAAACTGAATATCAAAGGCTGTGAAGAGAAGAAGTAGGTATCTTTTCCTGTGCATAGAGAGAAGCGGACGGTGGAAGCGCTTCGTCAGGCGGGTACGCGAAGTGGTCTTGGAGCTGCGAACCGAACAAATCGCGCTATTGCGGTTTTCAGTAGGCTTCGACGGAGCGTCGTTCCCGCCGTATAATGGGGAATCGGCATCGGGTCATATGTGATGGCTTCTGTGTCGGCAAAGGTGCGGTTGTAACGCTTCCGCATGAAGTTAGGTGGTAACACGAGTCATTCGTCCTATACACCTTAACGACTATAAAATCAGCAAAAAATAAGCAAAAGCTTTGACCTATGGGTTTTGCTCAATTTTTTGCTATGATTTTAAGGAGTTAAGGAGTATTAATACGGGACGGATGGCTTTTTTGCTATAGTCAGACCACGAAAGGAGCATCATTCTATGCGCAAAGAACTCGAAAAGCAATACGACCCCAAGCGCGTCGAGGACAGAATATATCAGTCCTGGCTTGACGGCAACTACTTCCACGCCGCCAACGATCCGCAAAAAACGCCCTACACCATCGTCATCCCGCCGCCGAATATAACCGGCCAGCTCCATATGGGCCACGCGCTGGACAACACGCTGCAGGACATCATCATCCGCTGGCGCAGGATGCAGGGCTATGACGCGCTGTGGCTGCCGGGCACGGATCACGCCTCAATCGCCACTGAGGCGAGGATCGCGGCAACGCTCAGGGCGGAGGGGACTTCCAAAAATGAGCTTGGCCGCGAGCGTTACCTGGAACGCGCGTGGCAGTGGAAGGAGCAGTACGGCGGGCGCATTGTCGAGCAGCTCAAGAAATTAGGCTCGTCATGCGACTGGGAGCGTGAACGTTTCACCCTCGACGAGGGCTGCAGCAAGGCCGTAACCGAGGTATTCACGCGGCTGTACGATAAAGGGCTGATCTACCGGGGCGAGCGCATCATCAACTGGTGCCCGTCGTGCCTGACGTCCATCTCCGACGCGGAGGTGGAGTACGAGGATCAGGCGGGGCATCTGTGGCACCTGCGCTATCCGCTCAAGGACGGCACGGGCCACCTTGATCTGGCGACGACGCGCCCTGAAACGCTGCTGGGCGACACGGCCGTCGCGGTAAATCCCGGCGACGAACGCTACAAAGACATGGTCGGCAAGACGGTCATTTTGCCGCTTGTCGGGCGTGAGATCCCCGTTGTCGCGGACGATTATGTTGATATGGAATTCGGCACGGGCGCCGTCAAAATCACGCCCGCCCACGACCCGAACGACTTTGAGGTCGGACTCAGGCACAATCTGCCCGTGGTCTGCGCCATGACCGACGACGCGAAGATCAACGGGGACTACCCAAAATACGCGGGCATGGACCGTTATGCCGCCCGCAGGGAAATTGTGAAGGACCTTGAGGCGGAGGGAGCTTTGATCAAGGTAGAGGATCACGCCCACAACGTCGGCACCTGCTCGCGCTGTAAGACGACGGTCGAGCCGAAGGTTTCTGTGCAATGGTTCGTGAAAATGGAGCCGCTGGCCGGCCCGGCGATCGACGCGGTCAAAAACGGCGAGACGAGGTTCGTGCCCCAGCGATTTGAAAAGATTTACTTCAACTGGCTGGAAAGCATCCGCGACTGGTGCATCTCGCGCCAGCTGTGGTGGGGGCACCGCATCCCCGCGTGGTACTGTGACGGCTGCGGCGCGATAAACGTCGCGAAAGAAACGCCGGAATCGTGCCGTGAGTGCGGCTGCGCGGACCTGACACAGGACCCGGATACGCTGGACACATGGTTCTCGTCGGCGCTGTGGCCGTTCTCGACGCTTGGCTGGCCGGACGACACGGACGATCTCAGGCATTTTTATCCGACAAATACGCTGGTCACCGGCTACGATATCATCTTCTTCTGGGTCGTGCGCATGATGTTCTCGGGCGTCGAGCACATGGGCAAGGCTCCCTTTGACACGGTGCTCATCCACGGGCTTGTGCGTGACGCGCAGGGACGCAAAATGTCAAAATCCCTGGGTAACGGCATTGATCCCCTGGAGATCGTTGACAAATACGGCGCTGACGCCCTGCGATTCACCCTCGCGACGGGCAACAGCCCCGGAAACGACATGCGTTTTTCGGACGAAAAGGTCGAGGCCAGCCGCAACTTCGCCAATAAGCTGTGGAATGCCGCGCGCTTTATCCTGATGAACCTCGGTGAAAACGAACCCGCACCGCGCGTGCCGACAGGCCTGAGTACCGCGGACAAATGGATTCTCAGCCGATATAATACGCTGGCCGCCGAGGCCACGGAAAACCTTGAGCGGTTCGAGCTTGGCATCGCGGTGCAGAAGCTGTATGAATTCATATGGGACGTGTTCTGCGACTGGTACATTGAGCTTGCGAAGATTTCCATACAGCAGGGGGGAGACGCCGCCGTCACAGCCAAAGGCGTGCTCGTCTATGTGCTGTCGAACACGCTCAAGCTGCTTCACCCGTTTATGCCGTTTATTACAGAGGAGATTTGGCAAACGCTGCCGCACGAGGGCGAAACGGTCATGCTGTCCCCGTGGCCTGTGTACGACGGGTCGCTGCACTTCGCGGAGGAAGAGGCCGAGATGGAGCGCGTGATGGCTGTCGTCCGCGCGGTCCGCAACCGCCGTGCCGAGATGAACGTGCCGCCGTCCAAAAAGGCAAAGCTGTATATCGCGACGGCGTACAGGGAAACCTTTGCAGCGGCCGAGACGATGTTTCAGAAGCTCGCGGGCGCATCGGAAATCGAAGTGGGCGGCGCGTTTGAACTGGACAGCACGGTCAGCATCGTGACGAACGAAGCGAAGGTGTATATTCCCATGGGCGAGCTGATTGATCTTGAGACCGAACGCCTGAGACTGCAAAAGGAGCTTGAAAAGGCGGAGAAAGAGCTTTCGGCGGTTCAGGGCAAGCTGAACAATGAAAGCTTTGTGGCAAAAGCGCCTGAGGCGGTTGTGGCGGCGCAGCGGGAGAACGCGGCGCGGATTGAGGGGAAGATCGGGATGCTGAAAGAAAGTATTGCGAAACTATAGATTAGCCAATGCCGGAAGCAATCCGTTTCCGGCATGGATTTGTATTGAAGCAAGCCCCGTTCTACACCTGAAACATGTTTATTTTGTAATAGTTTTACAATTTATTTGTTCGTGCGGCCGCCGTTAAAAACCCCGTTAAAAATCTAAAAAATACTATTGCATTTAACGGCGTTTTATGTTAACATTATGTTAATTGAATGGGTGTGAACCCATGTAGGAGGAGACAATATGGCAGCAACCTGCCCAAAATGCAACGGTAAACTGAAAATTACTGACTGGAGACCCAACTGTCCCCATTGCAACGTAAACATGGTCTACTACGGAATGGAGGAAAGACTCCTGCTTGACGCCGACAAGGCCGAGGCTGAACACGCCGTGTTCCAAAAAAGGATCGACAGGCTTAAGACCGCCTTTGCCGGGTCAAAGCTTTCGATCGCGAGGATCGTTTTCAGCGTCCTGCCCTTATTTACGGTCATTCTTCCCTTGGGCAAGATTGCTTTTCAGGCGCCCTACATATCCGAGTCATCGACGATCAACGCCATCGCGCTGTACAACATGATTTCCAAGGCGGATTTCGGCGCGCTGATCAGCCTGCTGTCGTCCCCGGTTTTGGGAAAGACGTTCATATTGTTTGTTCTCTCGCTTGTGACGCTTGTTCTTTCGCTTTTGATGGTGCTTGTCAGGCTGGTTCTGCTGATGCTGTCCGCCTCCCCGAAAGGCAGGCAGCGCAATTATACGTTTAACTGCTTTGCCCTCCTGTTCGCGGCGGCTTCGGCGGTGACGTTTACGCTCTTCGCCGGGAACGCGTCGGCCATTTTCCCGTCCGTCATCAGCGGAAGCGTGGGATTCGGCGCGTATATCTATTTCGCGCTGCTGGCCGCCAGCTTCGCGATAGACGTCATGGTGTTCCAAAAGAGGATCGAAGTCGTTTATAAAGACACTTTTGTTGGCGGGATCCCGTCAGCGGAATACTTCCAGCTCGTGGAAAGCGGCGTGCCGCTCGCGGATATCCGCAAGGAGATGGAAAAGCGCACCGCCGAAAGGGAAGAGGCTGAAAGGCTCGCGGCCGAGCAGGCGGCGCTGCAGGAACAGCAGGAACAGGCGGCCGTGACGGTTTAACAATTTTTCGCGTTTAATACAATATAAGAGGGGCAGGGGCAGGAGAAGAAACGACTCCTGTTTCTTGCCTTTTGTTTAGAACCTCCATATGAATACAGGTTCTTACTTTCTTTCGAGGGATGTGTTTTGCTTGAAAAGGTTGATGTTGTTACTTGCCTGTGCGGCCTTGCTGTTGTCGGTCGGCGCTTGCGCGGTCTTGATGTCGGACGAGCCTGAGACGGTCGAACAGAAGAATTTTATATATGAAAACGGCACATACGGCGTTTCGGAGCCGGGCGTTCCTGCTTCGTATAATGAAAGCTACATCTCTCAAAATACGCCGGAAGAATATTATATCGCCTACGCTGTCCATATCAGGAGCGGCGGCCAGCACGACGCGTCGGAGGTTATCGCGGCCAGGCAAGGCGGGAGAATCTATTTTTCGAGCGATGGGAACGAGTCGCTGTTCACTCCCGTGGAGGGCGGTTACTTTTGCTACACCCGCAATGCCGGAAGCAGCCGCTTTTCCGGCATGAATCCGGGCGCGCCCATGAATGAGGACGCTGTGGGCCTGTATGTACAGGCGTCCGCGACGCTGTTCAGTTATTACACGATTTACAATGGTATGGTAAAAACCGGTGAGGAAACCGTGGCGGGGCGCAGGTGCGCGGTGTATTCGGTTTTGAACGGCGACGGCTTCCCGGTCAGTTTTTGTATCGACGTGAAAACCGGTATTTGCCTGAAAGCGGCATGGCTGATTGATGAAGCGCTGAAAAGGGAAGCGGGCACGTACGAGTTTGAGTGTACGGAGTTCAAGGTAACAAATATTATATTGCCGAGTATAGATTAAGTAACCGCTGATTAAATCGGGAACGTCGTATTGCCGAGAGATTTTTTCGTCAGATTGTCTGAAATTTTGCGGATAAAGTAACACAACAAATAAACCAGTAAGGACAAACTATTGTTGATATACAAGGATTTGTCCACTTTCGTTAAATGATATAATATCCAATAAATCCCTATAAAGATGTATTGTTGCCAAAACACAAGGGGGTTTTAGATATGGAAAATAACGAGCCAAAAAGAGAAATAATACTACCAGAAGAATTACAAAAAAGAATATTAAAGTTCTTTTTAAAAACGTCAATACCACGAAAAGCAAGGCAGGAAAAAACAAAAAAAGCTCTTTTGGAAACGAAAGGGCAAGATATATGTTAAAAACTGCCATATACGTTCGTGTGTCAACCGCCGAGCAAGCCCAAGAGGGTTATTCCATAAGGGCACAAATAGACAAGCTTAAAAGTTACATCCTGATAAAAGATTGGAATTTTCACAAGGTCTATGCCGATGAGGGAACGCTTTAAGGGCAAATCCCCAAGGCGCCTATAAATGGAAAAAAAATCAGGATGTGAAATAAAAACGCCTCAGCGGATAACTCAATCATTGGGTGATCTGCTGAGGCGTTTTTGATGGTTTTACGTATTCACTTACGGCTGAACACATGATCGAACAGCCCATTTACAATACTGATTACATTTTATTTTATATGCAACTACGACAAAAATCCGAGCTGAATTTCTACATTGACAAGGCGCTGATTTATGTTATAATAAACTTAAGGAGGTAAATTTAAACAATTATCGGGAGTCAGGAATGAAGTTTATTGTGCACTTTAAAGCAGTAAAGTAAACAAAAATGAAGAAAGAAGGTGTGATCATGAAAAAGTTAAAAATTTTTTCTGCTTTCCTGTTGGGGCTTTCGCTTTTAGCGATCCCGTTGGGAATGTCGCTTGCCGGGGTGAACGGGGACTCCATAATTCCCGACATGGACGGCGGGGAGTACACGGCGTTGTTAGCGGAGATGATTATGGGGAACATTCCCACAATTGATGATGTGAAAACCGCTCCCGGCGAAAACGGAAAAGAACTGACGGTTGCCGAGATGTGGGAAAACACTTCTACGAACCGCTTGATCGTTAAAACCGGCTCGAATGAACCCCTTGACGAGGACTGCGGCGCGGTGTCCAAGATCGAAGGCTACAGAAATCTTCATATTTTCCAATACGCGGACGAGCAATCCGCAGAGGCGGCTTTCAGCTATTTTGAAGCGCAGCCGGAGACAGTTTATGTGGAATATGATGTCTACATAGCAAGGGATTTTCTCGCGTCTGGCGGAACGCCGTCTTATCCTCCGGAGGGACTTGATATTGTGGGCGAGGACTGGAGCGCGGATATGGTTGAGTCACCGGCGGCGAACGCGCTTATAAGTGAGATGAACCTGAAAAAAGTCAAGATTGCTTTGCTTGACACCGGCGTGGACAAGAATCACCCGTTCTTTAATACCGACCCCAACAATCCACGGATATTGCCGAATAATAAATTTTCGGCGTATAAGATTTTTAATAAGGATCCTTTCTTTGTTGATCCTGATGATCCTATCCTTGATCCGAATGATCCTCTCTTTGACCCGACTCACCCTCTCAATGATTCAAGTCATCCTGATCATAATTATTATTTACATCACAATTATTACAATTATTCCAACCTTACCCTTGGGGCGCTGTCGAACACAAAAGATATTCATGGGCACGGCACACATGTCGCCGGAATTATTGTCGCCCACACTTTACCCAATGTTAAAATCAAACCTTATGCTGTTATGTGGATAGGTAAGCCCATATGGGATCCAACAACCGAAGAGGAGTATGGTGACACGGCGTCGGGTATTGGATATTATGATGATAATACACCTATCGCAGTTACTACCTTTCTTATTCTTGCCGGTGCGGTTGATGATGCTGTAAAAACTGGTTGCGACATTATAAACATGAGCTTTTCGTGGGATTGCGACGACGATGACGGGGACATGCCTGTCGCTCAAACCTTTATAGATAGTGTCAATGACGCCATAGACAGTGGATGTGTAGTGGTTACATCAGCAGGAAACAGCGTCGGTTGGAGACCTTATAATATTCCTGCCGGAATGGATAACGTCATTACGGTGGCGTCTGTTGATTCTGATTTTACTCATTCTCAGTATTCTAACTTTTATAGGCTTGACGGTTATCCCTATATCGACTTGGCGGCGCCAGGGGGCGACATGAGGGTGTTGCAAGAAGTTTTAGGGGAAATAACAGGAAAAAAAGATATTTACAGCACTTGGTCCCGCCAAAGTATCGTGATGGATTACTTCATGGAAAAATATGACCTTACAGAAAAACCACTTTATTTAGAGGGGTCCGGAACCTCTATGTCTGCGGCGGTGGTGTCCGCGGCGGCAGCGACGGCAATCGCGGTTGAACCCTCGCTGTCGAGCAATCCTTTGGCAGTCAAAGCATTACTCAAAAAGACTGTCCTTGTTCCCGAGGAGTGGAATAAACCGTTTTATCATATCGAGGGTGGAACAGAAGAAGAAGAAAACGGTCTCCCATATGGGTATGTTCACTTTCAGTATGGCGTTGGCGTCGTAAACTTCAAGAACATGGTTGATTATCTGTTGAGCGAACCGGAATTGATCCCGAAAGCCAACTCGACGACGATCATCGACTACAACAAGAATTTCATCTACGGTCTCAAGACGTATCTGACGGAGAGCGAGCTAAAGAACACTTTCCTTGATGTTGAAGGTTTCGGATACTTTGAAGTACAGGGCGGCACGGCAGGAGCGAACAATACGGTCATATATGGCACAGGCGCGACAGTCACGCTGTACAGCGATTACGATCCTTGTTTCGAAGATGTGTACAAGATTGTTATTTATGGTGACGTGAACGGCGACGGCAAAATCAACAGCGGCGACGTTTCGGTTGTGAATAACTTCACAATAAACAGTAACAGTGCGCCTAATCTTAAAGATTCCAGTTCCCCTTATTTCTTTGCCGCCGATTTGCTTAAGAATGGGCTGATCAACAACAACGTGGTCAGTATACTCAATAAGGTCGCTACTAAAATGTGGCTCATGGACCAGCAGACAGGTGATCTCGTGGGACCTCCCGGCCCGTATATCCAGGCTATCCCGGGCGCGGTTACCAATTACTTTGACTCGGAGGAGTTGTCGATTCAATTCCTGGAGCTTGGGCATACAAGCACTTACCTAAAAGGGGAGAAAATCAACTACGTCTACGGTCTTGACACGCTCGCCCCAACTCTTGACGGGACACTTGCAGCGCTTAACGGAGGACGATACGAGGTTACTTATGAGTACAACCAATGTGCTACAGATTCCACCGGCGCGAAGCTCACGGTTTATGACGAGAACGACGAAGTGTTCAGAACGTTTTTTGTCGTCGTATTCGGTGATTTGGACGGCGACGGTGCGATTAACTCTTCTGATGTATCCGTTATGATATCCGCGATGAATGGTACGCCAGCCTGGGCGCAAGCGGATGACCCCGAAGATAACCCGTTTTTCTTTGCTGCGGACCTCAATCACGACGGCGTTATGGATGCTGATGATCTGAATATTCTCCTGTATGATATTAGCGTCTATTCGTTGGGCTACCCGAAGCAGCATTCTTTGGACCCGAATGATTATTTTTGGTACTGGTAAGACAAGTTAAAGCAAAAGTATAGATAAAAACAGCGCCCCCGCAGAGCGTCGTATAGCAACGTTATGCGGGGGAAAGCTGTTGTGACGGGAAAACCTTGATAAAATCTCGTGACCGAGTTCGATGAGGAGCTTTGGTATATCACCGTGGATTCGGTCAGGGTTTTCTCGGATGGGCAGCTGTCAGCCTTTTTTCGTGATGGCACGGCAGTTGAGATCAAGTCCGAAAAATGATGCTGCACACGAAAACGCCGCAGGATTCTTTGCCGAAACCGGTGGCGTTTTTGGCGTTTGTTGGTTGATTTTTTAAGCCGTTTGATTGTATGCATACTATCCAAACGGAGGAGTCAAAATTGCAGCGAAAAAGGACAAAGTTTGATTGTATCAAACTTTCAGATTGTCAAAGAACCCCCTATGACACCAAGAAAGAGCTCGCAAAAGCGGGCTTTTTATGGTATAATGGATAGGAGTGAAAAAGATGCTTGAGAAGAAAGAAAGCAAGCGCGGCGAGGTCAAGATTGTATGCCTGGAAGAGCTGGTGCCGAAAGATCA